>CAYZBB010000099.1:9282-23314 GCA_964476495.1 uncultured Actinomycetes bacterium | reverse complement strand
CCTCCTTCTCCAGCCGCGGGATCGCCTTCTCCAGCGTCTGCAGATCGGCCAGGATCAGCTCGGTGTTGATGGTCTCGATGTCCGAGAGCGGATCGACCCGGCCATCCACGTGCACCACGTCATCATCGGCGAAGACCCGCACCACCTGGCAGATCGCATCCGCCTCGCGGATGTTGGCCAGGAATTTGTTGCCCAGCCCGGCACCCTCGCTCGCCCCCTTGACGATGCCGGCGATGTCCACGAACGACACGGTTGCCGGCACGGTCCTGGCCGAACCGAACACGTCCGCGAGCCGCTCCAGCCGCGGGTCCGGGATCGGTACCACCCCGATGTTCGGTTCGATGGTCGCGAACGGGTAGTTGGCGGCCAGCACATTGGCCTTGGTCAGCGCGTTGAACACGGTGGACTTGCCCACGTTGGGCAGGCCGACGATGCCGAGGGTCAGACTCACGAGGCGTCAGTCTACGGAGGCTCGGCGGTCAGGACGGTCGCCGCAAGACGGTCACCGCCCAGTCCGCGTCGGCGGTCCACGGATCGAGGTGCCAGGTGGCGAAGCGATGCTCGACGGCCAGCCCGACCGCCGTCGCGTCGGCGTCCAGGGAATCGACCCGGTAGTCCCGGTCGGTGTGGAACCCGGTCACCAGCCGCCCACCCGGCACCAGCAGGCCGCCCAGGACCTCCAACACGTCCCGCTCGGTGCCGGTCGCCAGATACACCATCACATTGCCGGGCAGCACGATGATGTCGAACTCTGCCGGTTCCTCCGCCGAGGCCAGCGCGGACGGCACGTCCAGCAGATCCGACACCAGAAACGGTGGGCCCGGGTAGCGGCGGCGGGCGATATCGATCAGCCCGGCGTCCCGGTCGACCCCGATCACCCGGTGCCCCATCCGATGCAACGCTGCGGCGATACGTCCGGTGCCACAACCGCCGTCCAGGATCGTCGACCCCCGCGCGGCCATCATGTCCACGAAACGCGCCTCGCCCTCCAGATCGGCGCCCTCCGCGTACTGCCGGTCGAACCGGTCGACGTACCAGTCCCACTTCTCGCCGACCACGGTCAGTTCCCAACGGGTCGGCGGGGCCTGGCGGTCGTTCACCAGCGCATGATGACACGGATGAGTGCCATACTGCCCGACCCGGTTGCCGTGGAGCTGCCCGTCACCGGACGGTTCGCCTCCGACGATCTACTTGCCTTCCTGGGTCGACGCGCGGTACCCGGCGTCGAGTACGTGCGTGGTCGCGAGTACGCCCGGACGCTGCGGATCGGCACCGGCGACGACGCCGTGGTCGGCACGATCTCGCTGCGCCTGCCCGGACCGGATGACTCGCCGATGGTGCGGGCGACGCTGTGCTTCCCGCCGGCCTTGATCGCGGAGGTCAGCAGTCGGTGCCGCCATCTCCTTGACCTTGACGGCGACGGCACCGAGGTCGACGACGTGCTGCGGGCCGACCCGTCCCTCGCCCGCTCGGTCGCCGCCCGCCCGGGCCTGCGGGTGCCCGGTACCCCGGACGCCGCCGAGACGCTGATCAAAACGATGCTGGGACAGCAGGTATCGGTCGCCGGTGCCCGGACCGCGGCGACCCGCCTGGTGGCGATGGCCGACGACCGGCTGCCCGAACCGGTCCGGCACGCAGCCTCCGCGATGCCGGACCCGGCTCCTACGGCGAGCGGTGCCGGCCTGACCCACCTGTTCCCGACGCCCTCCCGGATCGCCTCGCTGGGACCGGCGGCGTTCGCCGGACCGCGCAGTCGCTCCGAGGCGATCCTGACCGCCGCATCTGCCCTCGCCGACGGGCGGTTGAGCCTCGACACGCCTGGTCCCGAGGTGCGCAACGACCTGCTGGCGCTGCCCGGAATCGGTCCGTGGACGGCCGACTACCTGGCCATGCGGGTGCTGGGCGATCACGACGTGCTGCTGGTGCAGGACCTGGCGATTCGCCGCGGGGCGGCCGCCCTCGGTCTGCCGGGCGATCCGAAGGACCTGGCCCTGCACGGCCTGGCCTGGCGCCCTTATCGTTCGTACGCCGGCATGCACCTATGGGCGGCATCGGGCTGACCCGCCCCGGAACGCTGATCAAACCACCGCTTCCGAGCCTGGCCGGCCGGTTTCGCGCCGCTTTGATCAGCCAAGCGGACGTCGCGCACTTGTCGGACGTGCGGCCGGGCCGCGCAGGTTCGGCAGACTAGACTGCGCCCCGTGACGACCACCCCGGACGATCAGTCGGACAACGAGAAGCCGACGCCCGACCACCATCGGTCCGCCGGTGAGGAGCTGGAGTGGATCGGCGCCGAGGTCGAGGCGCGGCCGAGGATCCAGTTCTGGATCTGGATAGGCATCGCGGCCGTGCTCGTCATTGCCCTGATCTTCATCATCGTCACCGCCCTGTGAGATACCGATCAGGCTGAGATACCGATCAAGCCCCGGCGGCGCAGACGCGGATCAGGCCCGGCCGGCCGGCAGAACCTCCAGATAGCGTTGTAGCACCAGTTCGGCCAGCGCCGTCCCCAGCGGCGCCGCCACGTCGACACCGGCCGGGTACGCCTGGGCGGCAACCTGATCCAGCAGCAGGCCGGGCGCAAGGAACAGCGGCACGATGCCGATCCGCCGGCCCTCGGTGGTGGCCCGGGTCAGCACCTCGGCCGCCGACGGGGTGCCGACGGTGGCGAAGCCCGCCCACACCGGCCCGACCCGCCGCTCGCTCCATCGCCGCGCCAGATGGTGCACGGCCTCGTTCGCCGACGACCGGCTGGAGCCCACGGCAAGGAGCAGAATCGCCTCGTACGTGGCGATGTGGGCACGGGCGGCGGATTCGTCCAGCGCCGCCAGCACCTCCTCCCCCATCCCCAGGATCCCCGCCAGGCTCAGCGCGACCCCGGTTTGCTGCTGGGCGTTTCCGACGGTGGTGGGCACATCGACGGTGGCGTGGTAGGCGTCGGTGAACAGCAACGGCACCACGATCGCCTCGTCGAACCCTGATTCCGCCCTGGCGACCGAAATGGCGGTGACCAGGTCGGGCTCGCTGAGATCGAGGAACGACGGGATCGCGCGCAGGCCGGGCCGCAGGGCCGCGGCCGCGCGCATCACGTCCCCGATCACCGCAGCCGACCGAGGATCGCGGCTGCCGTGAGCCAATCCGATCAGCGGCGGCAGGGGACGGGCGATCACTCGAACAGGCTAGCGGTTACCGGTGAGACCCCGGGCATCCAGAATCGCCCGCTCCAGCGGCCGGAACATGATCAGCTCGACGCCGACACCGACCACGAAGATCAGGATCAGGCCCGAGTAGAGCAGCGGCGCGTCCGACAGGTCCCGTCCCTGGTTCATCAGCTGGCCAAGCCCGAAGCCGAGCTTGGACGAGGTGACGATCAGTTCCGCCGCCATCAGCGAGCGCCAGGAGAAGGCCCATCCTTGCCGCAGACCCGCCAGGAAGCCGGGCAGGGCGGCCGGAATCAGCACGTGCCGCGCCTGCCCCCACCAGGTCAGCCCGAGGATCTTGCCGACCCTGGTGTACAGCGGCGGCACCTGGTCGATGCCGGCGGTCAGCCCGTTGGCGATGGACGGCACTGCGCCGAGCAGCACGACCATGTAGATCATCGCCGGGCTGATCTGGAACCACAGGATGGCCAGCGGCACCCAGGCCACCGACGGCATCGACTGCAGACCGGAAAGCAGCGGGCCGACGGACGCTCGCACCCACTTGAACCGGGCGACCGCCAGGCCGATCGGGACCGCGATGACGATCGCCATCGCGAAGCCGACGAGGCCCCGGGACAGGCTCGTCGAGATCGTCTCCCACGCCTTGCCGTTCTCGAGCAGCTGCCCGAGCTCGGTGAAGACGGCGGCGGGTGACGGCAGCATGACCTCGGGCTTGAGGTGCAGCAGGTAGACGATCTCCCAGATGACCAGGACGAGCAGCAGGGCCAGAAACGGTGGGACGATCGAGCTGCCCAGCCGGCGCCACCACGGCTCGCGGTGACGCTCCGGCTCTTCCAGGGCATCCAGACCGGCGCCGACGGCCGCGGTGTCCTCGCGCTCGACCTCGTCCTTGGCTATGACCGAATCATCAAGCGCGGGCACGGCTATCGTCCTTTCCGGCCTGCTCCGGCAGGGAGGCGGGCACCGAGCGGGCACCGCCGGCGCCGACCGTGAGATGGGCGTGGCTGGCGATCTCCTCACGCAGCCGAAGGGTGATCTCGGCGGCGATGGCCCCGACCGCGGGGTGCTCGATGGTGCGTGGCCCGCGGATGTTGATCTGCCACTGCCCCACGACTCGCCCGGGACGGGAGGACAGCAGCACGACCCGCTGGCCCAGCCGCACCGCCTCGCGCACGTTGTGGGTGACGAAGATGATGCTGTTGCCGGTTGCCTTCCAGACCCTGGTGAGCTCGTCGTGCATGACGTCGCGGGTGATCGCGTCGAGTGCGGCGAACGGCTCATCCATCAGCAGCACATCGCTGTGCTGACCGAGCGCACGGGCCAACGCCACGCGCTGCCGTTGCCCGCCGGACAGCTCGTGCACGCGCCGATCCGAGTGCCCGGACAGCCGAACCAGGTCGAGCAGTTCCTCGATGCGCGCTTTACGCCCGGCTCGCGGGACTCCCGCGTACTTCAGGGCCAGCGAGATGTTCTGCCCGGCGGTCAACCACGGGAACAACGCGGATTCCTGGAACATCAGGGCCGGTCGCCCGGCACTGGTGACGGTGCCCGAGGTGGGGGTGTCCAGGTGGCTGATCAGGTTCAGCAGCGTGGACTTCCCGCACCCCGAGGCACCCAGCAGGCAGACGAACTCGCCGCGAGCCACCGACAGGCTGACGTCGTCCAACGCCTTCACCGAACCGTGCCGGCCGTGGAAGACCTTCGTGACGTGCTCGATGCGGACTGCCGCGTCCGCGCTCGAGCGCTCCTCGTTCAGCAACGGCACGACCCGAGGGTCGTCCTCGTGATAGGCGACTTCCGACTCGTCGACGAGTGTCGTCATTCTCTTTCCCTACTCCTGGCCGAGGCTGGCCGCGCTGACGGGTTTCTCGCCCTGCGCGGCGAGCACCGCATTGAGTTGCCGAAGGTCGTAGATCCCGTTCAGGTCGGGCACCGAGTCGAGGGTGCCGGCGGCGAACCCGTTCTCGGCGATCGTGTTCAACGTGCTGGCCAGCGGGTCCCACGTCGGCTTGATGTTGCCGAAGGCCGCCTGGATCGTGGTGTCCGCCAGCGGTTTGCCGGTGAGTTCGCCAAGGGCGGCGTTCAGATCCGTCTGCGCCTTGGTCGGATCGGCTTCGATGGCCTTGATCTCGGTGATCTCGCCACTGATGAGCGCCTTGATGGTGTCGGGATGATCCTCGAGGAACTGCCGCGAGGAGATCAGGATCGTGGTCTGGAATTCCTCGTTCGGCCAGAGGGTCTTCTCGTCGACCAGCACCTTGCCGTTGGCCTCGAGCACGAGTCGTGACGCCCACGGTTCGGGCAGCCAGGCACCCGCGATTTCACCGGACTTGAACAGGTCCAGCGTCTGCGCATTCTCCTGGTTGACGATGTCCACGTCGTCACCGCCGGTCGTCTGGACCTTCAACCCGTTGTCCAGCAGCCACTTCCGCAAGGCGACGTCCTGGGTACCACCCAGTTGCGGCGTGGCCAGGGTCTTTCCCTTCAGGTCCTGCGGACCGTTGATGTCCGGCGCGACCACCAGGCTCGCCCCGTTGTCGGTGGCCCCGGCGACGATCCGGATCGAGTCGCCGTTCGACTGGACGAACGAGTTGATGGCCGGGTTCGGGCCGATGAAGGTGGCGTCGATGGCGCCGGACAGCAGCGCCTCGATCGCGGCCGGGCCGGCGTTGAAGGTGGACGTCTCGAGCTTGGTGTCGCCCAGCGCCTCCTGGAAGGTCCCGTTCTTCACGCCCAGCACGGCGGCGGCATGGGTGACGTTCGGGAAATAGCCAAGGCGCAGGGTCTCGGCGGAGCTGCCACCGGCTGCGGCGGATCCCGAAGCGGCGGCCGGACTGGTGCCGGCGGCGGACGTGGTGCCGGAACTCGATGACGAGGAACCGCAGGCCGTCAGCGCCAGCATCGCGGCGACGGCGGCGCCCAGCAGGGCGGCGGATTTGAGACGGACGGGGTAACGACGAATCGACACGGATGATCCTTCGGTGCTTCCGGTCACGGACCGGGGGTGTGAACGTTGCTGGGACTGAGCGGGTAGGCGCGGCCGGTGCAGGCCGGGCGCGGACATCGCTCCGTGGTGCCCATTCGGTCCGTATGTGTCATGACAGCCAGTCCTCCTCGTCGTCGTCGGCTATCGCCTCGGTGATGGTCGGTGGGTGCAGGGCGGCCAGCCGGTCGCCGACCATGCCTGCGGCCAGGGTGGTCCCGTCGGCCGGGTCGATGATCAGTAGTGAGCCGACGGCACCGCCGGGCCGGTACGGCTCGACCGGGAGCGGATCGGCGGTACGAATGGTGACCTGAGCGATGTCGTTGAGAGCCAACGACTCCGGGGCCTGCCCGTAGGTCAGGGTGTCGATGTCCAGCAGGTGGTCCAGCGTGGTGACCAGCGCCCGGGTCGACGATGCCCCGTACCTTAGCAGGGCTCTCGCCCCGGCCCGCAGCGGCTTCTCGGCGAGCTGGGTGATCGTCGCGGTGAACTGGGTGACCGGTTCCGGCGTGTCGCCGGAACCGATCAGGTCCCCCCGGGACAGATCGACGTCGTCGGCCAGCAGCAGAGTGACCGAATCGCCCCTGTGGGCGGCCGTTCTGGGACCGTCCGCGGTGTCGATCTCGCTGACCGTGGACCGCAGACCGGACGGCAGGACGACGATCGGGTCACCCGGACGGACCGTGCCCGCGGCGACACGACCGGCGTAACCGCGGTAGTCCGGTAGCTCGTCGGACCGCGGCCGGATGACGTACTGCACCGGGAAGCGCAGCCCCTCTTCGTCCGACGCGTCTTCCAGCTCAACGGTTTCCAGGTGCTCGAGCACGCTGGGCCCCCGGTACCAGCCGATCCGTTCTGACCGGGTGACGACGTTGTCGCCGTGCAGCGCGGAGATCGGGATCGCCGTGATCTCGTGGATGCCCAGACCCTTTGCGTAGGCGGAGAACTCGGTTGCGATCCGGTCGAACACCGTCTGGTCGTAGTCGACCAGGTCGATCTTGTTGACGGCGAGCAGCAGGTGCGGGACCCCGAGCAAAGCGGCCACCGCGGCGTGCCGGCGGGTCTGCGCGACGACGCCGGTGCGGGCATCGGTGAGGATGACCACCAGGTCGGCGGTGGACGCGCCGGTCACCGTGTTGCGGGTGTACTGCACGTGCCCTGGGGTATCGGCCAGGATGAACGTCCGGATCGGCGTGGCGAAGTAGCGGTAGGCGACGTCGATGGTGATGCCCTGTTCCCGCTCCGCCCGCAACCCGTCCACCAGCAGCGACAGGTCGACGGTCTCCAGACCTCGCGCCTCCGAGGTCCGCTGGACCGCGTCGAGCTGGTCGGACAGCACCGATTTCGAGTCGTGCAGCAGCCGGCCGACCAGGGTGGACTTGCCGTCGTCGACGGAACCGGCGGTGGCGAACCGGAGCAGCCCGCGGGCATGCGAGAGTTCCTGAGCCAGTTCGTGCGCCTGGGCGTCCGGCCCCTCTGACGCGGTGCCGACCGTGCCGTTGAGTGTGACGCTCATCAGAAGTACCCCTCGCGCTTGCGGTCCTCCATGGCGGCCTCGGAAAGCTTGTCGTCGGCCCTGGTCGCGCCGCGCTCGGTGATCCGGGTGGCGATGATCTCCTCGATCACGGCCCCGACGTCGCTCGCCCGCGACTCGACGGCCCCGGTGCAGGACATGTCGCCCACCGTGCGGTACCGCACCCACCGCCGCTCGACGGTCTCGCCCTCGTCGGGCCCGCCCCACTCGCCGGGCGCCAACCACATCCCGTTGCGCCGGAAGACGTCCCGCTGGTGTGCGTAGTAGATCTGGGGCAGGTCGATACCCTCTGCGTCGATGTAGTTCCACACGTCCAGCTCGGTCCAGTTGGACAGCGGGAACACCCGGACGTGCTCGCCGGGCGCATGCCGTCCGTTGTACAGACCCCACAGCTCGGGCCGCTGCTTGCGCGGATCCCATCCGCCGAAGGCGTCCCGCAGCGAGAAGATCCGTTCCTTGGCCCGGGCCCGCTCCTCGTCCCGTCGGGCCCCGCCGATCACCGCGTCGTACTTCTCGGCGGTGATGGTGTCGACCAGCGGCACCGTCTGCAGTGGGTTGCGGGTGCCGTCCGGCCGCTCGGTCAGCCGGCCGTCGTCGATCCAGTCCTGCACCCGGGCCACCGCCAGTCGCAGCCCGCCGGCCGCGACGACGCGATCGCGGTAGGCCAGGACCTCAGGGAAGTTGTGCCCGGTGTCCACGTGCAGCAGCGAGAACGGCAGTGGCGCCGGGTGAAAGGCCTTGCGGGCCAGATGCAGCACCAGCACCGAATCCTTGCCCGCGGAGAACAGGATGACCGGCTTGTCGAACTGGCCCGCCACCTCGCGCAGGATGTGGATCGACTCCGACTCCAGCGCGCGCAGGTGCGGGCTGTCCACGCGCCTGGTGGCGAAACGCTCCTGGCTGTCCTGAACGGTCGCCGTCACGCCAGTCCCCTTTCCACGAGCAGGTTCAGCAGCAGCGACACCGACGCGTCCCGGTCCACCGCGGCGGTGTCGATCCGCAGATCGGGATCGGCGGGAATCTCGTACGGGTCGTCGACGCCGGTCATCGAGCTGATTTCGCCGCGGAACGCCTTGGCGTACAGGCCCTTCACATCCCGCTCGGCACACACCTGGACCGGGGTGGACAGGTGCACCTGCAGCAGCGCGGTGCCGCGCTCCTCGTGGTGCGCCCGAACCTTGTCACGGGCGTCCGCGTAGGGGGCGATCACCGGGACCAGCACCAGCACACCGTGCCGGGCCAGCAACTCGGCCACGAAACCGATGCGGGTGACCTGGGTGTCCCGGTCCTGCTTGGAGAAGCCGAGTCCCGCCGACAGGTGCGTGCGCACCTCGTCGCCGTCCAGCAACTCGGTGTCGACGCCCCGGTCGGCGAGCACGTCGGCCAGAGCACGGGCGAGGGTGGTCTTGCCGGCGCTGGGAAGGCCGGTCAGCCACAGGGTGCCGCCCGGCCGGTCGGAGTTCCCGGCTGCGGTCCCGCTTTCGGCGACGGTCTGGGTGATGGTCATGTGTTGATCCCACATTCGGTCTTGGCGAGTCCGGCCCATCGGCCGGACCGGGAATCCTGACCTGGAAGGACCTTCCGGGTGCAGGGCTCGCAGCCGATCGACGGGTATTCGTCGGACAGCAGGGGGTTGACCAGGACGTTGTGCTTGTCGATGTAGTGGGCGACATCGTCGTCGGACCACGCGGCCAGGGGTGCGATGCGGACGCGCTTGCGTCTGGCGTCGAACTGCACGACCGGGGTGTGCGCCCGGGCGGCGGACTCGGCCCGACGCATGCCGGTCGCCCACGCCTCGTAGCCCTGCAACGCACGGTTCAGCGGTGCCACCTTGCGCAGCGCGCAGCACAGGTCGGGATCGCGGGCGAACAGGTCCTTGCCGTACTCGGCGTCCTGCTCGGCGACGGTCTGGAGCGGCAGCAGCCGGCGCAGCGTCACCGGGTAGACGGCCTCAACGGCGTCCGCGGTGCCGATGGTCTCGATGAAGTGGTAACCGGTGTCCAGGAACAGCACGTCGACGCCGGGGATCACCCTGGACGCCAGGTGCACCAGCACGTTGTCCTGCATCGAACCGGCGACTGCGAAGGTCGCGCCGAACTCGTCCGCGGCCCAGCTCAGGATCTGCTCGGCCGGGGCGTCGGCAAGCTCGACCGCCGCGCGTGTCGCGATCGCCTCCAGCTCGGCGGCAGGCCGCAGCGTGGTCGTGCTCACCGGCCGGCCTGTTCTGGCACGGTTCTCGCCTCGGACGACCGTCCGGCCAGCCCGATGAACCTCACCGAGAACACCCGCAGGCAGTCCCGGCAGCTCCAGGCGCCGTGCCCGGACTCGTCCGGCCACAGGTTGGTCTCCCCGCAGTACGGGCAGTACTGGGCGGGGACCCGGTTCTCGCTCACCGCGCCGCCCGCATCAGCGCAGCGCCGCTTCGTCGGCGCGGGCCACCCACTGCGCGAACCTCTCGCCTGCCTCCCGCTGCGCGTCGAAGGACTTGACCACCCGCTCGATGTAGTCGGGCAAGTCATCCCCGGAGACCTTGTGACCGCGGACCTTGCGACCGAAGCCCGCGTCCAGACCGAGTCCTCCACCCAGGTGTACCTGGAAGCCCTCGACCTGCTCACCCGCCTGGTTGGTGACGATCATGCCCTTGAGGCCGATGTCGGCGATCTGGGTGCGGGCGCAGGCATTCGGGCAGCCGTTGATGTTGATCGTGATGGCGGGCAGGTCATCCGCCGCAGCACCCAGGCGGCGCTCCAGCTCGTCGACGAGCGCGATGCCGCGGGCCTTGGTGTCGACGATGGCGAGCTTGCAGAACTCCAGGCCGGTGCACGCCATCATGTGCCGCCGGAAGGTGGACGGCTTGACCGACAGGCCGAGTTCGTCCAGGCCGGCGACGAGTGAGTCGACCCGGTCCGGTTCGATGTCCAGGATCACCAGGCCCTGGTCGGTCGTCACCCGGATCCGGTCGGAGCCGTGGGCCTGCACCAGATCGGCCAGCCTGATCAGCAACGAGCCGCTGACCCGTCCGACGGTCGGGTTGACCCCGACGTAGAACCGTCCGTCGTTCTGCAGGTGCACGCCGACGTGGTCGCGTGGCCCGGTCAGGATCTCCGGCGCCGGCCCGTCGATCAGCGCGCGCTTGAGGTACTGGGTCTCGAGAACTTCGCGGAATTTCTCCGCACCCCAATCGGCGACCAGGAACTTGAGCCGGGCCCGGTTGCGCAGCCGTCGGTAGCCGTAGTCGCGGAAGATCCCCACCACCCCGGCCCACACGTCCGGAACGTCCTCCAGCGGGACCCAGGCACCCAGCCGCTGGCCCAGCATCGGGTTGGTGGACAGTCCGCCGCCGACCCACAGGTCGAATCCGGGTCCAAGTTCGGGGTGCACGACACCGGTGAAGGCGACGTCCTGGATCTCGTGCGTGACGTCCTGGCGGGGCGAGCCGGAGATCGCGGTCTTGAACTTGCGAGGCAGGTTCGAGAACTCCTCGCTGCCGATGAACCGCCGAGTGATCTCGTGGATCGCCGACGTTCCGTCGATGATCTCGTCGGCGGCGACCCCGGCGAGCGGGGATCCCAGGATCACCCGCGGCACGTCGCCGCAGGCCTCGGCAGTGGTCAGCCCGACGCCCTCGATGGCCTGCCAGATGTCGGGCACGTCCTCAACCCGGACCCAGTGCAGCTGGATGTTCTGACGATCGGTCAGGTCGGCGGTGTCGCGGGCGTACCTCGCGGAGACCTCGCCGATGGTGCGCAGCGCGTGCACGGTCAGCTGACCGCTGTCCACGCGGATCCGCATCATGAAGTACTTGTCCTCGAGCTCCTCCGGCTCCAGGACCGCGGTGCGGCCGCCGTCGATGCCGGGGGCACGCTGCGTGTACAGGCCCCACCAGCGGAAACGCCCCCGCAGGTCGGCCGGGTCGATGTCGTCGAAGCCGGTGTGGCGGTACCGGTTCTCGATCCGCTGCCGCACGTGCAGGCCGTCGTCGTCCTTCTTCATCCGCTCGTTGGGGTTGAGCGGTTCGCGGTGTCCGAGCGCCCACTGGCCCTGACCACCGGGCCGACCGTGCCGGGCACCTCGGGCGGGGGCGCCGCTACGAGCCGGTGCGCCGGTGCGCGCGGCGACCGGCCGACGCGCGGGCCGGTCGACCGCCGGTTGCGCGGCGACGTCGGCCGGACGCGGTCCGTGATCGGCCAAGGTCTCGGTGTCTGGCTGTGCGGTGGGCATCTACGTCCTCGTGAGACAGCCGGGCACCGTCATACCGACACGACGAGTTCGCTGGTGGGCGGTCGCGCCGGAGTGACAGCCCGGCGCAATGAACGGCGGGTGTCAGGCGGCGGGACAACAGGTAGCGCTGGCAACGCGCACGAGGTCGACCTCGCGGCGGCACACCAAGAGCACTCCCTGGACAGACATGGGCGAATCATACCGTGGTTCGAGGCCATCACCGATCGACCGAAAGAGGTGACCGGCCGGGCACCGCCGTTCGCTGTCCGTATGCTCTGCGCGTGACGATTCTCGACCTGCTGGGCCGAGCACTGTCCGACCAGCCGGCGACCGTGGTGGTCGACCCCCCGGGAATCGGGTCCGGCTTCTGGGCCGGCGGCCCCAGCGTCGTGCACCAGGACGGGCGGTTCTTCCTCGCCTACCGCCTACGCCGGCCAGTTGACCAGGGCCGCGGGTACGCCAACGTTGTCGCCTCCTCGTCGGACGGCGTGCACTTCGAACCCGTTGCCGTCCTGTCGGCACAGTCCTTCGCGTGCGCCTCGCTCGAACGGCCGGCGCTGATCCGCCGGCCGGACGGCGGTTGGCGCATCTATGTGAGCTGTTCCACATTCGGATCCAAGCACTGGTGGGTGGAGGCGGTGGATACCGGGCCGGGCGGTGACATCGCCGACCTGGCCGACGGCACCCGCACCGTGGTCCTGCCCGGTGACGTCTATTCCGCATGGAAGGACGTGGTGGTCACGCGGGACGGCGACAACTGGCGGATGTGGGCCTGCGAGCATCTGCTCGACCGCGGCGATGACGAGGCCGACCGCATGCGGTCGGTCTACCTGACCAGCGGCGACGGCCTGACCTGGACGCGGCGGCGGGTCGCGCTGGCACCGACGCAGCGATCCTGGGACGCGAGGGGTGTGCGCATCACCAGCGCCTGGGAGACCGACGGAAAGTGGCTGGCCAGCTACGACGGCCGGGCGAGCGCAGCGGAGAACTGGTTCGAACGAACCGGTTTCGCCGTCGGCGCGACCCCGGACGAGTTCGAGCCGGTGGCCGGCCCGTTCGACCGGGACGGGCATACCCTGCGTTACGTCACCATCGCGCGGCTGCCGGCCGGGCTGCGCGTGTACTTCGAGGCCCAGCGCCCCGACGGGTCCAACGATCTGCGGACGGTGTTCGTCCCCGCCTGAACCGGCCGTCCTCTCCCGCGTACGGTCGACGCTGTTCGTGCAGTCGAGTAGGAGAGGTCCCACCATGACCGAGACCGTCGCGGTGCCCATGATCGAACTGAACAACGGCGTGCGGATCCCCCAGCTGGGCTTCGGCGTTTTCAAGATCCGGCCGGAGGACACCTTCGCGGCCGTCACCGCCGCGTTGGATGCGGGCTACCGGCACATCGACACGGCCGAGATGTACGGCAACGAGAAGCAGGTCGGCGAGGCGCTCGCCGCCCACGACCTCGACGCCGACGACGTGTTCGTCACCAGCAAGCTGAACAACGGGTTCCACGACTACGACGATGCCCTGCGCGCGTTCGATCGGACGCTGCTCGACCTGGGCCTGGAGCGGATCGACCTGTTCCTGATCCACTGGCCACTGCCGAAAATCGGTTTCGACGACGCCTGGCGAGCGCTGGAGAAGATCTATGCGGATGGCCGCGCGCGGGCCATCGGCGTGTCGAACTTCCAGCCCCATCATCTGCGACGGCTGCACGAGAAGTTCACGGTGCGGCCGGCGGTCAATCAGATCGAGGTGCACCCGTACCTGACCCAGACCGATCTGCTGGCCTTCGACGCCGAGCACGAGATCGCCACCGAGGCCTGGTCACCGATCGCCAAGGGACGCGTGCTGACCGACCCGGTCGTGGTCGACGTAGCCGAACGGTATGGCCGCACCCCGGCCCAGGTGGTGCTGCGCTGGCATGTCCAGCAGGGCAGCATCGTCTTCCCGAAGTCGCTCAAGCCGGCCAGGATGGCCGAGAACTCCGCCATCTTCGATTTCGAGCTGGCGGAGACCGACATGGCGCTGATCTCCGCACTCAACCGCAACGAGCGCACCGGCCCGGACCCGGACGAGTTCAACTGGATCCCGGGCTGATCCGGTGTGTTGATCCCGGGCTGATCCGGTGTTGATCCCGGG
>CAYZBB010000099.1:0-9182 GCA_964476495.1 uncultured Actinomycetes bacterium | reverse complement strand
GATCCCGGGCTGATCCGGTGTGTTGATCCCGGGCTGATCCGGTGTTGATCCCGGGCTGATCCGGTGTTGATCATGGTGCGCTGCCGGCGACACGCCGACGATACTGCGCGACACGCCGTACGACCTTGGCAGCGCGCCATGATCAACTTGCCTGGAGTCGACTCGAGCGGGGAGTGCTTGCGCGAGGGGCGGACGCGCCGTCACGCGCGTTCGGTGAAGGCCCCCCGTCCCTTTTCGTTCTGCCAGTCCGAATGGTCGACACCGGTCAACTCGCTCAGCAGGACGTTGTCTGCGGCGAAGTAGGGCAGCAGCTCGGCGCGCTGGTCGACGTCCAGCGGCGGGCGGCGATGGTGGCCACGCTGCAACAGCGCGAGGGCCGCCTTCTCCCCCTGCCGCCAGATCTGCGGCGGCAGGTGAGCGCCCACTGCCGCGCCGAGCCGAACACCTCGCTGCAAGACTCGGTTGACCGGCGTGTCCGGCACCCAGTCCTTGACGTTCGAGCCCGGGATCGTGCGGACCACGCCGGTCCGCACCCCCAGGAATTCGCAGATCCGGTCGAGGATCTGGGCGGTGTCGTCGATGAGCTGCCGGTAGCGCAGCACGAACACTTGCTCGCGCGGGAAGAGGCCGAACAGGTGCTCGAGCTGGCGTCCGTACAAGCCGGTTTCCAGGTAGCGCCAGAACGGCGCGTAACCCGCGGCGATGCGGGACTGCTCGAGCCGGCACGCGGCCATGAAGTCGCCTTCCGGTTCGAGTCCGTCGCACCACAGGTGGACCCAGTTGGAATAGGCCCGGTCGACGGGATCGCGCACGACGGCGATCATCCTCACGTCCGGGACCACCGCGTGGATCCGCCGGTGCGCGGCGGTGTCCCACAAGTAGAACGGGGTCGATTCGCCCCGCAGCGTCCCGGCCGGAGCCGGGTCGAACAGCCTTTCGTAGGCCGCGCGTTCCCAGACCCATTCCTGGGCGCTGTGCGCGTCCCCCGGTCCCTTCTGGTGCGCCGGGTCCGGTGGCCGCTCGTCGCACATGAAGAACTTCGGTTCCTTGGGCGTGGATAGGAACAGGTCGGGGTGCTGCGTGAGTGCGTCGTGCAGCGCGGTGGATCCGGCCTTGGGTGAGCCGATGATCAGGAAATCGGGAAGCGCCATGGTTTCACTCCGGTGTCGGGTGTCGACGATCGGTGCGGGTACGCGGCGTCGCGCGCGGAAGCGGTGACGGAGGACTGGCATCGCGATCGAGGCCGATGAGCGGCTCGCGATGCCGATGACGGCCGGTCAGGCGGCCGTTCGGGGACAGGCGGCGCTGGTCACACGCGCGAGGTCGATCTCGCGCCGACCCACCAGCGGGATGCCGCAGCCCGTCATGACCCGGAAGGGTAGTGCATCCGGCGCGCCGGATCGAGCCGACCGTGCGGGGATCCTCGCCGGCCCGATCAGCACCGCCGACGAGGACGGCCGGTCGCGGTGCTTGCACCACAGGGCTGTCGGATGTCCCCTGACTGTCGGACGTCCCCTGGCTGTCGGACGTCCCCTGCATCATCAGCGCCATGGACTCCTCCGGACTGCTCCTCGGGGCGCTGCTGCTGGTCGCCGGCATCGCGATCGGCGTGCTGATCGGGCGCGCGCACCCCCGCACCCGTTCCGCCGACGCACTGGATGCGCTGCTCGGCCCGGCGACCGACGCCATGCAGCGGGTCGAGCAGCACCTGCACGAGGTGGAACGCGACCGTGCCGCCGCCTACGCGGGGCTGCGGGAGCAGGTGTCGGCCCTGTACAGCACCTCGGCCGACCTCAATCGGCACACCCGCTCCCTCGCGGGTGCGCTCAGCGCACCACAGGTGCGTGGGCGATGGGGTGAGATGCAACTGCGGCGGGTCGTCGAACTCGCCGGCATGGTCGAGCACTGCGACTTCGAAACCCAGGTCGGCGCACGGTCCGGCGATCCGGACGCCGCGGGCGTACGTCCGGACATGATCATCCGGTTGTCGGGCGACCGGCAGATTCCGGTGGACGCGAAGGTCCCGTTCACCTCCTACCTGGAGGCGGCCGACTGCCCAGACGATCGGCGGCGAGCGGCGCTGCTCGCCGCGCACGCCCGTGCTGTTCGCGGTCACGTCGACGCGCTCGCCGGCAAGGGTTACTGGCGGCACTTCCAGCCCGCACCGGAGTTCGTCGTCCTGTTCGTGCCGGGCGAACCGCTACTGGACGCGGCCCTGTCCGTCGACCCTGGCCTGGCGGACCACGCGTTCGGGCGGAATGTGGTGATCGCCACGCCGACCACGTTGATCGCACTGCTACGCACCGTGGCGCACGTCTGGCGCCAGGACCGGTTGTCCGCGTCCGCGGCCGAGATCCACGCCCTTGGTCGGGACCTGCACCGCAGGCTCGGGACCCTGGCCAACCACCTGGCCGCGGTGGGCGCCGGCCTTGATCGTGCGGTCCGGTCCTACAACAGCACCGTGCGGTCGCTGGAAACCCGGGTGATGGTGTCCGCGCGCCGATTCGTCGACCTGGGGGTGACGGGTGAGCGGCTGCCCAGCCTCGACCAGGTGGAGACGGCCACACTGGTTCCCGCGGAACCGCCGTTCGGACGCTCTGCCGACCCGCTGGAGGAGGCCGCCGCGGCAGCGGCCGAGGCCGCCGTCCAACGGGAGGCGGCGCAGCAGGCGTACGTCCCGCGGGTGCAGGCACGTCCGGCACGCACGCGGGACGCTACCGTTGACGGGTGACCACGAACACTGCGGCGCGTCCGCGATTGGCCGACGCCTCGGTGGTGTCCTCGGTCCGCGGCTGGCCGTCCTGGGCAGTGATCATCCTGGCCCTCGCCTGCACGCTGGCCGGAGCGGCGATCGACGGGCTGACGGTGGGTGTCCTCGCTTGGGGACTGCGGATCGGCTTCTATCTCGGCATCCTGGGGGCGGCCCTGCTGGTGCGCCGCGGATCGATCTTCACCGCGATGGTGCAGCCGCCGCTGGTGCTTGTGGTCGGGCTGGTGGTCGGCGGCATGATCTTCACTGACGCCGGCGGTCTGTACGGGACGGCACTGCGGATCATCGCGACGTTCCCCACGATGGCGATGGGGACGGCGGCCGCGGTGCTGATCGGACTCATCCGGATCGTCGCGCAGCCACTGCGGCCCAGGTCGGCGGGGGTGCGGCGGCTGTAGGCCTGGCTCGGCGGGCACGGGCGGTGTGCGTCCCGCCGGCGGACGTCGCACAGTATCGGCGAACGTCGCACACCGCATGCGTGGTGCGACGTTCCTTCACGGGGCGCGACGTTCCTTCACGGGGCGCGACGGACGTCGGCCGACCGTGCTCGTGGGTGAATGACCGTCGGCCCGACACAGCCCGACACGGCCCGCTCAGGCAGTCTCGCGCGTCGCCGGCCGGCGCAGCTCCTTCGGCAGGGAGAACGTCAGGGTCTCGGTCGCCGCGGTGAACTCCTCGGCCTCCGGGAAGCCGCGTTCGCGCAGGTGCGCCAGCACCCCTGCGACCAGGTCGTCGGGTACGGACGCCCCGCTGGTCACGCCGACGGTCGCCACCCCATCCAGCCACGCCTCGTCGATCTCGCTCGCGTCGTCGACCAGGTAGGCCGCGTCCGCGCCGGCGGCCTTGGCCACCTCGACGAGGCGCACGGAATTCGACGAGTTCTTCGATCCGACCACGACGACCAGGTCACAATCCGGGGAGATCTGCTTGACCACCTCCTGCCGGTTCTGCGTCGCGTAGCAGATGTCGTCGCTGGGCGGCGAGGTCATCAACGGGAACCGTTTGCGCAGCAGGTCCACGGTGTCCAGGGTCTCGTCCACGGAGAGCGTGGTCTGCGAGAGCCAGATCACCTTCTCCGGATCGCGTACCGTGATCGACTCCACGTCCGATGGGTCGTTGATCAGGCTGATGGACTCGGGCGCCTCCCCCTGGGTGCCCTCGACCTCCTCGTGCCCGCGATGCCCGATCAGCAGAATGTCGTAGTCGTCGGCGGCGAAGCGTCGCGCCTCCTTGTGCACCTTCGTGACCAGCGGACACGTCGCGTCGATCACCCGCAACTGCCGCTGCTGCGCCTGTTCGTGCACCGCCGGCGAAACCCCGTGGGCGGAGAACACCACCAGCGCCCCCTCCGGCACCTCGTCGGTCTCCTCGACGAAGACCGCCCCGCGCGCCTGCAGGTTCGCCACCACGTGCTTGTTGTGGACGATCTGCTTGCGCACGTAGACCGGCGCGCCGAACTGCTCGAGTGCCTTCTCGACCGTCACCACTGCCCGATCGACGCCGGCGCAGTATCCGCGAGGGCTGGCCAGCAGGACGCGCTTGGCGGGCGAGGTGGCCCGGGCCTGGGGAGCGGGGGTCATTGCGCCATCGTAGGTCCGCGGCCACCGGCAGGGTTCCACGCCGACCGGAGTGCGGCCATGACCCACGATGGGGCAGGCTTGTCACCATGGCCATCACGCTTCCCCTGCCGGTACGGGTCGCCGCCGGCATCGTCGCCACCGGCATCCAGCTGGTGCGGTCCCTCCCGGAGGAGATCCCGGCCATCCCGGTGACGGTCGTCGGCAACGCGATGCGGTTGTCGATGAGGGTCCAGCAGGAGATCACCACGCTGGCCACCCGTGGCGACGAACTGCTCGGCGGGTTCATCGGCGGACGACCCGAGGAGAACCCCGCGTGGGCGACCTTCGACGAGGACACCGGTCCGGCGACGCCACCGAGGTCATCCGCCGGCGCGGCCGCCACTGCCGCCACTGCCGGCGGGAAAAGGACCGCGGCGGCCCGCAGCACGGCTCCGGCCGAGCCGACAACCACAGCGGCCCAGCCGACGACCACACCGGCAGCCGTGGGCGAGGCACCATCGCCCATCGACCACGCACGGCTGCGCACACCCGAGACCACCGCGTTGTCCGGCACGGCCACGACCGCGACCGAGGCGGCCGCGGAGGTGGTCGACTCGGTCATCGACTCGGTCATCGACTCGGTCATCGACACAGCCACCCGGGCACCGTCTGCGCCGGAAGCCAGGAGCGACGAGCCGGCGGTCGAACGGATGGGCCAGCCGGCCCAGT
The DNA here is from genome assembly GCA_964476495.1 of uncultured Actinomycetes bacterium. Taxonomy (GTDB): domain Bacteria; phylum Actinomycetota; class Actinomycetes; order Mycobacteriales; family Nakamurellaceae; genus Nakamurella. The sequence goes on along the minus strand of CAYZBB010000099.1, from coordinate 4,124 downwards.
CGTCCAACGGCACTGCGCATGAGCCGGCGGACAAGCCATCGAACGACGCGGAAGGCCAACCTGCGCAGGAGGCGACAGTCACGGACCAGCCGGACGACCAGCCCGGACCGGAGCCGCTCACTCCCGCCGCGTCGATCGGAGACGTCGACCAGAGCGCCCCGAACGATGAGGGTGCCACGAACGACGACGGACCTGCCGCTCTCCCCGGCTACGACACGATGACCTTGTCGCAGGTCAGAGGGCATCTGCGGGAACTCACCGCGGATGAGGTCTCGACGCTGCTGGCGTACGAACAGGCCCGCGACAACCGTGCACCCTTCCTGACGCTGCTGAGCAATCGACTGGTCACCCTTGGCGCGCAGGAGTCGTGAATCCGCACCATCCCACCCACCCAGCCCTGCCACTACATCGAGCCCGGCACCCACCCATGCCTGACCAGCCACCCAGCCCTACCCGCACCCCAATCCCTGCGAAGGCGGGCGACACGACCCGAGAAAATCCGTGGCCGGTGCGCGCCCTCGCGCAGCGGATGACCGAATACGTCGCCAAGGCGCCCGCGGCCTGGGTTGAGGGGCAGATCGCGCAGGTCAACATGCGGTCCGGGTCCCAGATGTCGTTCCTGACGCTGCGTGACCCATCGGTGCCGATGTCCCTGCAGGTGACGTGCTCCCGGACGCTGCTGACCTCGTTGAATCCGACCCCGTCTGAGGGCTCCCGGGTGGTGGTGCACGGGCGGTTCGAGTTCTACCCCGCGCGTGGCACCTTGCACTTCCGGGTCGATCAGGTGCATCCGGTCGGCATCGGCGAGTTGCTCGCCCGGCTCGAGCGGCTGCGCCGGCTGCTGGCGGCCGAGGAGCTGACCGACCCACGACGCAAACGACCGTTGCCGTTCCTCCCGCGCGTGGTGGGACTGATCACCGGCCGGGCCAGCGCTGCCGAGTCGGATGTCCTGGCCAACGCCCGAGCCCGCTGGCCGGCGGTTCGGTTCCGGGTGGAGAACCCTGCGGTGCAGGGAGTATCGGCGGTCACCCAGATCATCGATTCGCTCGTGCGGCTGGACGCCGACCCCGACGTCGAGGTGATCGTGCTCGCCCGCGGCGGCGGCAGCATGGAGGACCTGCTGCCATTCTCCGACGAGACGCTGTGCCGGGCCGTCGCGCACTGCCGCACCCCGGTGGTGTCGGCGATCGGCCACGAGCCCGACCACCCGATCGTCGACGACGTGGCCGACGTCCGCTGCTCCACCCCCACGGACGCCGGGAAGCGCGTGGTGCCGGACGCGACGGTCGAGCGTCGAGAGGTCGAGCAGCTGCGGACCCGGGCCCGGCGCGCGCTGGCCGGCTGGGTCACCACCGAACAGGCGCTGCTACGCCGCCTGACCGGCGCCGCCGTGCTGGCCGACCCGCTGACCCCCATCGCCCGTCGCGAGGCCGACGTACTCGGCCTGCGGGACCGGAGCCGATCGTTGGTTGCGGTCGTGCTGGAGCGGATCGACCGGGACCTCGCGCACCGGCGCGCACAGCTGGCCGCGCTCGGCCCGAGTGCCACCCTTGCCCGGGGTTACGCGGTGGTGCAGAGCGGGGGCGCCGTGGTTCGCTCGGTCGCCGACGCCCCGCCGGGCGCCGACCTGCGGATCCGCGTGGCCGACGGTGCGGTGCTCGCCGTCAGCTCCGGTCCCGAACACGCCCGGACCGACTGAGGCAAAGGAGTTCTTGGTGCCGACACCGGACACGACGGCCGAGCGGCCGGAACTGGCCGCCAGCTACGAGCACGCCCGCGACGAGCTGGCGCAGGTGGTGGCCCGGCTGGAGGCCGGCGGGCTGTCGCTGGACGAATCCTTGGCGTTGTGGGAACGCGGCGAACACCTGGCCGCCATCTGCACGAGGTTCCTGGACGGGGCGCGGGAGCGGGTGGAGAAGGCGCTGGCGTCAGGAGCGGCCGACGCCGCTGGGGACGAGGCCGAAGCCTAGCGGGACGTCGCCGGGGTCGGTGCCGAGCTGGACGATACGGTTGGCCGCGTCGACGAACACCACCTTCGGCGGCCGGGACCGCGCCTCGGCGTCGGTCAGCAACCCGTACGCGATGATGATCACGATGTCCCCGGGATGCACCAGATGGGCGGCAGCACCGTTGATGCCCACCGTCCCGCTGCCCCGATCGCCGGCGATCACGTACGTGCTCAGCCTGGCGCCGTTGGTGACATCGACCACGTCCACCTGTTGGCCGGGCAGCAGATCGGCGGCATCGAGCAGGTCCGAGTCGATGGTGATCGACCCGACGTAGTCGAGGTTCGCCTCGGTGACGGTGGCGCGGTGGATCTTGCCGAGAAGCATCGGTCGGAGCATCATCGCCTCCCTGGTCGACTCGGAGCTTCGGCGGAGCCGCCGTTGATGCGCGGCTGTACCAGTATCAGCGGAGGTTCCGTCGACGTTGCGGTGAATGTGGTCACACGAACGTGTCAGCGACCCCCGCGCGATCCGCCGACCGGTCGCGACACCGGACGGGATGAGAACGCCCGACCGGGATCAGCCACGCCCGACGTACGGCATCTTGGTGGCCATGACCGTCATCGTCTGGACGTTGGCGTCCAACGGCAACGAGGCCATGAACGCCACCGCGCGGCCGACATCCCGGACGTCCATCTGCGGCTCCACCACCAGCATGCCGCTCGGCTGCGGCGTACCCCCCTCCCAGCGGGCCGTCAGATCGGTGGCCGCGTTGCCGACGTCGATCTGCCCGCAGGCGATGTCGTAAGGTCGCCCGTCCAGCGAGATCGACTTGGTCAGCCCGGTGATCGCGTGCTTCGTCGTGGTGTAGGCGGCGGCCCGCACCCGTGGCGTGTGCGCGGAGATGGATCCGTTGTTGATGATCCGGCCACCGCACGGGTTCTGGGTCCTCATCACCCGGAACGCCTCGCGGGCGCACAGGAATGCCCCGGTCAGATTCACCGCGACGACGGCATTCCATTCGTCCATCGGGATCTCGTCCAGGTCGCGGGACGGGGCGAACATGCCGGCGTTGTTGAACAGCAGATCGACCCGGCCGAACTCGGCCACCGCGCCGTCGAAAACGCCGGCGACGGCGGCCTCGTCGGTCACGTCGCCGGGCCGGGCGACCAGACCACCCGGCAGATCCGCGCCGGACGCCGCAACCTGTGCCAACGGATCGAGCCGTCGACCCATCAGCACGACCTGCCAGCCGTCCGCCGCCAGCGCCAGCGCCGCCGCAGCGCCTATCCCGCTGCCACCGCCCGTCACCACCGCGACCCGAACCTGGTGCATCGCAGGACCCCCACCCGTCGAGAAACCCGGCGGGCGCGGTTGCACCCGCCGGGGCTTGATGGTGTCACGCAGGCCGCGGCACGGCGCACCGCCGTCGGGCAACCCGGCCATCAGGCCGGGCTGCCCGTCCGCGGGAGCGGATCAGAAGACCCGGTTCGGTATCTCCGCCGGTGCCTCGAGCAGCTCCTCGATCTCGTCGTCCAGCTTGACCAGGGTCAGCGACGCGCCGGCCATGTCCAAGGAGGTGCAGTACTCGTTGACGTAGCTGCGGGCCACGGTGATGCCCTTGGCTGCCAGCTGCTGGTGGGCGCGCCGATACAGGATGTACAGCTCGCTGATCGGCGTGCCGCCCAGTCCGTTGATCATCAGCGCGACCCGGTCACCGGACTCGTACGGCAGGTCGGGGACCACCGCGTCGAGCAGCAGGTCGACGATCTCGTCGGCGGACTTGAGCGTGGCCCGCTCGCGACCGGGCTCGCCGTGAATCCCGACGCCGATCTCCATCTCGTCGGCCCCGAGTTCGAACAACGTCGAACCCTTGGCGGGCGGGGTGCAGGCGGTGAGTGCGACGCCCATCGTTCGTGTGACGTCGTTGACCTTCTTGCCGATCCGGACGACCTCCTCCAGGCTGTCGCCGCGTTCGCTGGCCGCGCCGACGGCCTTGATGACGAAGAAGTTCCCGGCCACCCCACGCCGTCCGATCGTGTAGGTGGAGTCCTTGACCGCGACATCGTCGTTGATCATGAGGATCTCGGCCTTGACACCCTCGGATTCGGCCATCTCCTTGCCCATGTCGAAGGCCATCCGGTCGCCGGTGTAGTTGTTGACCAGCAGCAGAACGCC
>CAYZBB010000098.1:0-23427 GCA_964476495.1 uncultured Actinomycetes bacterium | reverse complement strand
CCCGCCGGCTGCGTACTGCCAGGTACTCGACGATCCGGTCCTTCACGTCGTCCAGGCCGTGGTGGTCGGCGTCCAGCACCTCGCGGGCCGCCGTCACGTCCGTCTTGTCCTGCGTGGTCGTCGTCCAGGGCAGCTCGAGCACGGTGTCCAGCCAGGTCCGGATCCAGCCCGACTCGGGCGACTGGTCGCTGGCCCGCTCCAGCCGACCGACCTCGCGCAGCGCCGACTCGCGGACCTTGTCCGGCAGGTCGGCCTGCTCCACCCGGGAGCGATAGTCGTCGGTTCCGTCGGGTTCGCCTTCCCCCAATTCCTTGCGGATCGCGGCCAGCTGCTGGCGCAGCAGGAACTCCCGCTGGGAGCGCTCCATGCCCTCGCGGACGTCGTCGCGAATCTTCTCGGCCACGTCCATCTCGTTCAGGTGGGCCTTTGTCCACTCGATCAGCAGCTCCAGACGTGCAACCACGTCCGGGGTCTCCAGGATCTGGCGCTTCTGCTCGCCCGTCAGGTAAGGGGCCCAGCCGGCGGCGTCGGCCAGCACCGACGGGTCGGTCATCTTCTCGACGGTGTCGATCACCTGCCAGGCGTCGCGTTTCTGCAGGTTGGCGATCACCAACGACTTGTATTCGGCGGCCAGCTCCTTGGCCCGCGCCGACTGCTCGGCGGTGGCCTCGTCGGCGACGAGTTCGGCCTGCACCCACAGCGCGGCACCCGGCCCGGACACACCGGTGCCGATGCGGGCCCGCTGCCCGGCGCGCAGCACGGCCGCGGGAGCTCCGCCGGCCAGCCGGCCGACCTGCTCCACGGTCGCGACGACGCCGAACGTGGCATAGCGGTCGGGCAGGCGCGGCGCGAGCAGCAGTTCGGCCTTGCCGGGTTCGCCGCCGGCTCGGGCGGCCTGCGCGGCGGCTTGAGCTGCGTCCAGGGCCGCCTGGGCGGCTTCGTCCAGCTCGATCGGCACGACCATGCCGGGCAGCACCACGACGTCCGACAGGGACAGCACCGGCAGGCGACGGATATCGGTCATGTGAACACCCTTCAAGAGTTGAGTCTGAGACACTCAAGGCTCTCGAACCGATGTTTGTTCCACCGGCGTCTCGCGGTTCGCCGGAAGCGAAAATCAGCCGGCGCCCAGCCGTCCCGCAGCTCAGTCCGGCAGGTCGTAGCGGTCGCTGATGCCGGGCAGGTGCAGGCGTTCGCCGCTGCGATTGAAGATCGCCAGCATCTCCAGCGGCTCGTTCCCGAGGGCCGCGACGCCGTGCGGGATCCGGGTGTCGAACTCCGCGGCCTGTCCCGCCTCAACGACGAGGTCTCTGTCGCCGAGGATGACGCGGGCCTTGCCGCGCAGGACGTAGACCCACTCGTAGCCGTCATGGCTGCGCGTCTGGATGGGGCCGGGCGACGGGCGGAACGTCATCTTGAACGTCTGCACCGGCGCGGTCTCCGGCGAGAGGTACTCGACCGTGAGGTTTCCGAAGCGACGGGTCCGGGCCTGCACGCGCGGATCGGGTGCGTTCCACATGAGCAGGTCGTCGAGACTGATCCGCAGCGCCCGCGTGACGGGGATCAGCAGCTCGAGGTTCGGCGCCCGCTTGCCCGCCTCCATGCGCGACAGCGTCGATGCGGAGATCCCGGTGAGCTCGGCTAGGGCCCCCAGCGTCAGGCTCCGCTTCAGCCGCGCCGCGCGCAGGCGCGGACCGACCTCGCGCAGGACAACCTGCGTGAGGTCGGGATTGGGTTGTTGCTGATCCGGCATGGTCCCTTGCTACCACGCCCCGCTGCCTACGCTTGCGCTCAGGCGGCCACGACGCGACGCAGATGCAGGATGTGATCCTCGCGAGTGCCAGGCTGCCCGCCGGGTCCGGGAACGTCGGTGAGTACGGTCTCCGACCTGGCGGTCTCCCACTCACCCGGCGCGAGACGCAGGACGGCGAGGTTCTCCTCCGGGGTCGGCAGCGTGAGCTCGGCCGGCCGCTCGCCCGCCCACGACGGCATCCCCTGATGCGAGACGACCAGCAGCCGGCCGCCCGGAGCGACGGCCTGCGCCGCGCGGGCCAGGATGCCCTCGCGCTCGCCGGGAGCCGCGACCGGGGAGTGCAGGAACTGCGCCGATACGAGGTCGAACGTCCCCTCGGGAAAGCTGCCCGCCAGGTCGTGCTGCTCGAAACGGGCATGGTCGGTCAGGCCCAGGCGCGCGGCGTGCTCGCGCGCCCGGTCGAGGGCCGTGGTCGACACGTCCACGCCGAGCACGGTCCAGCCGCGGCCGGCGAGCCAGAGTGCGTCCGACCCCTCGCCGCAGCCGAGGTCGAGGGCGTTGCCGGGCGCCACCGCCTCGACTTCGGCGGCGAGCCACCGCCCGACTGGGCCGCGCTCGCCCCAGCTGTGCTCGGCGTAGAAGTCATTCCAAAACTGCTGCGCCGAGCGGTTCGGGTTGGCCCGAACGTCGTCCCAGAAGCCCTGCACGGACTGCTCGCCGGTGTCCTCGGTCATGGCTCAGTTCCCGATCGCGGTCTTGACGTCGGCTGCGGCCGCCTCGAGAGCGTCGATGATGCCGACGCCGCTGCCCTGCGCGAGGTTCTCATTCGCGCCGTGGACGCGACCCTCCTTCACCGCAGTCAGATCGGGAAGGGCGGCGGCGAGGTCGGCGATGGCGGCCTGCTCGTCGCCGACGTAGTTCACGAAAACCATGTCGGGCGTCATTGCGAGCGCCTGCTCGGTGTTGAGCTCGGCGAACGGGGTCGGCAGGTCGGCGAACTGGTTCTGCAGTCCGAGCGCGTCGAGGAACGCGGACGCGGGGTAGCCGCCGATCGCGTAGACCTTCCCGCCGACGACCTTGAGGAACGCGACGGTGGCGGTGCTGCCGTTCAGCGATGCCTTGGCGGCGGCGACCCGATCGCGGAGCTCGTCGTTCAGCTCGGCTGCCTGCGTGGGCACGTCGAAGATCGCACCGAGGTTGTCGATGTCGGTGTATACGGTCGCGATGGTCTGGTTGCCCGACGGGTTGACGCAGTAGCCGCCCATGACGTAGGCGTTCGCGCCGACACCGGCGAGGTCGTCGTAGGACAGCGTGCCCTGCTCGACCAGTTGCGCCTCGTTGAACGACAAGAACAGGTCCGGCTTGGCGGCGATGACCGGCTCGCGCGCGGGGATCGTGTCCCGGGAGACGAGCTCGAGGTTCTCGGGCAGTCCGGCCGGCGCCTGGCCTCGGTCGTCGGGGCCGAGGACGTACCCGTAGACGGAGTCCGCGACCCCGAGCGCGTCGAGCGTCGCCAGGGTGCGGTAGTTGCCGAGCACGACTCGCGAGGGCGCGTGCTCGTAGGTGAAGTCGTGCCCGCAGGAGGTCACGGTCACCGGGTAGCCGGCGGCCGCGGCGTGGTCGGCGGGCGAAGGCGTCTCGGCGGGAGCGGTCGCGGAGCAGCCGGCGAGCGCGAGGCCCGCGGCTAGCAGGACGGCGGCGCCGGAGAGGCGAGTGCGACGTGCGGTCATGGTGTGCTTTCTGTGACAGGGCGGGGCATCGAGCCCCTCACCGCTTGCGATAACTGTTCTCAACAGCGCGGTTCGACGGTACGCGGCCCGTCGGCGGCGGTGAAAATCCTCATGCCGAAACGGCAAATCGCCTCGTGGCTCCAGCCCGTGCGGTCGTGTGATGCCTCTTGCGTCCCCGCCCTGGGGTGTCGATTCGAAGACCAACCCATGTTTGCCGATTCAGCAAGCCAGCTTGCAATATCGGCAGCGACCTTCTGGACTGGTCTCATGACTGCTTCGGCTTGTTCATCGACTTCATCGACTTCATCGACGTGGGACGTGATTGTGGTCGGCGGCGGTGCGGCGGGATTGTCCGCGGCGCTCATGCTCGGCAGGGCGCGGCGAAGGGTGCTCGTGATCGACGCTGGTAGCCCCCGCAACCGCTTCGCTGACCACATGCACGGCGTCCTCGGCAACGAGGGCACCCCACCGACCGAGCTAGTGCGGAAGGGCCGCGCGGAAGCTGCCAGTTACGGGATCGAGTTCCTCGACGGTGCCGTCGACGGCGTGTGCGACGTGGATGGTCGTCTTGTCGTGGTGCTGACAGACGGTCGGGTCGAGCAGAGCCGCGCGCTCGTCGTGGCGACCGGCATCACCGACGGACTACCCGACGTCCCTGGTCTGGCGGAGCGATGGGGCACGAGCGTGCTGCATTGCCCCTACTGCCACGGGTGGGAGGTACGCGATCAGCACTTGGGCGTGCTCGCGACATCCCTGATGTCCCTGCACCAGGCGCGGCTCGTGCGACAGTGGAGCGACCGCGTCGTCCTGTTCTCCGCCGCGATCGGGGATCTCGATCCCGCCGACGAGCAGCGGCTCCGCGCCCGCGGTATCGAACTCGTCACCGCGCCTGTGATCGAAGTCCTCGGCGACGACAACCGAGTGGCCGGGGTTCGCACGGCAGACGGGCGGGTGACCGCAGTGGACGCGATCTTCACTGCGGGCGCGCCGCGCCCGCAGGACGCCTTCCTTGCCGATTTGGGGCTGGACCGCACCGAGCAGCCGTTCGGCCTGGGATCTTTCCTCACCGTCGACGCGACGGGGAAAACCGGCCACGACCGGATTTGGGCGATCGGGAACGTCGTGAACCCGATGGCGAACGTCCCGATGGCGATCGGTGCGGGCGCATTCACGGGAGGCGCTCTCAACGGCGCTCTCGTCGAGGAGGAGTTCGATCTCGCGCTCGCGAATCACCGTTCATAACCCCGCGCGCTCGCGGCCGCGGTCCGCGGCGAGTCAGGCGGTCCCCGACCCGCGTCTGCCAACGCCCCGGTCGGCCGGGGGCGCAGACTGTGGACATTCGATCGACGAGCGGGGAGGAACGGCCTGTGGCGCATCCCGGTCCGGCCCCGGCGCCGCTGATCTACGCATCGGCCCGCGGGAAGTGGGTGCTCGCCGCGACCGTGCTGGGCAGCGGCCTGGCCCAGCTCGACGGCACCGTGGTCAATGTCGCGTTGCCCAGGATCGGCGAGGACCTCGGCGGCGGGCTGACCGCGCTGCAATGGACCCTCAATGCCTACACGCTGACGCTGTCCGGCCTGCTGCTGCTCGGCGGGTCGCTGGGGGACCGGATGGGCCGGCGGCGGATCTTCGTCTTCGGAGTCGTCTGGTTCACCCTCGCGTCCATCGGGTGCGCGTTCGCTCCCAGCACGGGGCTGCTGATCGCCATGCGTGCACTGCAGGGGGCGGGTGCCGCATTGCTCACCCCGGGGTCGCTGGCCATCCTGCAGGCATCCTTCCGCCGGGAGGACCGGTCGACCGCGGTCGGCGCCTGGTCCGGACTCGGCGGGGTCGCCACGGCGATCGGACCGATCGTCGGTGGCCTCCTCGTCGGTGTCGCCCCGTGGGGGTGGCGGCTGGTCTTCCTGATCAACCTGCCGATCGCGGTCGCCGTCATCGTGATGTCCGGCCGATACATCCCCGAGTCCCGGGACGAACAGGCGACCGGGCGCCTGGACGTGCCTGGTGCGGTGCTCGCATCCTTTGGACTCGGCTGCCTCGTGTACGGCCTGACCGAGGGTCCCGCAACAGGTTGGACCCCGTTGGTCCTCGGCGTCACACTGACCGGTCTGGCGCTGCTGGCGGTGTTCGTGCTGGTGGAACGGCGGGCACCGGAGCCGCTGCTGCCGTTGGAGCTCTTCCGGGACCGTCAGTTCAGCGCGGCGAACCTGGTGACCTTCGCGGTGTACGCCGCGCTGTCCGGAGCGTTGTTCCTGCTCCCGGTACAACTGCAGTTGGTTGCCGGATTCACCCCGGTCGCGGCCGGTGCGGCCACCTTGCCGATCACCGTCGTCATGCTGCTGCTGTCCGCCCGAATGGGCAGGCTGGCCGGTCGGATCGGTCCGCGGCTGCCGATGACGGTCGGCCCGATCCTGGCCGGCGCGGCCATGCTCTGGCTGTCCCGGGTGGACGCGGGCTCCACCTACCTGGGCGCGGTCATCGCGCCGATGCTGCTGTTCGGCCTCGGGTTGTCGTTCACCGTGGCACCGTTGACCTCGACGGTGCTGTCGGCAGCGCCGGACCATCAGGCAGGGGTGGCCTCGGCGATCAACAACGACGTTGCCCGGATCGCCGGGCTGATCGCGGTGGCCGTGCTGCCCGCCCTGGCCGGGCTCACCCCGGCCGCCTACGCAGACCCGGCGTTGCTGTCGGCGGGCTTCCAACGAGCGTCGTTGATCGCCGGGGCGCTGTGCGCGGTCGGGGGGTTGCTCGCCTTGGTGACCATTCGGAACCCGAGCCCCGCCGCACCGGAACCGGCCGCCATCGAGGATCCGGCGTTGGACTGCGCCGCCTGCCCCGTGCTCGCCCCGCACATCAAACCGCGCTGACCCCGAGGCCGGCACGCGCCGCCGCCCGCCCCTCGTCCGCCCGTCGTGCGCCGACTTGCCGCCCGCCCTCGTGCGCCGCGCCCGCCCGTCGTGCGCCCCGCCGTCGCCCGCCCGTCGTGCGCCGACTTGCCACATTCGGTCCCGATCCCACGGAAACCGGGGCCGAACATGGCAAATGGGCGGGCCTCGGTGGTTCTGTCGGCGAACGCCTCGTTGCTCACACCGGCATACTGCCGGTGTGAGCAACACCGAACCCCTGTCGGAGGTGGCCGATGGCCGGATTCACCCGCGGTTTCTCCGGTCGGCGACAGCGTGATCCGCGGCTGCCGCCCGGCCAGTACGACGCCGGGGCGGACTGGCCGGTCCTGACCGCCGAGGTCACCCCGCGAATCGACCCGGAGCGGTGGACCATCACCGTCGACGGGCTCGTCGAGAAACCCACCACCTGGACCTGGGCGCAGGCCCACGCCCTTGCGCCGTCCCGCTACGAGGGCGACATCCATTGCGTCACCACCTGGTCCAAGCTCGGCACCAGCTTCGGCGGGGTGAGCGTGGACACCCTGTTGGACGCCGCCGCGTCGAAGCCGGAGGCGGCCTTCGTGCTGGCCACCTCGAGCACCGGGTACACCACCAACCTGCCGCTGGCCGACGTCACCGGTGGCAGGGCGTGGGTGGTCTGGACGCACGAGGGCCGGCCGTTACCGCGCGACCACGGCGGCCCGGTGCGGCTGTTGGTGCCCCACCTGTACTTCTGGAAGTCGGCGAAGTGGATCTCCCGCATCACCCTGCTCGATCACGACCAACAGGGCTTTTGGGAGCGCAACGGGTACCACGACCGAGGCGATCCCTGGCTGGAACAGCGGTACCAGGGTGACTGAGCTGACCCCGATTCCGGCCGGGTCGCTGATGGCGCCCGGCGGCGCGGTGACCGCATTCGCGCCCGCGCCCACCGGGCGCTGGAGTACCGCCACCGTCGTCGACGTCGCCCATCCGACCGCGCATGCGGTGATCCTGCGGCTGGACGTCAGGGACCGCATCGACCATCTGCCCGGCCAGCACTACGTGGTCCGGTTGCGTGCCCCGGACGGCTACACGGCGCAACGGTCGTACTCCGTGGCCTCACCGCCCGCGGATCCGCTGGTGGAGCTGTGGATCGAGCGCATCCCGGACGGGGAGGTCTCCCCGTTCCTGGCGGACGAGGTCGTGCCCGGCGACGAGCTGGAGGTACGCGGTCCGATCGGCGGCTGGTTCGTGTGGGACGCCGGCATGCCGGCGGTCGGGGTGGCCGGCGGTAGTGGCGCGGTGCCGCTGGTCGCGATGGTCCGGCATGCGAAGGCGGTTGGGCGGCCCGGTCTGCTGCAGCTGGCGGTGTCCGCGCGGACCCTCGCCGACCTGCCATTCCCGGACGAACTCGCCGATGCCGGTGCCTTCGTCGCGCTCACCCGCACCGATCGCCACGGTCGGCCCGCAGGACGGCTCACCGCCGACGAACTGCGCCCGCTCGCCACCTGTCACGAGACCACGTTCGTATGCGGGTCCGCCGGGTTTGCCGAGTTCGCCAGCAGGCTGCTGGTGGACCTGGGCTGCGAGTCGGCCGATGTGCGGGTGGAACGTTTCGGACCGACCGGGTGAGCGCTCACGAATCTGCCCCTCTATGACCCAGGTCATAGAAGGGTTGCCGTCTACGACCAGGTCGGAGTGCGGCTGTCAGTCCCCAGGTGGATGCGTCCCGGGCACCGGCCCCGGAAGAATCCTGATTGGCGAAGTGGAGGCGCGCCTCCCGGCCGACGACCGATCGTCAACGCCGGCAGGCGCGGGCGAGGGGTACGCGACTGCCGGCGGGTGACGCGCGGACGAACGGGGCGTGCGATGTCGCAGGTTTCCGGACGGGTCGGCTGGTTGACGCAGGCGGGGTCGGGCGAGTTCTGCCGGGTGTGTTGCCGCACCGCGACGCGTTCGTCGTGGACGTGCCCGTGGCGCTGTTGGCGCACCCGCCCGGCGACCTAACCGCGCAGCTCGACTCGGCCGCCCGGTCGACCGGGGAGTCGATCGCAGTGTCGATCGCAGTGTCGATCGCAGTGTCGATCGTGGAGATCCTGATCATCACCGACCACGCCGCGACGGCGACCAACGCGACTGCTGTCCTTCGCCTGCAGCCTGGCGTGCCGGAAGCGGAAGCGGTCAGATTCGAGCGCGCGGCCATGATCTCTGGATGGTCCGCCGGGCAGTCCACCTGGACGATGTTTGCGGACCTTGGGCGTCCTGCCACCGGTCTGGCCAGACCCCCCACAACCACTCGATGCCGTCGAGCCGGTTGCGATCGGGGTCAAGGCGGTCCAGGAATCGTGAGCGGGAAGTGCTGGTGCTGATCGCGCACGGGATGTCGAACGCGGAGATCTCCGACTTCCTCGTGGTCGACGAGGGCACCACCAAGTCGCACATCACCAGGATCGTCGCCAAGCTCGGCCTGCGGGACCGTGCCCAGGCGGTCGCAATGGCCTACAAGAGCGGTCTGTTGCACCCGGACGACCCCATCCCGGCCCGCCGCGGCTGATCGCTGGTCAAGCCTCGCTCGGGTGTCGATGATTCGCTCGTCAAGCCTCGCTCAATGGTCGCCGGCCGGGCGGGTCGGCGTGGCGGGCAATGGCTCCGTGAACCGGGCCAGTCCGATCGCCCCGCTGACCGCGACGACGAATCCCGCCGTGGCCACCAACGCAAACCCGGTGCGCACCTGGTCACCGAGGAACAGCAGGCCGATGGCCGACGGAACCACGGTGCTGGTCGTGTAGGACACGGCGGCGACCACTGTCACCCGGCCGCGCTGCAACCCCATCGCGAACAGCACGGTGCCCAGCACGCCGTTGACGACGATCACCCAGATTGCCGGGTCGATGATCACGTGCCAGGCCGGGTCCGGTAGATCCAGGCTGCGCGAGGCAACCGCCACGCAGCTGAACGACAGACCCGCGCCGAGGGCCATCAGCACCGCCGACCCTGCGCCGTGCACTCTGGTGGCCAGCAGGGCCAACCCGCCGATCGGCACGGTCAGTGCCAACAGCAGCCAGTACCAGAACGGGTCGAGCGGCGGAACGTCGTGCGGTTGGGACGACAAGCCCAGCAGCACCAGCCCACACAGCGACCCGATCAGGGCGACCCAGCCGGCCCGATCGAGCGGCCGGCCGAGCGCGGCCAGGATCAGCGCGGTGACCGCCACGCTCGACGCGACGATCGCCTGCACCAGGTACAGCGGTAGGACCTGCAACGCCAGCACCGTGAAGGCAAAGCCCAGCAGATCGATGGCGAGTCCGATGAAGTAGACCGGCTCCCGCAACAGCGCTCCGACGTCGCCGCGGACCCTGGTGCGGCTCTCCGCCCTGCGCACGCCGATCGCCTCGATCGCCGACCCGGCGCCCGACCCGAGGGAGGCCAGGACGGCGAGGGTGAGACCGACGAGCATGCCGCGCAGTCTCGCATCCGGCAGGTCCGGGCTGGTCCCGCAGACACCTCTGATCGGGGTTTTCATGATCAACACCGTGAGGGCCTGCCCAGCTACCCGGTGCGACGCACCATTCGCCGGGCGAGCTCACCCAGCTGCTCGGCCAACTCGACGGACAAGCGATGCTGTCGGCGGATCCAGTCACCGACCTGCTCGGCGGGCTCGCGGCGAGCAGGACATCGGCGGTCAGCCAGGGCTGCTCGCATCCCGCCTCACGGGCCAGGTAGGTCAGGTGGGCGAGCCAGAAGAGATGCGCGCCGGTGTCGAAACGTGCTCCCTGACGGGCTGTCTGGCTCATCCGAACCAGGTCGAGGTGATCGGCGACGTAGCCCACGTCGTGCCGGACGAAGGCGTCCAGCCGATCCGGCGCGTCAGCCCCGGGTCCCAGCGGTGGCGGACCGGACAGGATGCCCTGCTGCAGGTCCCGTTCCCGTTCGTCCAGCAGGGCGGCGGCCAGGCCGCTTCGATCGCCGAAGATCCGGAACAGCGTGCCCTTCCCGACGCCCGCCGCGGCGACGACCTCGAGGAGGACCGCCATGGCAACCAACTGCTGCACATCCCGGCGAGCCCGCGCGGAGCGGCGTCGGAGTCGCTGCGCATCGCCGACGCGCTCCTGGATGCCTACCAGGACGTGCATCCCGAGGCGGCGATCGAGCACTGGGACCGGTGGGACGGCACCCTGCGGGAGTTCGGGCCGGATGCCGCGGCCGCCAAGATGGCGGTCTTCGGTGGGGCCGACCCGCAGGGGCCACAGGCCCGGCCTGGCGGGCCGCGCTCGACACCTTCGCCCGGTTCGACGCCGCCGATCGAGTGCTGTTCACCGTGCCGATGTGGAACGGTGGCGTGCCGTACATCCTCAAGCAGTTCATCGACGTGATCTCCCAGCCCGGCGCGGTCTTCGGGGTGGACCCGCGCTCCGGATACAGCCATCTGCTCGCCGGCCGGGCAAGTGGGTCGCGGTGATCTACACGAGCGCCGTCTGGGGTCCGGGGCTCGGGCCCGCGTTCGGCCAGGACTTCCAGTCCACCCACTTCACCGACTGGCTGCGCTGGACAGGCATCGATGACGTGTCCGAGGTGCGTTTTCACCCAACGCTCGCGGGCGACTGGGACGAGGTGCGGCGTGAGGCACTCGATGCCGCAAAGGATCTGGGCAAGCGCTTCTGATTGCATCGAGGACCCTTGGTCCGCCAGATGCCGCCGAAATCCACGCCAGCAGCTTTCTTTGACTGCTCCCGTGGATGTCATCGAGCCAATCCGGGTGGCGACACCTATACCCGAACCAGCACCCGACCGGCCACCCGGCTCTGGCAACCACCACCCGACCCGACCGGTGTCGACCACGACCCATCACCCTTCTGGCCGGGACCGATGCCGAACTGGAACCGGTGGGAACCGTGGCCTTGATCGGGGTTCCGGAGTACCGTCCAGATGCCCGGCCGGATCGGTATCGAGTCTCCGTCAGGGAACTCGAGTTTGAGGATTGCGAGGTCGTCGCCGACGAATCCCACTGTGGCTCTTCGCGGATCCCGCCTCCCGGTTCTCGTGGCGCGAGCGAGCGCCTGCTGCGACCCCGGCCGGGCGCACGATCGGCAGGGGTGGTCGAATGGCGGACTTCGCGGCGGTCATCGCGATCGGGCAGTCGACGATGCGGACCATGGTTCGTGCCCTGTACATCACCAACAAGATCAAGCACGTGGTACCCGTCTCGCTGACGTTGCCCGGCGGCTTCGGGACGCTGACCGGTGAACTGTTCCTTGGGCTACCGGTCCTGAACTTCGCCGGCGGCACGATCGGCCTGGACGTCCACCTGTGGGGAACCGTTACGGCCCCGGTGCCGCTGACTGTCGAGGTGACGGCCGCAATCGGGGTCGCGCCGACGCTTGCCGTCGCCTCCGTCGACGGCAAGCCGCAACTGCAGTTGGGCCTGGACGGCGCGACCGCATCGGTGCGGACCGCCGGCCTGTCCACCAACCCGCAATTGCCGCCGGGCGTGTCGATCACCCCGGCCCAGCTGGCCGCCGCGCTGCAGCCGATCGTCCGCGGACAGCTCATGGGTCAGAGCCCGGCACCGATCAGCCTGGCGCCGCTGGGTGGGCTCACGAAAGGCGCGCTCAGGCCCACCGCGCGGGTCCGCGACGGCGCGCTGCTGATCGGCATGGACGTCACCTGGCCGAACGGCGAATTCGCCGACAGCGTCGGCGATCCCGGCGGGTTGCGGGACATCCGCCGAGGAGGCGACGTCGCGATGTACGTATCCCGCGACCATGTCCGGGCGGCGTTCTCGGACGTGATCGACGAGGTCGCCGCGTCGGCCGCGGCCGAACACGCGGTGCTCGACAGCGTCACCATCCTGCCCCGCCGAGGGGCCGTGCACGTGCGCGGCGTCGCCCACAACGACGACGGCACGGCCACCTTCGATTTCGACATCACGCCGGTGCTCACCGTCGACCCGCGCGACGACCGGAAGGAGAAGGTGCGGTTCGAGTCGACCGACATCGACGTCTCCATCAATCCGAGCCTCGGCAACAAGATCGGCGCCGCCTTCCTCGGGGCACTGACGTTCGGCTGGGTGGCCATCTACGCCGACGATCTGGCCAACGCCATGCGCGCCGCAATCGCGTACGACATCAAGCAGGGCGACCGCGACGTCGACAACCGGGTCACCTGGTTCACCCTGCCCGGCACCACCTCGCCGCCGATCAAGCTGCGGGTCCAGGAGTACCGGGTCGCGCCCGACGGGACCTACGTGCAGATCAAGGTGACCCCGCTGTTCGCGAAGCCGCGGATCGTCGGGGTGTCGCGGTTGTGGGCGGACGGCGACGGTCACGTGCAGACCTACAGTGCGGTGGCCTACCCGGCCGACGTGCTCGCCGACGACCCGCAGCTGCGGGTGATGTGGACGCTGACCCGCGGCGACACCGGTGAGACCATCGCCACCGGTGACCGCCAGGAGTTCAAGGCGGACGTGACGGTGCCTCGCGCCGATCCGGTGCCCGAGATCTCGATGTCGGTGCGGGTGACCCGGCAGCTGGCGACCTCGAGCGTGACCGTGTTCCAGGCCAACGGCGCGGTGTTCGACCGCGGGCTGATCTCCCGCGCGCACCCTTACGTGCGGTGGCTGCGCGGCAGCGTCGTGCCCTGGGTGCGCAAGGAGGCGGATGGTTCCCTGACCCCGTTGGGATTGCGGACCATCAACCGGCTCTCCGCCATCCACCGCACCGACGTGCCGCACAGTTGCCTGTTCATCGAGCCGCAAACGGGCAGCTCCGGCTCGATCGACTACACCTACCTCGACCAGCTGCCCTTCCCGGAGAGCGACATCGTCCGGCACCGCGCGGTGCTGTGCGACTACTGCTTCTTCGGTGGCCCGAGCAGTACCCGGCCCCTGCCGCTGCCGGGCGGTGGCGCCGGCTAACACCGGCAGGTGCTTTTCGGCGCCGCCCGAATCGGGTTGGGCAGGCTCGCCATCGAGAACTTCGATTCCGGTCGTGAGTGGAGGATGGGGGACTTGACGTGAGGCATTACGGCGTCAGCTTTCGCCGGCGAGGCCAATACCCCGTGGACCAGGTGCCCGGGCAGTCCGGGCAGGAACAGCTCGTTCACGATACCGAAGAATCATTGCCCGGCCGCGGCCGGCTGCGTGATCACGTCTCTTGGGCGCAGCCGGCCGGGGTTCCGGGTGGTGGTCCGGTCAGCTGGGGTTGGCTCCGGAGTAGGTGAGCAGGCCTCCGACGCCGCGTTTGTTGATTTCGTTGCCGATGATGATCGTCTGAATCTGATCCGTACCTTCCCAGATTCGGTCGACGCGCAGTTCGCGCCAGAGCCGTTCGACGGGGTTCTCCCGCATGTAGCCCTTGCCTCCGAATACCTGTAGCGCCTTGTCGGCGCATCGGTTCGAAGCTTCCGAGGCGCCCAGTTTGATGACAGCAGCCTTGGCGTTGAGCAGCTTGCGGTCCATGCCCTGGTCGGCCTCCCAGGCCACCTGATAGGTCAGAACCCGGTTGGTGAGGATGTCGACGGTGTTTTCCGCAAGCATCCGCTGGATCAGCTGGAAGTTGATGATGGGCTGGCCGAACTGGATGCGTTCCTTGGCGTAGTCGGCGGCAAGTGTGGTGGCGCGCTCGGCGGCGCCGATGGTGCGAGCGGCGATCATCAGCCGTTCCTCGACGAACCAGTCACGGGTGAGTTCGTAGCCCTGGCCGATCTCGCCGAGAATCTTGTCGGCGCCGACCCGGACGTTCTCGAAGACGAATTCGGGGTGCTCGTAGACGAAAGTGTGCGTGTACCTGGGGGTGCGCTTGACGCGAACGCCGGGCAGGTCCTTGTCGATGATGAACATCGTGGGTGCGCCGTCGACGCTGCACAGGGTGAGGATGAAGTCGGCGGCATCGCCCACCGTGACGAACCACTTCTCCCCGTCGATGAGGTAGGAGTCGCCGTCTTTGGTGGCGGTGGTCTGGATGTTTTGTGGATCCGACCCTGCCTCGGGTTCGGTGATCGCCACGGCGTCCCGGCGTTCACCGCGGATCTCGGGGATCAGGTATTCTTCGCGCTGCGCGGGGGTGCATGCCTTAAGGGCGTTGGCCGGGCGCCACAGGGTATCCCAGAGGGCGCCGGTGAGCTTACCGACCTCTTCGGACACGATTGCGTGTTCCAGCACCGACAGGCCGGCGCCGCCCCATTCGGCGGGCATGTTGATCGCCGCCAGGCCGTAGTCCAGGACCGATTGGCGGACCTTGGCGTGCTGTTCGGGTGTGAGCCCGTTGTTCGTTTCGCAGTCGAGTTCGTACTGGTACATCTGGTCGGTCCAGGCCTTGGCGCGTTGCTTGAGTTCGATTTGGCGAGGGGTCATCCGGAAGTCCATTGGCGGGATCCTTCTTTCTGTTCGGTGGTCCTGGCTGCGTTGACGGAAACGCGGTTCAGAATCAGCGGGCGTCGATCAAGGCTTGATCAAGGTGCTGGTGGGGTTCAGGACGATCCGGGCGTCCAGGGCGGTCGCCGTGGTGGGTGTCACGGCGACCGGGTTGCATTCGACCTCGGCGATCTCGGGGTGCGCGGCGGCGACCATCGAGAGCTGTGAGACCACCTCGGCGGCCGCGTCGAGGTCGACCCGAGGCCTGCCGCGAGCGCCGGTGAGCAGGGCGGCGCCGCGGAGCGACAGCAGCAGTTCGCGGGCCGCGGCTGGAACGACCGGTCCGAGTGCGCACCTGGCGTCACGCAAGACCTCGGCGTAAACACCGCCGAGTCCGACGAGCACGATGGGCCCGAACCTCGGATCGCGGCGAACCCCGACGAGCAATTCGACGGCGTGCTCGAGGGGGGCCATCTCTTCGATGGAACAGGTCGGCGGGTGCAGTCGCGCGTCCATGTCGTGCCACGCGGTGAGCAGCGACTCGGTGTCGGTGATGCCGAGGATGACACCGCCTCTGTCGGACTTGTGCTCATCGCCCAATGCCTTGAGCACCAACGGGAACCGCATCCCCCCGGCGGAGGTCAGCAGCTCCTCCTTGGTGCGCACCTCGACGGCACGGACGAACGGCACGCCGGCCTCTTGCAACAGTCGGCGGGACTGGAAGTACCCCGTCTTGGCGGCGACTGCCGCGGGAATCGGGAGTTCGGGCACTCCGGTCGGGGAGTGCGCGCGGCGACGAGCGAGGCGGCCCAGAACCCAGGACGCTTCCTCGACGCCGCGGTAGACCGGCACTCCGCCGGCGCGGAGTGCCGTCGCGGCCGGCGACTGCCAGTTCATCGTCTGCACGACCACGGTGCCGGCGCTGCTGTTGGTGTCGGCGGCCATGGTGTGCGCGGCCCTGATCTCGCGTGCCGCGAGGTCGGGACCGTAGCTGCCGTAGCCGCCGAAGTAGCCGGTAACCAGCGTCGCGTCGACCTCGGGGGCGGTGAGCAAGTGGTTCAGCACCCGCGGGAAGCAGGTGATGTCCTGTTCGCCGCCGCCGGCCACGTCGATCGGGTTGCTGACCACGGCCGAAGGGGGAAGTTCCGCAGCCACCGCGTCTTGCAGGGTGGCCGAGAACTCGACCACCTGCAGTCCGGCCGCGGCGGCGCAGTCGCTGCCGATCGACGCGTGCCCACCGCCGTCGGCGAACACCGCGACGCGGGCGCCGCCGGGGACGCGGCCGCGGACCAGGGCCTGCAGCAGATGGGCCATCTGGGCCGGTGCGGATACTTGCTCGATTCCGGCGGCGCGGCAGGCCGCGTCGACGACGATGCCGGCGGAAACGAGGGCGCCGGTATGCGATCTGGCGTTGCGTACGGATGCTTCGGTGGATCCAACGGTGAGCAGCACAACGGGCTTACCGGCCTGCGATGCCCGGTGCGCGGCCCTGGCGAGCCGACGGCCGTCCCGGAAGTCCTCACAGTAGAGGGCGATGGCCGCGGTGCCTGGGTGTTCGACGTAAGCGTCGATGAGGTCGGCGGCGTCGATGTCGGCCTGGTTGCCCAGGCTGGCGAATCGGGAGACGCCGAGCTCGTGGTCGGTCAGCAGGGTGGCCAGTTCCAGGGCGACGTTGCCGCTCTGGGAGATGAGCCCGATATCTCCGACCGGGAACTCGTTGGAGGTCAGCGTCAGTCCGCTGGTGTGGTCCAGGACGCCCAGGCAGTTCGGTCCGAGCATCCGGGCTCCGGCTGCCCGGATCTTTGCGGCGATCCGGTCCTGTGCGCGTTGACCCTCTTCGCCGGCCTCACCGAGTCCGGCGCTGATGCCGACGATGGCTCGCGCACCGGCGGCCAGGGCGTCGTCGACGGCGGCCTCGAACCTGCCGGCGGGAACGGCGATGACGGCCAGGTCAACCTGGTCGCCGACCGCGGTCACGGTGGGGACTGTTGGCCGCCCCAGGACGATGGCCCGGGCCTTGTTGACCAAATGAACGGGACACTCACCCTTGAGCGCCTGCACGGCGATCCAGTTGCCGTACTTGCGGGTGTCGTCACTGGCACCGATGATCGCGACCGCGTTCGGGGCGAACAGCGCCTGCAGCGCGGTGTTCATGCATCGCTCCCAGTTGCTGCGGGGGCCTGCAGGGCGGCCATGACGTGCTTGGCGTAGGTGTATTCCTCCAGGGCGTACATGGACAGGTCCTTGCCGTACCCGGAGTGCTTGAGGCCGCCGTGCGGCATCTCGACCGGGCTGACGGAATGACAGTTGATCCATACGGCCCCGAAACGCAGCGCCCGGGAAACCCGCATGGCCCGGCCGACGTCGTTGGTCCAGACCGAAGAGGACAGCCCGTATTTGCTGTCGTTGGCCAGGGTGATGGCATCGCTCTCGTCGGTGAACCGCTGGACGGTGACCAGCGGGCCGAAGATCTCGTCACGGGCGAGCCGGTCGTCCTGCCGCACGCCTGCGATGACGGTCGGTTCGACGAAGTAGCCCGGCCGGTCGGGGCGTCCGCCACCGGTCACGACCTCCGCGTGGCCGGGCAGATCGGTCAGGAAACTCTCCACGTGCGCACGCTGTCGTGCACTGTTAACGGGTCCGAGAGTGGTTTCGGTTGAGGCTGTGTCGCCCATCACCAGGGCCTGGGCGTAGCCGCTCAGTGCGGCGACCACGTCGTCGTGGATGCCGGGTGCGGCCAGCACCCGGGTCGGTGCGGTGCAATCCTGCCCGGCGTTGTAGAAGGCGCCGCCGCCGATGTTGTCCCGAACCGCGTCGAGGTCGGCGTCGTCGAAGATGAGCACTGGCGCCTTTCCGCCCAGTTCCAGGTGGACCCGCTTGAGGTCGGCCGCGGCCCGTGCCGCGATGAGCTGGCCGGTGCGGATGGAACCGGTCACCGAGACCATGTCCACATCGGGATGATCGACCAGGGCCGCCCCGGGTTCGGTCTCACCGAAGACCACGTTCAGCACGCCGGGCGGGAACAGGTCGGCGGCGAGCTCGGCCAGGCGCCATGTGCTGACCGGGGTGGACGGTGCCGGCTTGAGGACGGTGGTGCAGCCGGCGGCCAACGCGGGCGCGATCTTCCACACCGCCATCATCAGCGGGTAGTTCCACGGGGTGATCTGGGCGATCACTCCGGCCGCTTCTCGCCGGATCATCGAGGTGTACCCGGCCAGGTATTCCCCGGTCGCGGGGGCCGGCAGGCAGCGGGCCGCGCCCGCGAAGAACCGCAGGGTGTCCACGATCGGGTCGATCTCGTCGTCCAGGACGGCCTTGACCGGCTTGCCGGCGTCGGCAGCTTCGAGGAAGGCCAGCTCTTGCGCGTGCTCGGCGAGACGGTCCGCGAGGCGCAGAAGGGCCAGCGAGCGTTCCCGCGGCGGCGCGGCCGACCAGCCCGGGAACGCGGTCCGGGCGGCGCCGACCGCCCGGTCGACCGTGACGGAGTCCGAAGCCGGTGCCGAACCCAGGACGCCCCCGGTCGCCGGGTTGGTGATCTCGGTACGAGCCTGGTCCTGGGCGTCGACGAAGGAGCCGTCGATGAAGTTGCGCAGCTGCAGGGGCATCGCCATGGGGGGTGCCGGGGCCGGGTGAGTCGTGGTCATCAGAACACCACGACCGCTCGCCCCGTGCGGCCCTCGCGCAGACCGTCGAAGGCGTCGTTGATGCCGCTCAGCGGGATCGCCGTGGTCAGGGCGCCGAGCCGGATCCGGCCGGCCCGGTAGAGGTCGATCAGTATCGGAAAGTCCACCGCCGGGCGGCACCCGCCGTACCAGCAGCCGCGGATCACCCGTTCCTCGACGGTGACGCTCAGCGCGTCAAAGCTGGGTCTGGCCTCCGGTGCGGCCATCCCGACGAGCACGCTCTGCCCGCGTCGACCGGTGATCGCCAGGGCCAATTCGATCGTGTTCGTCCGGCCGAGCACCTCGAATGCGTGGTCGACACCGCTGCCGCCGGTGATGGTGCGAACCTCGGTCGGAGGGTCACCCGCGGCCGAGTTCACGATGTGGGTGGCGCCCAACTCCATGGCCAGCTTCAGGGCCCGGTCGTCGATGTCGATGGCGATGATCTTGCTGGCGCCGGCGATAACCGCGCCCTGGATGACGTTCAAGCCCACGCCGCCGCAGCCGACCACGGCGACGCTGTCCCCGGGCCGGACCTGGGCGGTGTTGAAGACCGCCCCGACCCCGGTCATCACGGCGCAGCCCATCAGGGCCAGCTCCTGCAGTGGCAGGTCGGCGGCGACGGGAATGCATGATTGGGCGGGGACCACCGATACCTCGGCGAACGACGAGGTGGTGTAGTGGTGGACCGGTTGCCCGTCGGCGTGGAACCGAACAGTTCCGTCGCGCATGGTGCCGTTATCCGACCAGGCCAGGTCCAGGCATAGGTTGGGATGGCCGGTGGTGCAGCTGGCGCAGCGACCGCAATAGGGCACCCAGGACAGCATCACGTGGTCACCGGGCCGGACGTTGGTGACGTCGGGTCCGACGGATTCCACTACCCCGGCCCCCTCGTGGCCCAGGACAACGGGCAGCGGGTAATCCATGGTGCCGTCCAGGGTGTGCAAATCCGAATGACACACCCCGCTGGCAGCCATCCGGATCCGGGCCTCGTCCGGTCCCGGTTCGGCCACCTCGATCTGCCGGATTTGCAGTGGCTGGTCGGGCTCGATCATCACGGCAGCATTTGCGTGCATGGGGTCTTCTTTCCGAAGTGAGTTCTTCACGGGCAGGTATCGATCAGGGGTGGGCCATTCGGACCACCGAAGGCCCTTGGGAGGCGTCAGGCCGACTCCGCGGGGGTGTCCTCGTCCAGGCCGGCATCAGCGGCCCGGACCTGGAGCAGCTCGGCGGGGATGTCGACGTTGCGGCTCAGTAGCCAGAACACCAGGCCGGAGACCAGCAACCCGGGAATCATCGCGAGGTCCGCGCCGCCCAGGAGGTCGGCGATCGGGCCGGTGTACCAAGCCGTGGCGAAAAACGGAATCATTGCGACGAACCCGATGGCGTAGGCCGTCAGTCCGCGCCAGTTCCACAGCCCGTACATGCCGTGCCGCTTGAAGATCTCGCGGATGGAATAGTGCCCGTGCCTCAGCACGTAGAAGTCGATCAGGTTGATGGCCGTCCACGGGGTCAGGAAGTACAGCATCACGGCCAGGAAGCTGCCGAACTCGGTCAGGAAGTCCCCCGATGCCGAGTAGGCGATGGCCATCGCTATGCCGCCGGTGACGAGCAGGGACACCACTCGTTTGGCCAAGGTGGGGCGTATAGGGCGGATGGTGTCGGCGATGCTGAGCAGGGTCAGTGAGGCCCCGTAGAAGTTCTGCGCCGCGCTGGTGATCAGCCCGATCAAGGTGAGAATGACCAGCGGCACACCGAACCCGGGAATCACACTGTCGCCGGCGTTGGCCAAGGCCTGGGCGACGTTGGTGTCGGACCCGGAGGCGACCAGCCCTGCCGCGGTGGCGCCGACGAGCATCATCCAGCTGCCGCCGATGGTTGCGCCGGTGTAGGTCCACCAGAACGAAGCGCGCGGGTTGATGTTGTGCGGAAGGTAGCGGGAGTAGTCCGAGACGTAGATGGCCCAGCTGAGCTGATACGCCGCAGCGACCCCGATCTGTGCGATAAACGGAGTCATCGAGAAGTTCGTCGGGTCGAGTTGCGCGATCGGAAAGTCACCGGTGAAGGCGATACCAACAGTGAAGATTAGTAATGCCGCGATGATGATGAACGAGAGCCACCGCTGCAGCTTGTGGAACGACATATACCCGAAGAAAGCCATCAACATGGCCAACGCGGTGAACGCGAACGCCCCGACCCGGGCGTTCATCCCGGTGAGCTCGTTCAGCGTCTGACCCGAAAGAAGTTGGTTGAAGGCGTTGTAGCCGACGTAGACCATGATGGCGACCACATAGATGAGCAGGGCGCCCAAGTACCCGAACTGCGGACGGGACTGGATGAGCTGCGGCATCCCCATCTGCGGTCCCTGGGCGGAATGCCCGGCCATGAACAGCCCGCCGAACAGGCAGCCCAGCACGATGGCCACCGCGGACCAGAATAGATTTCCGCCCAGCCCCACACCGATCACGCCGACCGCCAGGGTCGTCAGATGCGCGTCACCACAGAACCAGATCGGCCACAGGTGCCATGCCTTCCCGTGCCGCTCACTGCGCGGGATGTAGTCAATCGACCGCGTCTCGACCAGGCCACCCTCCTGGTGGGTGTCCGGCACCACCTGACCGTCACCCAGGCCGGAATCAGCGTTGACTCGCGACATCCATCGATCCTCTCGCTCGGAATGACTGATCGAGCGACAGACGCGCAACGCCCTGCCGCACTGGCTACAAGGTGATGCGGACGGCCGCTTCGCAACCGAAATGACTAGCTAGTCAGTCAGAATGCGATGACTGTAGCGAGCGCGAGAGATAGAGTCAATAGCAGTGATTCCCAAGATTGCCAAAGCAGACGAGACGCATGAATTGCGATTATCGCAATCTCACGATAGGATCGGACCCATGGATACCGAACTTGCGGAACGTGTTCGCCTCGCCATCGCGACGTCATACCCGACACATCGGGACTTCGCGCGATCCGTCGGGTTGGACCCGACGAAACTGTCGAAGTCGCTGAACGGCGTCCGCCGCTTCACCACAGACGAACTGACGACCATCGCCGACACCGCGCGGGTGCCGCTCCAATGGATTCTGGATGGCAACGGGACCGGACCTGCGGCCAACGATCGGCCTCGCGCGGCTGAGGACGCCGGCATTGCAGCAGGTCCGCGCGAAGAGGATCGGCGTACCCGGTTCCTCGAGGCGGCCACCCAACTGATCGCCCAGAACGGGTACCACGCGGTCCGGATCAGCGACATCGCCGCGGCGTGCGGAACCAGCAGCGGCGCCGTTCACTACCACTTCCCCGGCAAGGATGACATCCTGACTTCAGCGCTTGCCTACTGCGTGGAGCAAGCGTTCGCCCGGCAGAGTGCCGAACTTCGCAACGAGCCGAACGCACACGCCATGCTCATCAAGCTGATCGAGCTCCAGCTCCCCAAGCCGGGCACGGTGCGACAAGAGTGGGCAGTCTGGCTTCAGTTCTGGACCGAGGCGGCCCTACGACCGGAGATCCGAGCAACCCACAACGACTTCTACCTGCGCTGGCGTGACACCGTCACGCAGATAGTGCGGCGCGGGCAGTTGCGGGGCATCTTCCGCCCAGTCGATGCCGAAGCCTTCGCTGTCCGGTTCACCGCACTGACCGACGGTCTGGCGGTCCAGGTATTGACCGGGATGCCCGGCGTCAGCATCGACAGCATGCGCTCAGAACTTCTCGGGCTGATCGAACGGGAACTGGTCACCATTTCATGACCCGACCACCAGAACGCATTCACGACCTCGCAGCTGAGACCCTCCGAGAGCTGCTCTCCGAGAACCTTTCCCAGTTCCACCGTCGTCCACTCAACCTGGACACCGCGGCCCACGCCGCGGTCAGCATCACGGTCATGCCCTACCGATCCGAACCCCACATCGTCCTGATCAAGCGAGCCCGTCGCGGACGCAACAGTGGACACTGGGCCCTACCCGGAGGGCGCGTGGAGAGCGGTGAATCGGTTCAAGATGCAGGACTTCGCGAACTCGCCGAGGAGACCGGCATCAGGGCGACACCCAGGGACGTCGTCGGTGTCCTCGACGACTACCGAACAACCTCCGGCTTCGTGATCACGCCCCATGTCATCGCTCTGACCCAGACCCACGCCCTGCACAGAGACCCGAAAGAAGTTCACTCCATCCACCCCATTCCCTTGCGCCGCCTCCTGACACCAGACCTGCCCCGATGGCGGCCACAACCAGGACAGCCGCCGCTCCTGCAAATGCCGTTACGCCACGACATCGTCATCCACGCACCCACCGGCGCCCTGTTACTGCAATTTCGAGACGTCGCACTGCTGGGCCACCCAACCCGAGTGGCCGACCTGGCCCAACCGGAATGGACCCGGCAATGACCGGAGCCCGCCGCGCTGTGGTCACCGCCCGCCACCCGAATCATGCTGCGCAGAGCCCACCAAGAGTGTCGATCCCAGACCACGCACTCCGGAACGGGGCCCGACTGCATCGCGAACGATCGTTCTTGAGGCAACGGCGAGCCACGCTCTTGGTGTGAGGTTGCTTGATAGATGGTGGTTCAGTGCCCGCGGTCTTGGCGGTAGGTGACTGGGTCGGTCCGCCAACAAGTCGCCATCGCTGCAGGCTCGGGTCGCTTCGGGCGGCTCCGCCCCGATCAGGCCGGGCGTGGCATATACATGATCACGGCGACGCCGATGAGGCAGATGATGGCGCCGATGATGTCCCAGCGGTCGGGCCGGAATTTGTCGACGATCATTCCCCAAGCGAGAGAGCCGGCGACGAAGATGCCGCCGTAGGCGGCGAGGATGCGACCGAAGTGGGCGTCGGGTTGCAGGGTGGCGACGAAGCCGTACAGGCCGAGGGCGATAACGCCGGCACCGATCCAGATCCAGCCGCGGTGTTCGCGTACTCCTTGCCAGATCAGCCAGGCTCCGCCGATCTCGGCGATGGCTGCCGCGATGAACAAGGCGACTGATCTGAGTGTGTCCATGGTGCAAGTTTCCCAGCTCGGAGTGTCGCCAAGAGCTGTGTACCCCTGGCCTGCGGGTTGGGGGAGCTAGGTG
>CAYZBB010000097.1:0-23520 GCA_964476495.1 uncultured Actinomycetes bacterium | reverse complement strand
AGGTGCTGGACACCACCATCGAGGAGGCCGAGGAGTTCTTCCGGGCGATCGGCCCCATCCACCGCCACCTGAAGACCCTGGTCGACGTCGGGTTGGGCTACGTGCGGCTCGGCCAGCCCGCGCCGACGCTGTCCGGTGGGGAGGCGCAACGCGTCAAGCTGGCGTCCGAGCTGCAGAAGCGGTCCACCGGCCGGACCGTGTACGTGCTGGACGAGCCGACCACCGGTCTGCACTTCGCCGACGTGGAGAAGCTGCTCGGCGTGATCAACGGGCTGGTCGACAAGGGCAACACGGTCATCGTGATCGAGCACAACCTGGATGTCATCAAATCCGCCGACCACATCGTCGACATGGGTCCCGAGGGCGGGTCCGGTGGGGGACTGGTGATCGCCGAGGGCACGCCGGAGCAGGTGGCGGCCATGCCCGAATCGTTCACCGGCCAGTACCTGGCGCCCATCCTCGAGGGTCGGGCGACGGTGACCACCCGGCGCCGGCTCCGTGCGGTCGGCGGATCCGCCTCCCCCGGCTCGAACGGGCGAGCCGGTGCGCCCACGGGCGGCAAGGCGACGGCGACGAAGGCCCGCCGGAAGGCGGCGCGGCTGGTCTAGCGGGTTGACTCGGGTCAGCTTCCACATGGGGACGAATGCGCCAACCGCCTCGAACGTGCCAGACTGTGACGGGAACCACCAGCAGCGGGAAGACACATGACGGCATCGGGTCCGACACTGATCACGTCGGTGCAGCGCGCCCTGCACCTGCTTGATGCGGTCGGTCGCCGGGACCGACCGGTCTCGGCGAAGGCGCTGGCCCGGGAAACCGAGATCGCCCTCCCGACGACCTATCACCTGCTTCGCACCCTCGTACACGAGGGTTACCTCGCCCGGCTCGACGGATGCTACGTGCTCGGCCAGCACGTCGGCGGCCTGATCCGGGGTGTCGAGCAGCCGACTTTGCGCACCCGGTCGACGCTGACCGCGCTGAGCGACTCGCTCTCCGGCGCGACCTACCTGGCGGTCTACCGCGACGGTGAGATCGAACTCGTCGACATCGTCGACAGCCCGGCGCACCCCCGGGTCGACCTCTGGGTGGGTTTGCACGATGCGGGGCACGCCACCGCGCTGGGCAAGGCGATTCTCACCGTGCTGCCCGAGGACTTGCGCGACGACTATCTCAACCGGCACGAGTTGGCCGACCTCACCCCGCACACGGTCACCGATCCGCGGGTGCTGCGGCGGCAACTCGGCCGGCATCACGGGGTGGCCGTCGACTCCGGCGAGTATCAGCTCGGAGTTGCCTGCGTCAGCGCGGCGATCCACACCGACGACGGCATCGCGGCCGTCGCCGTGTCCGCGCCGCTGGCCCGCCGGGGGCAGCTGATGGACTCCGCCGATGTGCTGCGCCGGGGCGCCAACAGGATCGGGCTGGCACTCAGCGCCTCGACCCGCTGACGTTCCGCGGGCCGTCGGCGATATATCTTTCGCGCTCCCGCGGGGACGCACCGACAACCTCGGGGCTCGGGTTATCAGCATCTGAAATCAGCACCCTGGTCCGATCGGAAACGGTCGGCGCACGATCATTGGCATCCCCCGAAGGAGTGGGCAGATGACCGACAACCTGAACGTGCCCGCGGCGACCCGCCGCGAGTTGTACCGCACGATGGTGCTCATTCGAAGCTTCGAAGAGGCCATCCTGGCCGACTACCACGCCGACAAGAAGCCCGCGTGGGACATCGGCGCCGGCCTGATCCCCGGCGAGATGCACCTGTCCGCCGGTCAGGAGCCGGTCGCCGCCGGTGTCTGCGCACACCTGCGCACCGACGATGCGGTCACCGCCACCCACCGCCCGCATCACTTCGCGCTCGCCCACGGTGTGGACATCGACCGGATGGCGGCCGAGATCTACGGACGGGAAACGGGTCTGGGTCGCGGCCGGGGCGGGCACATGCACCTGTTCGACCCGGTGACGCACTTCTCCTGCTCGGGCATCATCGCCGAGGGCTACCCGCCTGCCCTGGGTCAGGCGTTCGCATTCAAGCACCGCGGCGGTGACGGGATCGCGGTGGCGGTGACCGGTGAGGGCGCCGCCAACCAGGGTGCGTTCCACGAGTCGCTCAACCTGGCGGCACTGTGGCGGCTGCCGGTGGTGTTCGTGGTCGAGGACAACGACTGGGGGATCTCGGTCCCCCGGTCGGCGTCGACTGCCGTCGCCGACAACTCCGTGCGGGCCGCGGCCTACGGCATGCCTGGCATCCGGGTTGAGGGGAACGCGGTCGAGGGGGTGTACTCCGCCGCCGGGGAGGCAGTCGAACGGGCCCGCTCCGGCGGCGGTCCCACGTTGATCGAGGTGCACACGCTGCGGCTGTGGGGACACTTCGAGGGCGACGCGCAGGGCTACCGGCCCGAACTCGCCGACGTGCCGGGCCGGGACCCGATCCCGGCCTACGAGGCCCGGCTGCGGACCGACGGGGTGCTGGACGAGGACGAGATCTCGCGGATCCGCACCGACGCGGCCGCCCGGGTCGAACGTGCGGTGCAATTCGCCAAGGACAGCGCGCGTCCCGATCCCGCCCAGGCCCGCGAATACGTGTTCGCCGGCGCGAGCTGAGGAGACATCGATGACTGCGACCCTGACCAGCCGCCGGCTGACCACCGCCAAGGCTATCGTCGAGGCGATCGGCCAGGAGATGGAGGCCGACCCGTCGGTGATCGTCCTCGGCGAGGACGTCGGCGCCTATGGCGGCATCTTCTCCTCGACCACGGGCCTGCTGGACAAGTTCGGTCCGACAAGGGTTCTCGACACACCCATCTCGGAGACGGCCTTCATCGGGCTGGCCACCGGTGCGGCGGTCGAGGGCATGCGGCCGATCGTCGAGCTGATGTTCGTCGACTTCATGGGGGTGTGCCTGGACCAGATCTACAACCACATGGCCAAGATCCACTTCGAGTCGGGCGGGCACGTATCGGTGCCCGTCGTGCTGACCACCGCGGTCGGCGGTGGCTATTCCGACGGCGCGCAGCACTCGCAGTGCCTCTGGGGCACGTTCGCGCATCTGCCCGGCCTGAAGGTGGTGGTTCCCAGCAACCCGTACGATGCGAAAGGCCTGATGACGGCAGCGATCCGGGACGACAACCCGGTCGTCTACATGTTCCATAAGGGTGTCATGGGCCTGCCCTGGATGGCCAAGAACCGCCGGTCGACGGGCGAGGTTCCGGAGGATCCGTACGAGGTGGAGATCGGGAGGGCATCGGTCGCGCGTCGGGGGACCGATGTCACCGTGGTCACTGTCTCGTTGTCCGTGCATCACGCGCTGGACGTCGCCGACGCGCTCGAGTCCGACGGCATCTCGGTGGAGGTTGTCGACCTGCGCTCGCTGGTCCCCCTGGACAGGGCGACCATCCGCGAGTCGGTGGCCGGCACGGGCCGGCTGGTCGTCGTCGACGAGGACTACCTTTCGTTCGGGATGTCCGGGGAGGTCATCGCCTCCGTCGTCGAGCACGACCCGCGGATGCTGCGCCGCGCGCCGGTTCGGGTGGCCGTGCCGGACGTGCCGATCCCGTATGCCCGCGAACTCGAGTACGCCGTGCTGCCCACCAAGGCCCGGATCGAGGCCGCGATCCGAGAGGTCATGCAGGAGTGACCCAGGTCCTGTTCCCCCGCTTGTCCGAGCAGGATCCGAGCGGCGAAGGGGTGGTCGCCACCTGGTTCGTGGACGACGGGGCCATCGTGTCCGCCGGACAGTTGGTCGCCGAGGTCGCGGTGGACAAGGTCGACGCCGAGGTGTTCGCGCCCACGGACGGCACCATCTCGATCGCCGTCGGCGAGGGTGAACCGGCCCGGCAGGGCGAGCCGATCGCCACCATCGGACCCGGCTGATCACCCGTCACAGGTCGTTGCCCGCATAGGACAGGTTGAAACTCTTGTTGGCCAGCGGGAAGTCGGGAACGATCGTGTCCGCCATGGCCAGCGGCAGGGCGGGCCAGTTGAAGAACGACGGGTCGACGATCCGGGTCCGGGTCAGCCGTCCGCCGGCGTCCAGCTCGACTCGGTGCACGATGGTGCCGCGGAAGCCCTCGGCGATGCCCACCCCGGAACCGGCCGCGACCGGCGCGGCCGCGACCGGCGGAGCAACGGAGTCCACCAGGCCGACCAATGCGGCGATCGTCCCGACCGATGCCTCGAACTCCTGCGCCCGGACGAGAAATCGGGACAGCACGTCCCCGTCGGCCGGCGTCGGCGCCGGGGGTGGGTAGTCCACCCCCGGCACCGGGTGGTCAAACCGCGCGTCGATCGCAACCCCGCTGGCCCGGGCCACGTACCCGAGGGTGCCCAGGTCCGTCGCCTGCCGGTGGCTGAGCACGGCGGTGCCGGCAAAGCGGTCCCGGACCACGCTGTGCCCGAGCGCCAGGTGGACGACTTCCGCGGCGTCGGTGGCTACCGCAGCGAGTTCCGTCGGGTCGGGCAGGGTCAGCACGTGTGCTCCGCCGACGACGACGCCGCCGCGCAGCAACCGATGCCCGGTCACCCGGTCGTTGACCCGCAGCAGCCGTTCCCTGATCCGCATGGCCTGGTTGTTCAGGATGCCGTGGCCGACGTCGTTGGCCAGCGCGCCGATGTCGCCGATGTGGTTGTACAGCCGCTCGAGTTCGAGCAGGATCGCCCGAATCCGTTGCGCGGAAACGTCGATCGTCAGGCCAATGGCGTCCTCCACGGCCCGGCAGAACGCCAGCGCGTGACCCACCGATGTGTCGCCGCTGACCCGCTCAGCCAGCTCCACCCCTCGGGTGGGAGTACTTGTCTCGAAAAGCTTCTCGATGCCGCGATGCACGAACCACAAACGGGCCTTCAGGTTGAGGATCGTCTCGCCGACGACCGAGAACCGGAAGTGGCCGGGACCGATCATGCCGGCGTGCACCGGGCCGACGGGAATCTCGTAGACGCCCGGGCCCTCCACGGTGCGGAACGGAAACGGCCCGTCGACGTCAGCGAACGGCGGCGGCTCGTCGGCGCCCCGGCGCATCGGGTGCCAGCCACGTGGCCAGTGGAAGTGCCGGACCAGTCGGCTGGGCATCGGGTGATCATCCGGGACGATGCCGAACATGTCCCGGATCTCCCGCTCGAACCGGCCGGCCGGGAACGAGAGTCCGGCCAGGCTGGGCACGTGCGGGTGGTCCGGACTGCACCGCAGGTGCAGCTCGACGCGCCGGTCGGTGCCCGCGGCGGTGAACAGGTACACCACGCGAAGCGCGTCACCGTCGTCGTGGCCGGACATCAGCGCGATCCGGAACCCCTGCCCGAGCAGCGATTCCGCGGCCGGCACCAGGTCTGCGGGGCCCACCTCGCGGGCGGTCCCGGTCATGGCGCCGTTCCCGTCGCCGTACCGGTGACGACGGAGACGGCCTGCGACAGCAGCGTGTCCAGCGGTCCGAGGGTGATCCCCACGACCGCGCAGGCAGTGAGCGCCGCGACCATGGCCAGGCCGTCGACTCCGGTGCGGATCCGGACGGGCGCGGGACGGATCGCGACGGCCGACGAACCCGCGCCGTGGCCCTGCGCGGCGGCGGGTGTAGCGGCCGGTGGCGCCCCGAGCAGCATCCGGCTGCTGTGCCCGACCAGTGCCGCCGCGCAGACCAGCACCAGCAGCAGCGCGGCGGCCATGGCCCAACCGAGCCCGGACCCGAACCCGGCCCGGGCGATGGCCAGCTCGCTGGCGAAGAGGCTGAACGGCGGAAACGCCAGAACCGCCAGGATTCCCAGCCCGAAACACCAGGCCAGCAAGGGGTCTCGGGCGGCGAGGCCGCGCACGCCGTCGATTCGGCTGGTCCCGGTCAGCTGCAGGATGCGGCCGGCGGCCAGGAAAAGGGTGCTCTTCGCCAGGCCGTGCCCCAGGATGTGCAGCAGTACCGCACCCAGCGCCAACGGGGTGCCGATGGCCGCGCCGAGCGCCAGCAGGCCCATGTTCTCGATGCTCGAGTAGGCCAGCATCCGCTTGTAGTCACGCTGCGCGATCAACAGCGACGCGGCCAGCGCGATCGACGCCAGCGCAAGAACCAGTAGCAGAGCCCTGATGAACTCCGGTCCGAGCGCCAGGTCGGCGACCACCTTCACCCGCAGGATCGCGTAGAACGCGACGGCGATCAGTACCCCCGACATCAGCGCGGACACCGGGGCCGGCGCCTGGGAATGCGCGTCCGGCAGCCAGGCGTGCATCGGCGCCAGGCCGGCCTTGGTGCCGAAGCCCAGAACGAGCAGTAGCACGGCGATCCGCGTGACGCCGGGATCCAGGTCGGTCCCTGCCGCGGTCAGCCCGACCCAGTCCAGGCCGGTGCCCGCACGGGAGGCGGCGGCGTTGAGCACCAGCGTGCCGAGCAGCGCAAGGGCGATGCCGGTGGAGCA
Organism: uncultured Actinomycetes bacterium; assembly: GCA_964476495.1. Classification (GTDB taxonomy): domain Bacteria; phylum Actinomycetota; class Actinomycetes; order Mycobacteriales; family Nakamurellaceae; genus Nakamurella. The sequence goes on along the minus strand of CAYZBB010000097.1, from coordinate 17,127 downwards.
GATGATGACGTATTTCCACGCGGCCTCGGCCGCGCCCCGACTGCGACCCTGCCCGACCAGGAAGGCCGTCACCACGGTCGTCATCTCGATGGCCACCCAGAGCACACCCAGGCTGCCGGCGAGCACCGCGAGGGCCATCGCGGCCAGGAAGAGCTGCACCAGCACGACGTGACGCAGCGCAGTGCGCCCGTCGATCCGTCCGGCATCGAGTTCGACCCGCAGGTGGGCGGGGGTGGCGAGTGCGGCGACCAGTGCGACCGCACCGACCACGACGAGCATGAACGCGCTCAGCGCGTCCACCGCCAGCAACCCGGCGGCACCGATCACCGGACCGTCCAGCGTCACCCGGGTGGCGAGGGCGATCGCCGTCGCGAGCAACCCGGCGGCACCGCCCGCTGCGATGCCGGCGGCGATCCGACACACGGACGCGGAGCGGCGCAGTGCCGTTCCGACCGCGGCGGCCCCCAACGGGATCAGCACCGGACCCAGGATCAACAGCTGTGTGATGAGGGCGGCCATCAGTCGCGCAGCTCCCGCAGTTCGTCGATGTCGGTGCGGCCGAAGGCCTCCCGGATACGCGCCTTGAGCACCTGCAGCACCAGCACCACCAGCAGCACGTCCAGCGAGATGCCCAGTTCCACCACCAGTCCGATCTCCGCCGCCGTCAGCACGCCGACAGCGGTGATCCCGTTGTCCAGCAGCAGGAATCCGACCAGCTGGGACAGCGCGAGGCGGCGTGTCACCAGGACGAAGAACCCGATCAGTGCCACCGCGAGCGCGGCGGGAATGGCGCTGGCGGCGGGGGACGGGTCCAGGTCCACCAACGGCCGGGACACCGCATAGGCCAGCAGCGTCAACCCCGCCGCGACCAGCAGCGAGGTGACCACGTTCACCAGGGGCCGGGTCTCCCGCCGATTCGGCCCGGCATCGGCCAGGGTGCGGCGCAGCAACCAGGGCAGCACCCCCGCCCGCAGCACCAGCACGACGGCCGCCACGGCGCCGAGTTCGGCGGAGCCTTCCTCAACCGCGATCAGTGCGACCGCGCAGGCCAACGCGAATCCCTGGATCGTGAACACGTTGATGATCGCGGCCAGTTCGCGGCGCCACAGGATGAGCACCGCGGTCAGCAGCATTGCGCCGACCGCCAGGTTCAGCAGCTGCGCGAAGAGCGCTTCACTCATGTCCGTCGCTCATGTCCGTTGTTCATGTCAGTTCCGCCTCACGCCAGGAAGTAGGACGCGCCGACGGCCAGCATCCCCATGACGAAGGAACCGGCCAGCAGCTCGGGCACCCGGAACAGCCGGAGCTTGGCCAGGAAGACCTCACCGGCCGCGAGCAGCATGCCGAGAACGGCGACCTTGCCGACCACCGCGACCACCCCCGCCGCGATCAGCAGCGGGTTGGACCCGGTGGCGATCCCCCAGGGCAGGAACAGATTCGCCAGCAGGCCCAGGAACAGGCTCAGCCGCATGGCCGCGGCGAGCTCGACCATGGCCAGGTCCGGACCCGAGTACTCCAGGATCATCGCTTCGTGCACCATCGTGAGTTCAAGGTGCGTGGAAGGGTTGTCGACGGGCAACCGTCCGGTCTCCGCGATGATCACCACCACCAGCGCGGCCCCGGCGAGCAGGCTCACCGGCGAGAGGACCTGGGCCGGGTTGTCGAGCGTGGACGTGACGATCGCACCCAGGTTGGTGGACCCGACGGGCACGGACAACGCAAAGATCGCCACCAACAGCGTCGGCTCGACCAAGGCGACGATCGTCGCTTCCCGGCTGGCGCCCAGCCCACCGAACGCGGTGCCGGTGTCGATGCCGGCCAGGGCGAGCACCACCGTGCCCAGGGTCAGCAGGGCCACCACCGCGAACAGGTCGGAGATCGGGTCGAGCACATCCGCGGTCGTCGCCAGCGGGACGGCCGTGGCCACCACCAGGCAGGTGGCCATCAGCACCGGGGGGGCGGCCCGGAACACCACCGAGGTGCCGTGCGGGGCGGCCGGTCGCTTGCGCATCAGCTTGCGCAGATCGCGCCAGGGTTGGGCGATCCCGGGGCCCTGCCGGCCCTCCATGCGGGCCCGGACCTGCCGCATCATCCCGATCAGGAACGGCGAAAGCACCAGCACGATCAGCATCTGCGCCAGCGTGCCCACCACGATCATCGGGTCACCACCAGCAGCACCAGCAGGGCGCACAGCGAGTAGAAGCCGTAGCCCAGATACCTGTGCACACCACCGGGGGCCAGCCTGCGGCCGGCCTGTCCCCATCGCGCGACGGCGGCGAGCACAGGTTCGTAGAGCCGCTTTTCGATGCGATCGGGCACCCGGCGGCGGTACTCGACCAGCTGCACCAGGTAGCGGGACTCGTCGTGGTGCGAGACGTCGATGTCCTGCTCGGCCCGCACGACGTCGTCGAAGACCCGCTGCAACGGCTCCGCGAAGGACGTCGCGGTGTACTCCATCCGCGCCGTGAGCGGGCCGCCACCGCAATCCCACAGCCGCGTCGCCCGGGCCGCCCGCCGGGTCGCCAGGGCCCGAACCCCGGCCAGCGCCAGGGCGACGCCGATGACCAGGGCAAGGGCCAGCATCAGCGGGGAGAGGGCACCGGCAACCGCAACCAGCTCGATCGTCATGCCGTCGATCTGCACCGGATCGGGGGAGCCGACGGTCGCGCCGGCGACTGCCCCGATCGTCGGCAGGATCGCCGTGGGCGCAAGGGCCAGCGCGATACACGCGACCGCGGCCACGCCCATGCCGGCGAGCATGCCGATCGGGCACTCGGTCGCCGCGGCCGCCTGCGTGGAGCGTGGTTTGGCCAGGAAGCCGATGCCGAATGCCTTGACGAAGGTCGCCACCGCCAGCCCGGCAGTGAGTGCCACCGCGGCCACCGCCAGCGGCATGACGATCGCAGCCGCGACGCCGCCCGCGGGCAGCCCATGGATCAGCGCCTGCAGCAGCAACCACTCGCTGACGAACGCGGCGCCCGGCGGCAGCGCGGAGGCGGCCAACGCGCCGATGCCGAAGGCCGCGGTGGTGCGGGGCATCCCGATGTTCAGCCCGCCCAGCTCGTCCAGGTCGCGGCGCCCGGTGGCGGCCACCACCGACCCGGCCGCCTGGAACAGCAGCGTCTTGAACGCCGCATGGTTGATCAGGTGCAGCAGCGCGGCCGCCATGGCCAGCCCGGCCAGGCCGGGGTCGTCCCCGGCGGCGAAGAAACCGGCGGCACCGATACCGATCAGTACCAGGCCCATGTTCTCGGTCGTCGAGTGACCCAGTAGGCGCTTGAGGTCCGTGCCGATCGCGGCCTGCAGGATGCCGTAGATCGCCGACAGCGCGCCGAGGCCGAGCACCAGCAGCCACCACCAACCCGCACCGGCACCGGCCAGCAGGTCCAGGCCGACCCGGACGATGCCGTACACGCCGAGGTTGACCATGGCAGCCGACATCAGCGCGGACACGTTGCTCGGTGCCTCCGGGTGCGCTCGCGGCAGCCAGGCGTGCAGCGGCACGATGCCGGCCTTGGAACCGAATCCGATCCCGGTGAGGACGAATACCGATCCGGCGACCATCGGCGAGAGTCCCGGCGCGGCCGCGCGCAGGGCGGCGAACGAACCTCCGGACGCGTGTGCGGCGAACACCAGCAGCCCGATCAGGATCGCCACCAGCCCGAGGTGGGTCATCACCGCGTACCAACGCCCGGCGGACGCCACCGATGGGCGGCTGCGGTGCTCGGCGATCACCAGGAGCAACGAGGTCAGCGCCATCAGTTCCCAACACAGCAAGAACGTGCCCACGCTCGCCGCCACCGGCACCAGCAGCATGGACAGCACGAACAGCGGCAGCACGGCCTGCACGCCGCGCGCGTCCAGGCCGTGCGACCGGCAGTACCCGGTGCCGTAGATGCCGACGGCGACGGCCACGCCACCGGTGATGGTGAGGAACACCCCACCCAGGGCATCCACGGTGAACAGCAGCCCGGACAGCGGCAGCAACTCGGGCGCGGCGAGTGTCGCCACCTGCCCGGTCATCGCCGCGACGCCGGCAACCACGGCCGCGCCACCGCACACCGCCACACCGACGCCGACCACCGTCGGTCGGGCGGACCGCGGCACGGACAGGCCGGCCAGGGCCGCCAGCACCCCGCTCAGCACCGCGGCGATCAACGCGATCTCCAGCGTCATCGACCCGTGAGCCTCCGCAGGCCTTCGACGATGGCCTCCGGGCGGGGCGGGCAGCCGGGGATCTCCAGGTCGACCGGCACGATGTCGCCGACGGCCCCGACGACGCCGGGCGCGCCCTTGAACAGGCCGCAGGTTCGTGCGCAGTCACCCACCGCGACAACAAGTTTCGGGTCCGGAACGGCTTCGTAGGTGCGCCGCAGCGGCTGCGCCATGTTGCGGGTGACCGCGCCGGTGACGATCAGCGCGTCCGCGTGCCGGGGCGACGCGACCAGCCGGGCGCCGTACCGCTCGGCGTCGTGGACGGGGCCGAATGCGGCCCCGATCTCCACCTCGCAGCCGTTGCACGAGCCGGCGTCGACGTGCCGGACCTGCACCGACCCGGCGAGTTCCCGCGCACGCTCGGGCACCTGCTCGGGCGACGGCGGTGACGGTGCCGGTTCGGCGACGCGGCCGGTGGTCCGGATCTTGCGCCACAAGGCGAGCATGACGAACTCCCTGACGTGCGGGCTGGACTGGATTGGAGTGGGCTGGGCTGGGCTATCGGGTGGAGCCGATATCCGGCGCGGCCACCGGTGCGCGCAGGTCCTCGATCAGCCCCACCTGCTCGGTCAGCACCTCGGTGAGGATGATCCGGGCGACCGCCAGCAGCTCCGCCACCCGAGGGCTGGTCAACGAGTAGAACACCGCCGACCCCTCCTTGCGGGTGCCGACGAGCCCGGCCCGGCGCAGCACGGCGAGCTGCTGTGACAGGTTGGCCGCCTCCACGCCGACCTCGGGCAGCATCTCGGAGACGGCGTGCTCGCGCTGTCCGAGCAGCTCCAGGACGCGGATGCGCACCGGGTGACCGAGCGTCTTGAAGAACTCGGCCTTCACCTGGTACAGCGGCGCGGCCATCGATCCTCCATGCAATTGCGAATGTCTGCAATTATTGCGGCGGGAGCATAGCAGGCCGACGACGGCGGTGACCGCGTCCTGCCTCTGCCACAATCGGTCACCGTGAAGACGTTCGACTCCCTGTACGAGGAACTCGTCGACCGGGCCCGCACCCGGCCGGACGGTTCGGGCACCGTGCAGGCGCTGGACGCGGGCGTGCACGCGCAAGGCAAGAAGCTGCTTGAGGAGGCCGGCGAGGTGTGGCTGGCCGCCGAGCACGAGGACGACGACAGCCTGGCGCTGGAGATCTCCCAGCTGCTGTACCGAGCACAAGTGATCATGATCGGCCGGGGCATCGGCCTCGAGCAGGTCTACCGGTACCTGTGACGTGTGCCCGGGTGCCGCGCGAAGGTCCGGCACATGGCACAGTGGCATGCTGCCCGGGCTGCATCTGCCGGGCCTGAAACGAGAAAGCGCAGCAATGTTGAAAGTCGCGGTGCCCAACAAGGGCACGCTGTCCGAACCCGCCGCTTCGATGCTCCGGGAGGCCGGCTACCGGGGCCGGCACGAGTCACGTGACCTGAGCGTGCTGGATCTGGCCAACGACGTCGAGTTCTACTTCCTGCGTCCCAAGGACATCGCGGTGTACGTCGGATCCGGCGAGCTCGACCTCGGCATCACCGGCCGCGACCTGGCCGCCGACTCCGGCGCGCCGGTGCGGGAACTGATCGGACTCGGCTTCGGCTACTCGACCTTCCGCTATGCCGCTCCGGAGCACAAGGATTGGCAGATCGCCGATCTGGCCGGCGCGCGGATCGCCACCTCGTATCCGAACCTGACCCGCAACGACCTGGCCGCGCACGGCATCGCCGCCGACGTGATCAGGCTCGACGGCGCGGTCGAGATCTCGGTGCAGCTCGGGGTCGCCGACGCCATCGCCGACGTCGTCGACTCCGGCCGGTCGCTGCGCCAGCACGGGCTGGTGGCCTTCGGCGAGGCGATCCTGAGGTCCGAGGCGGTGCTGCTCAGCCGCCTGGACACCGACCCGTCGCCGGCCGCGAGGCAGCTGGCCAACCGGCTGCAGGGCGTCGTGTTCGCCCAGCAGTACCTGATGCTGGACTACGACTGCCCGGTGGATCTGCTGGAGCGGGCCACGGCCATCACCCCCGGCCTCGAGTCACCGACGGTCTCGCCGATGGCCGACCCGTCGTGGCGTGCGGTCCGGGCGATGGTCCGGCGCAACGACGTGAACCCGGTGATGGACGCGCTCGCCGAACTCGGTGCCAAGGCGATCCTGGCCTCGGACATCAGATCGTGCCGGCTGTGACACCGCCCACGCGAACCCAGTTCTCGGGCGGACCCGGGTACGGCGGTGGTGTCCCGCCGAACTCCGGACACCGCGCCTGATGGGTGCACCAGCGGCACATCGGACCGCGGCGCGCCGGGAAGTTCCCGGACTCCAGTGCGGCCGACACCGCCCGCCACAGCGCGCCGACCGCGTTCTGGAAGCCCAGCAGTTCGGCCTCGGTGGGCGCGTACTGCAGGGACGTCCCATCGGCCAGGTAGATCAGCTTGAGCTGGGCCGGCACGATGCGACGCAGCCGGTAGATCATCAGCGCGTAGAACTTGAGCTGGTACAGCGCCCGGCCCTCGAAGTCGGGGCCGGGCGAGCGGCCGGTCTTGTAGTCGACGATGCGCAGCTCACCGGTGGCGGCCACGTCGATCCGGTCGATGAATCCTCGCAGCGGTGCCCCGTCCGCGGTGTCGATCTCCACCGCGTACTCGCACGCCTGCGGATCGAACCGGCGCGGATCCTCCAGGGTGAAGTAGCTGCGTACCAACACCCCGGCCGAGTCGAGCCATCCGGCCACGTCGTCCGGCGGCAGCATGGCGCCCAGGTCGGGGCTTTCCGCGACCATCCGCTCCCACACCGACGGTACGTCCTGCGCGGTCCGGTTCGGTGTGCGTTCGGCCGCGGGCCGGCCGAACATCTGCTCGAGGACGCTGTGCACGAGGGTTCCGCGGACCGCGTCAGGGCTCGGTGGCTCGGGCAGGCGGTCGACCGCCCGGAACCGGTACAGCAGTGGGCACGACTTGAAATCGCTCGCCCGGGACGGCGAAAGGGCAGGCGACCGGCGTGGCCGCTCCGGCGCCGCATCGCCGGCCTCACGGGTCGCCCCGTCGGCCCGGCTGCGGACCGGATCCGCCACGATCACCGTCATAGCGCACACGGTAGGGCCCCCGTCCGACAGTCGGGGTTCACCGCGCCGCGTGATTACCCTTCGGTCGTGAGCTCAGGGCCGAAGGGCGCCGCGCCGCGCCCCTCGGGGACGCCGCGCCGGTCGCCGTCCCGCGGCTGGGCGGTGGGCCGGATCGCCGGTGTGCAGATCGTCGTCACCCCCTCCTGGATCGCCTCGGTCGCGGTGATCGCCGTGCTCGGCGTGCCCGTGGTGGCGCGGGTGGTGCCGGGGACCACCCTCACCGTGGCGATCCTGGTGGCGATCCTGCTGGGTGTGCTGCTGGGCGTCAGCGTGCTCGCGCACGAGCTCGGTCACTGCCTTGCCGCCCGCCTCCGCGGGATCGAGGTGATCGCGATCCGGCTGTACCTGCTCGGCGGGGTGAGTCAACTCGCGAAGGGGCCGGTCACCGCGCGCGACGAGGCGCTGGTGGCGCTGGCCGGCCCGGTCGTCTCCGGTCTGCTGGCCGCGGTGTTCTGGCTTGCCCTGCAGCCCCTGACGCCCGGCACGGTCGGCTGGCTGACGCTGCTGCTGCTCGCCCTGTCGAACCTGATCATCGCCGTGTTCAACGTGCTGCCCGCGCTGCCGCTGGACGGTGGCCGGCTCGTCCGGGCGGGCATCTGGGGCCTGTCCGGCAACCGGCGTGCCGGCACCGCCGCGGCGGTCGTCGGTGGGTACCTGCTGGCGGCGGCGCTGCTCGGGTGGGCGGTGTATCTGGTCGTGGACGGCGGGGCCACCGGCCTGCTGCCGGCCGGAATCGCCGTTGCCATGGCACTGTTCGTGGTGGTCGGCGTGCGCGGTGAACGGAGTGACGACCTCGGCGGGGGTGGGCGCTGGCCCACCGGAGTCCCGCTCGGTTCGGTTGCCCGGCCGGTGGTCCGCATCGCCGGCGACCGGGACGTCAGGGACGCGTTGATCGCGGCGGCGGGCGGGGCGGTGATCCTTACCCGGGTCGACGGGGCGTCGGCCGGCGTGCTGGACGAGCGTGCGGCACGGGATCTGGCGGCCCGGGATCCCTCGGCACCCGCATCGCTGGTCGCCCGGCCGATCGGGGCGGCGGCGATCGTGTTCACCGGTGACGATCCGGACGACGTGCTGGATCGGGCGAGAAGCGCCCTGGTTGACACCTTCGTGCTCGTCGACGGGGCGGGCGAACCGATTGGCGTCATTCGGGCCGTCGATCTGCTCGCGGTGCCGGGGCGAAGCGGAAGGAACGACGGTTGAGCGGGGTCTTCGGGCCGGGGGACCGGGTGCAGCTCACCGATTCCAAGGGTCGCAAGTACACGGTCGTGCTCGAGGCGGGCGCCACGTACCACACGCACCGCGGTGCGCTGGCGCACGACAGCCTGATCGGACAGCCGGAGGGCAGCGTGGTGACCTCGGCCGGCGGTACGCCGTACCTGGCGCTGCGTCCGCTGCTCACCGACTACGTGCTGTCCATGCCGCGCGGGGCTGCGGTGATCTACCCGAAGGACGCGGCGCAGATCGTCCATTGGGGCGACATCTACCCCGGTGCAACGGTTCTCGAAGCGGGCGCCGGGTCAGGTGCGCTGACCTGCTCGCTGCTGCGCGCGGTCGGCGGGCAGGGCCGGGTCATCTCGTACGAGATCCGCCAGGACCACGCCGATCACGCGGTCCGCAACGTCGAGCGGTTCTTCGGAGGCCGGCCGGAGAACTGGACGCTGACCGTGCGCGACCTCGCCGAGCACACCGACCCGGTCGACCGGGTCGTGCTCGACATGCTGGAACCCTGGGCGGTGCTGCCGGCAGTTGCCGGCTGTCTGGTGCCCGGCGGCGTCCTGACCGTGTACGTGCCGACCACCACCCAACTGTCCCGGATCGCGGAGGACATCCGCCGGCACGGTGGTTTCACCGAGCCCTCGGCATGGGAAACCCTGCACCGCCCCTGGCACCTGGTCGGGCTCGCCGTGCGGCCCGAGCACCGGATGACCGGGCACACCGCGTTCCTGCTCACTGCGCGCCGGTTGGCGCCGGGGGTGACCGCGCCGCGCCCGCAGCGCCGGCCGACCAGCAGCGGCCGGTAGCCGATCGAGAGGTAGTCGGGCCATGACGAGGAGGTAACAATCACGGTGCGCGACGGATGCGGCAGCCCGGGTGCGCAATCCCGGAATCGATCATTGTGTGTGCAGAACTGCCTGTTCACGGGCATCAAAACCATGTGGGTCGGACTCTGTCAACCCGGAGGCCGCGGTTGCGGACCGTGAGCCGCGTCGCCCCCGACATCCGAACCTGGGACGGAAGTCGCAGGTAGGCTTGGTTTTTGCAGCGTCCGTGATGAGGGAGGCACTGTGACCGGCTATCACTCCTCGGCCGACTCCTCGGAAGAGGCCGAACGGGACCCGGGTCCCGCCGATGGTTACCGCCAGACCCCTGCGCAACTGACCGCCCAGATCCGCGTGCTCAACGACGAGATCGCCCAGCTACGCCGCCGGTTGGCCATCGCCCCCACCGACACGCGTCCGCTGGAACGTCAGCTCACCGAGTCGGCGAACCGGATCAATGCGCTGTCCGAGCGCAACGAGAAGCTGGTCGTCACGCTGCGTGACGCGCGTGCCCAGCTGCTGCAGTTGAAGGAAGAGGTCGACCGGCTGGCGCAGCCCCCCAGCGGCTACGGAGTCTTTCTCACTCCCGGGCCCGAGGGCACGGTCGAGGTGTTCACCGGCGGTCGGCGTATGCGCCTTGCCGTATCACCGACGGTCGCCGTCGAGCAGTTGCAGCGCGGCCAGCAGCTGCGCCTGAACGAGGCGCTCACCGTCGTCGAGGCCGCCCAGTTCGACGTCATCGGCGAGGTCTGCGCGCTGCGCGAGATCCTCGGCGGCGACCGGGCGCTGGTCGTCGGGCACGCCGACGAGGAGCGCGTGGTCCACCTGGCCGCCCCGCTGCTCGACATCCCGCTCAAGCCCGGCGACTCGCTGCTGGTCGACTCCAAGGCCGGCTACGCCTACGAGCGGGTGCCCAAGTCCGAGGTCGAGGACCTCGTGCTGGAAGAGGTGCCGGACGTCGCCTACGAGGACATCGGCGGCCTGACCCGGCAGATCGAGCAGATTCGGGACGCGGTGGAGTTGCCGTTCCTGCACGCCGACCTGTTCCGCGAGTACCAGCTGCGGCCGCCGAAGGGCGTCCTGCTCTACGGCCCGCCCGGCTGCGGCAAGACGCTGATCGCCAAGGCGGTGGCCAACTCGCTGGCCAAGAAGGTCGCGGCGGCCCGCGGCGAGGAGACGCACACCAGCTACTTCCTGAACATCAAGGGTCCTGAGCTGCTGAACAAGTACGTCGGCGAGACCGAGCGGACCATCAGGCTCATCTTCCAGCGGGCTCGGGAGAAGGCATCCGGCGGAACCCCGGTGATCGTCTTCTTCGACGAGATGGACTCGGTGTTCCGCACCCGCGGCACCGGCGTCTCCTCCGACGTCGAGACCACGATCGTGCCGCAGCTGCTGAGCGAGATCGACGGCGTTGAGGGCCTGGAGAACGTCATCGTGATCGGCGCGTCCAACCGCGAGGACATGATCGACCCGGCCATCCTGCGACCCGGCCGGCTGGACGTGAAGATCAAGATCGAGCGGCCGGACGCGGAGGCCGCCCGGGACATCTTCACCAAGTACCTGATCACGGACCTGCCCATCCACCCGGACGATCTCGCCGAGTTCGGCGGCGACCGACGAGCCTGCCTGTCCGGCATGATCCAGCACACCGTGGAGCGGATGTACGGCGAGACCGACGAGAACCGCTTCCTGGAGGTCACCTACGCCAACGGGGACAAGGAGGTCCTGTACTTCAAGGACTTCAACTCCGGCGCCATGATCCAGAACATCGTCGACCGGGCCAAGAAGTCGGCGATCAAGTCGCGCATCGAGACCGGCGTCAACGGGCTGCGGGTGTCCCAGTTGCTGGAGGCGATCACCGACGAGTTCGCCGAGAACGAGGACCTGCCCAACACCACGAACCCCGACGACTGGGCCCGGATCTCCGGCAAGAAGGGGGAGCGGATCGTCTACATCCGCACCCTGGTCTCCGGCAAGCAGTCCGAGGGCTCGAGGGCCATCGACACCGCGTCGAACACGGGGCAGTACCTGTAACCGCTACGTGGGCGGCGGTGCCGGGTGCTCTTCCCCGTCCAGTGCCGCCAGCCCGGCATCCAGTTCGTCCAGGATCCGGCCGGTCTCGACGACCAGCGTGCCAAGGAACACCCCGCGGGTCAGGCTCGCCGCGAGCATGTCGCTCAGGTCGGCGCTGATCGCCTGGCTGCGCTCGCGGGCGATGCCGATCGCCCGTCGCGCGGGCCCGGCCACGACGTCCGGCGAGGCGCCGCGTTCGGCGCGCAGCACGGTGTGCGCGAATGCCTCGATCGCGTCGGCCGTGGCGAGCAGCATCGCCGATGCCATCGGCATCGCCACCTGCCGGCCGTTGTCCGCTTTGAACTTCCGGGCGATGTCCCGAACGGTGCGGGCGATAGTGCGGTTCTGCAACTCGACCACTTGGAGCGTCTCGTTGGTCTGCCGCAACCGGTCCATCGACGCCGCCCAGGAGGACCGGATCGGGTGCAGCGACAGCGACTGGTCGGCCTTGACCACCTCGGACTCGGCCGAGGCGGAGAGCCGACCGAGCTCGCGGGCGTCGAGCAGCCACTGGACGGACTCCTCGGCCGGCCAGGGCCGGCTGATCCCGATGGCCAAAGTGCTCAAGCAGTCCACCACCCGGTCCGCGAGGTCGGCGACCGACCGGGTCGCGGCCGCGACGTGGTTCGGCGGGATGACGATGAAGTTGACCAGCACCGCCACCGCCGCTCCGATGAGCGTGTCCAGGAATCGTTGTTCGATTCCCGCGCTGCCCAGGGCGAGCACGAACATGCCGTTCACCGGGATCTGCGCGGCCGCACCCGGACCGAGCCGGAGCACCTTGCCGGCCAGGAAGCCGATGCCGACGATCAACGAGATCGACCAGGCGTGCAGCCCGATCAGCCCACCCAGCCAGATCGCCACGAGGATCCCGAGGATCACCGCGAAGATCTTCTCGGCGGCGTCCCTGATCGATGCCCGGACGGTCAGCATCGCGATCAGTGAGGCGGTGAGCGGGGCCCAGATCGGCGCCGGTGTGTCCAGCAGCCATTGCGCCAACGCCCACGACAGACCCGCCGAGACCGCGACCTTCAGGGCCTGGAGGATCACCGAACGATCGATCTCCAGCAGCTCGCCGATCGAGCGCTTGCGCCGGGAACCGCCGCCACGCAGTGCCCGCAGCCGCCGGCGGATCAGGTCCAAGGACGTCGGGCCCGTCCGGTCCCGGGCCTTCGTGGAGGGTTCGGGATCCATGCAGCCGATCCTGCCGCATCGGGGTTCACTAGATTCAGCATCATGAGTGCGCGTCGAATCATGGGGACCGAGGTCGAGTACGGCATCTCGGTGCCCGGCGAACCGGGAGTGAACCCGGTGATTTCCTCCACCCAGGTGGTCCTGGCGTATGCGGCGTCGGTGGCGGCCCCGCGGGCGCGCCGACCTCGTTGGGACTACGAGGTGGAGTCACCGCTGCGTGACGCCCGCGGCTACGACCTGTCGTCCCTGTTCGGCGCGGCCGAACCGGATGTCGACGACATCGGCGCGGCCAACGTGATCCTGTCCAACGGCGCCCGACTCTACGTCGACCATGCGCATCCGGAGTTCTCCGCGCCGGAGGTGACCAACCCGCGGGACGCCGTGCTGTTCGACAAGGCGGGGGAGCGGGTGATGGAGACGGCGGCCCGGCTGGCCGCCTCGCTCCCCGGGTCCAAGCCCATCCAGATGTACAAGAACAACGTCGACGGCAAGGGCGCCTCGTACGGCACCCACGAGAACTACCTGTGCAGTCGGGACACCCCGTTCCCGGCGATCATTTCCGGGCTGACCCCGTTCTTCACCAGCCGCCAGGTGTTCGCCGGGGCCGGTCGGGTCGGCATCGGCCCGGCCGGGCAGACCGAGGGATTCCAGCTCGCACAGCGCAGCGACTACATCGAGGTCGAGGTCGGCCTCGAGACCACCCTCAAGCGCGGGATCATCAACACACGTGACGAGCCGCACGCGGACGCCGACAAGCACCGCCGGCTGCACGTGATCATCGGTGACGCGAACCTGGCCGAGATCGCCACCTACCTCAAGCTGGGCACGGCCGCGCTCGTGCTGTCCATGATCGAATCGGGTTGGGCGATGCCGTCGGTCGAACTGGCCCACGCGGTGTCCGCGGTGCACCAGATCTCGCACGATCCCACGCTGAAGGTCACCGTTCCGCTGACCGACGGCCGCCGGCTGACCGGCGTGGACATCCAACGCGCCTACCACGAGGCGGCGGCCAAGTACGTCGAGGCCGAATACGGCTCGGACGCCGACGAGCAGACCCGCGACGTGCTTGACCGCTGGATCAGCGTGCTTGACCGGTTGGCCGTCGACCCCATGGACCTCGCGACCGAGCTGGACTGGCCCGCCAAACTCCGCCTGTTGGAAGGCTTCCGGAGCCGGGACGGGCTGTCCTGGGCGGCCGGCCGGCTGGCCCTGGTCGATCTGCAGTACTCCGACGTCCGCATGGACAAGGGCCTGTACAACCGGCTGGTGTCACGCGGATCGATGCAGCGGCTGGTCACCGAGGACGACGTGCAGGCGGCCATGACCGAACCACCGCACGACACCAGGGCCTTCTTCCGCGGCCGTTGCGTTGCCAAGTATGCCGACCGGCTGGCCGCGGCGTCCTGGGACTCGGTCATCTTCGACATCGGTCGGGAGTCGCTGGTCCGGATTCCCACGATGGAGCCGACCCGTGGCACCGAGCGTCACGTCGGCGCGCTGCTGGACGCCGCCCAGGACGCCGCCGAACTGGTGGACGCGCTGACCCGCCGATAGCCCGGCCGCGGGGTGGACCGTCGGCGTCCGTCGGTAGAGTCGCGGTCAGCGGCAACAGATCGGAGAACTCCAGATGGCCCAGGAAAAGACGACTCGGCACGGTGGCGGGGACGGCGATGACGAGGCCCCCGGTGCCGATGCCGCCGGGCAGGAGCGTCGGGAGAAGCTGGCCGCCGAAACCGACGACATCCTCGACGAGATCGACGACGTGCTGGAGTCCAACGCGGAGGACTTCGTCCGGTCGTACGTGCAAAAGGGTGGCCAGTGACCGTTGACGGTCCGGCCGGGGGGTGGCCGGTGTCTGCCATCCCGGCCGCGTACATGCGACCCGGTAGCGGGTCGTTCACCGAGTTCCTGGCCTCCGCCGAGCCTCAGTTGCTGCCGCGGCATGTCGCCGGAGCTGCCCTGGCCGGCGCGGTTCCGCACGGCACCACGATCGTCGCGGTGAGCTGCGAGCAGGGCGTCGTGATCGCCGGTGACCGGCGGGCGACCATGGGCAACATCATCGCCCAGCGCGACATCGAGAAGGTGTTCGTCGCGGACTCGCATTCGGCGATCGGCATTGCGGGGACGGCGGGCCTGGCCGTGGAGATGGTCCGGTTGTTCCGTCTCGAGCTCGAGCACTACGAGAAGATCGAGGGTGTCCGGCTATCGCTGGACGGCAAGGCGAACCGGCTGGCGACAATGATCCGCGGCAACCTCGGGGCGGCGATGCAGGGTCTGGCGGTGGTGCCGTTGTTCGCCGGCGTCGAGGAGTCCGCGGTGGACACCCCGGCCGGTGAGTCGCGGCGGGGTCGGATCTTCTCCTACGACATCGCCGGCGGAAAGTACGAAGAGCATGACTACTACGCGGTCGGATCCGGGTCCACGTTCGCCCGCTCGGCCTTGAAGAAGCGGTACGACGCGTCCGCCGACCTGCCCGCGGCGGTGCGCGCCACCGTGGAGGCACTGTACGACGCGGCCGACGACGACAGCGCGACCGGCGGCCCCGACCTGACCCGCCGCATCTTCCCGGTGGTCGTCGCCATCACCGTCGACGGTGCGGTGCGCTGGGGCGACGACGAGGTCGGGGCGGTGGCCGAGGCCGTGGTCGGCGGCCGGATGGTCAACCCCGGCGGCTGACCGACGTCGCCCGGCGCCACCACCGTCGCCCGATCAGCCGAGAACCCGCGCCTACCACCGCGTCCGACCCAAGCGTCCGAGGAGCCCACCCGCCGTGAGCATGCCGACGATCTACGCCTCTCCCGAGCAGTTCATGCGGGACCGCTCCGAGTACGCCCGCAAGGGCATCGCCCGCGGTCGCAGCGTCGTGGTCACCCTGTACGAGGGTGGGGTGCTGTTCGTCGCCGAGAACCACTCGCCGGCCCTGCACAAGGTCAGCGAGATCTACGACCGGATCGGCTTCGCCGCGGCCGGTCGGTACAACGAGTTCGAGAACCTGCGCACGGCCGGCATCCGACTGGCCGATGTGCGCGGCTTCTCCTATGACCGCCGGGACGTCACCGGCCGGTGGCTGGCCAACGCCTACGCGCAAACAATCGGTTCGATCTTCTCGGAGCACCAGAAGCCGTTCGAGGTGGAGATCTGCGTCGCCGAGGTGGGGCCACCCGGGCGGGCGTCCGGATCCGACGTTCGCGCCGAGAGCGGCGCGAGCATCAGCGATCAGCTGTACCGGATCTCCTACGACGGTTCGATCGTCGAGGAACGGAAGTTCGTGGTGATGGGCGGGATCACCGACCCCGTGATCACCGCTCTGAACGGCTCATTCCGGACCGGATGGGACCTACCGACCGCCCTGCGCTCCGCGGTCAGCGCGCTGGGCTCCGGCGGCGAGGGCGCCCCACGGGAGCTGTTGCCGACCCAACTCGAGGTGGCTGTGCTCGACCGCGCCGCACCCGGACGGACGTTCCGCCGTCTCCAGGGTTCGATCCTGGCAACGCTGCTCATCCCGCCGCCGGCGGAGTCGGATCCCGGCGCCGAGGGTGGCGCATCGACCGAAGATCCCGAGAACGGTTGACGCGAACGTCCGACTTGTTGGTTGCGTGATAGTGACCCATGTCACACTTGAATCGGGGTTCGAGCGTCACGGTTCGGTATCAGCCGGCCGTCAGGGTCGTCCTGTTCGTGTTCAGGGAGGGCCTGGCTGAGGGGTACAGGTCCTTTCCCGATCGAAAGAACCGCCCCTAAGCTGCTGTTGACATCTGGGTCGACGGGAAGCTTGCGTCGATCCGTCACATCCGGGAGGCCGCATGCACGACCTTCGCATGCCGTGCACCCGACCGGACGTGGCGGTCCGACGATTCCCACAGCAGGGGAGGTTCGGGAAGTGATCGGCTCCGACCAGGACATCGTGACCGGGCCCGTGGACGGGTCGATCCGACAGTCCACGGCCGTGCCGCAGGTCGCGGCGGATCCGATCCCGGACCAGGCTCCCGGCGCCGGGTCCCGCGGCACGACGCCGGTCGGCCTGCGACGGCGCCAGGACGTCGGCGATCTGGTGGTCCGGGCGGGAACCGCGTTCGACGAGTATCGGCGGGGCGTGCCCGGGGCCATCGACACGCTCGTGCGCCTGGTGAGCCCGCTGCTCTGGCACACGGCACGTCAGTGCGGCCTGTCCTCGGCCGAGGCGGAAGACGTGGTCCAGCAGACGTTCCTGTCCCTGGTCCGCAGCAAGGACAGCATCAGCGACCCGCTGGCCGTGGTGCGCTGGCTCACCGTGAGTCTGCGCCGGCTGTCCTGGCGCGAGCGCGCGAACAGTGCCAAGCGCTCGGGCGAGGAACCGACCGACGACGACCTGCCCCGGGCGCCATCCGCCGAGCACGCGGCCGTGCTCACCGACCAGCAGCGTCGGCTGTGGACGCTGGTCTCCGAGATGTCCGAGCGCTGCCGGCGGCTGCTCGCGGTCATCGCATTCGCACCACGACCTGACTACGCCACCATCGCGGTGGACCTGG
>CAYZBB010000096.1:20342-24327 GCA_964476495.1 uncultured Actinomycetes bacterium | reverse complement strand
ACGGTGCTGGCGATCAACGCGCTGATCCAGGCGGCGAGCACCTGCAAGCTCCAAGACGGCCGCTACGGCTACGTGGCGCCGTTCCGGTCGCAGGCCAAGGATGTCGCCTGGCTCTACCTGAAGCGCTACGCCCGGTCGCTGCCCGGGTTCACGGCCTACGAGTCGGACCTCTACGTCGAGTTCATCAACGCGGGCGGCTTCAAGAGCCGCATACGGCTGTACGGCGCCGACAACAGCGACGCGATCCGCGGCATCTACTTCGACGGCGTGGTGCTGGACGAGGTCGCCGACATGTCGCCGGAGGTGTGGGGCGAGATCATCCGCCCGATGCTCACCGACCGCCGCGGCTTCGCGCTGTTCATCGGCACGCCGAAGGGCATCAACCTCTTCAGCCAGATGTACAACGAGGCCCGGGAGAAGATGGAGGCCGGCGACGCGGAGTGGTACGCCGACTCCTACCCGGACTCCCGGACCCTGCTCACCCCGGCCGACGAGCTGCTGTCGCTGAAGGGCGACGACACGCGGCCCGGCACGATGACGCCGACGCAGTTCCGGCAGGAGTACGAGTGCGACTTCTCGGCCAGCAACGAGGACGTGCTCCTGACCATCGACGTGGTGTCGGCGGCGATGAAGCAAGTCCTGACGGAGGCAGACTTCCGGCTCGCGCCGCGGGTGCTCGGCATCGACGTGGCCCGCTACGGCGGCGACCGCTCGGTCATCGCGCGCCGGCAGGGGCTTATGACGCACGACCTAAAGGTGTTCCGTGGCGCCGACAACATGACCCTGGCCGGGCACGCCGCCGGGATCATCGAGCAGTGGAAGCCGGACGCGGTGTTCATCGACGCGGGCCGCGGCGAGGGCGTGATCGACCGGCTCCGGCAGCTCGGGTACCGGGTGACGGAGGTCAACTTCGGCGGCTCCCCGCTCGACGCGCATTACCAGAACAAGCGGGCGGAGATGTGGGACACGATGGCGCGGTGGGTGAAGTCCGGGGCCCGGCTGCCGAACGACCAGGCGCTGCGGACGGACCTGTGCGCGCCGACCTACACCTACCGGAACGCGGCCAACAAGTTTGAGCTGGAGTCGAAGGACTCGATGAAAAAGCGGCTGCGGATCAGCCCGGACCTCGGGGACGCCCTGGCGCTGACCTTCGCCTTCCCTGTAGCCGCAAAGCAGCATATGATGTTGCCCGACGGCACGCTCATGCCGCGCCCGTCGAAGAGGAAGACCTGGGACTATGACCCCCACGCCCGTGCGGAAGAAGAGATTGCCCGCCAGCTCGGCCAGCACCAAGCTGTCACGCGCTACACCGGGGACTGACGGCTGATGTGCGGGCCGGCTGCCCCTGCGTTCGCCGCCTGGCTCTCCGGCCTGTCGAGCACGGCGGCGACCACGGCCGCGGGCACCGCGGGGGCGCTGAGCGGCGTCGGGGCCGGCGCCACGGCCGGCGCTGCTGCCACCACCGCGGCCGGCATCACCGCTGGCACCACCGCCGTCACCACCCTCGCCGCGCCAGTGGCAGGCGGCTCGGCGCTCGGCACGACCAGCGGCATCGTGGCCGCCAAAGCGGCAGGGGGGGCGGTGGCGAAGTCGCTTCTCTCCTACGCGGGGAAGGCGGCGGTCGGCATCGGCGTGTCGTCGGCGCTCACGCCCGACATCCCGAAAGCGTCGCCGCCGCCCTCTCTGCCAACCGTTGACCCGGATGCGGCGCGGATGCGCTCCGACGCGCGGACCCGGGAGCAGGTGTTCGGCGGTCGGCGCGGCACGCTGCTCGTTTCCAGTTCCGGCTCGCCCGCCGTGTTCAACACCGGCCGCAAGAAGCTCCTGGGGCAGTAATGGCGAAGGTGCAAGCGGTCAAGTCGGCGGCGACCCGGTTTGAGATGCCGAAGCTCACGCAGCGGCAGAAGCTCGACATCATGCTGGGCGAGCTGAAGGAAATGCGGACGCCGATGGAGTCCCACTGGAAGGACCTCGGCTTCAATTTCCTCCCGCGCTCCGGCCGCTGGGCCGACGAGAAGGACCAGAAGGCGAAGGACCGGCAGAACAAGCGGCTGATCAACTCGACGCCGCGGCTCGCGGCCCGCACACTCGGCTCCGGCATGATGGCCGGGCTCACCTCGCCCGCGCGCCCCTGGTTCCGGCTGACGACGCCGGACACCGAGATGATGGAGTTCGGGCCGGTGAAGAGCTGGCTGTACTTCGTCGAGAACTCGATGCGGGATGTCTTCTCGCGCAGCAACCTGTACAACGTCCTGCCGAAGGTCTACGAGGAGAACGGCGTCTTCGGCACGATGTCGATGGCGGTGCTGTCGGACCCCGACCGGGTCATCCGCTGCTACCCGTTCACCATCGGCTCGTACTGGATCGCGCTCGACTCCCGGCTGCGGCCCAACTCGTTTGTGCGCCAGATGACGATGACCGCGTACCAGATGGCCCAGCAGTTCGGCACCGAGCGGCTGAGCCCGCCCGTCATCCGGGCGCTGCAGGCGGCCAAGTACCAAACGCAGTTCCAGGTGCTCCAGTACATCATCCCGAACGACAACCGGAACTGGAGCTACGACGACGCGCCGCACATGCCCTACAGCTCGTTCTACTACGAGCTGATCCCCGGGCAGGAGCGCAACTCGCCCGACGACGGGCTCCTGCAGCACGGCGGTTTCGAGGAGAACCCCGTGCTCACGTCTCGGTGGGACGTCACGGGCGAGGACGCGTGGGGCACGAGCCCGGCGATGGACTGCCTCGGCGACGCGCGCGCGGTGCAAATCCAGGAGCGCCGGAAGGCGCAGGCCGTGGACAAGCACGTCGAGCCGCCGCTCTGGGGCAACTCGGACTTCCAGAACGCGCCCGTCGGCCAGAACCCCGGCGACATCACGTTCGGCTCCGGCGTGGGCTCGGCCCCCGGCCTGCAGCCGATCTACCAGATCAAGCCGGCCATCACCGAGCTGCGGGAAGACATCGCGGAGATGCGCGACCGCATCAACGACGTGATGTACACCAACCTGTTCCTCGCGCTGACCAACTCCGACCGCCGGGAAATCACCGCGCGGGAAATCGACGAGCGGCACGAGGAGAAGCTGCTGCAGCTCGGGCCGATCCTGGAGCGCATCAACGATGAGTTCTTGGACCCGCTGATCGACCGGACGTTCGCCATCCTCCAGCGTTCCGGTCGGCTCCCGCAGCCGCCGCCGGAGCTGGAGAACATGGACCTGAAGGTCGAGTACATCTCGATCCTCGCGCAGGCGCAGAAGCAGGTTGCCCTCTCCGGCCTGGAGCGCACCGCCGCGTTCACCCTCGGTATCGCCGCGGTGGTCCCGAACGTCACGAAGAAAATCGACTGGCACCAGATGGTCGACGAGTACGGCCACGCCATCGGCATCGCGCCGACCGTCATCAAGCCGGACGACGTCGTCGCGCAGGAGCAGGCGGCAGAGGACGAGCGCAACGCGCAGATGCAGATGGCGCAGCTCGCGCCGGACCTGGCGAAGTCCGGCAAGATGCTGGCCGAGACCCCGATGGGCGGTGACACCGCCCTCTCCCGGATGACCGGCAACGCGCCGGCCGTGGCGGTCGCGTGAGCGCCAAGCGGACCCTGACGCCCGAGCAGCGGGAAGAGGCCGAGAAGAAGCGCCGCTTTGAAGAGCGGCGCAATCGGGACGACCTGAAGAAAATACTTGCAACCCCCGAGGGTCAGCGGTATATCATCCGTCTCGTGACGCGGTGCGGCATTTGGCGCGCCGAGTATGAGGGGAATGGCAGCCGGGCCTACTTTGACGCCGGCATACGGCGAGTTGGAACCGAGGTGGCCCGCGAGGTCGCCGCCATCAAGCCCGAACTGCTGATCCCCGTGTTAACCCCCGCGGTGCCGCCGACGGCGCCGACGGATGCAGAGGAAGAATTCGATGACCACGGCGAGTGACGGTTCGGCGCCTCCGGGCGATGCCGGTCAGGGTACAACCGACCCGGGTACGAACGCGCAACAGCCGGG
>CAYZBB010000096.1:18204-20242 GCA_964476495.1 uncultured Actinomycetes bacterium | reverse complement strand
GAGAACTACGCGCCGTTCACGGTCGGCGAAGGTCTCCAGCTCGATGAATCGCTGCAGGCGCTCGCCGTGCCGCTGTTCAAGAAGCTCGACCTCGACCAGGGCAGCGCACAGGAACTCGTCGGGCTGTGGGAGCAGCACACGCGCGAGCTGGACAAGCGGGCCAACGACGCCCACGCGACGATGGTCGCGGACTGGAAGAGCAAGGGCCAGTCCGACCCGGAGTTCGGTGGCGCTCGTTACCAGCAGACGACCAGCGAAGCGCAGGCCCTCGTCGCCCGCTACGGCGACCCGGAGCTGACGCAGTTCCTGGAGACGACTGGCATCGGCAATCACCCTGGCCTGCTGCGGATGTTCGCCCGCATCGGCAAGCACTTCTCGGAAGCCAACATCATCTCCCCGACGGGCGATGGCGGCACTGGCGGCAAGCAGCCGCTGGAAAAGCTCCTCTGGGGCTCCGGGAAGACCTGATCAATCTCGACACAAGGAATGTGACGTATGGCCACACTCGGCGCAAAGTTTCCCACCCTCCTCGACGTCGCCAATCGCATCGAGCAGGACGGCAAGATCGCCCAGATCGTCGAAATGCTGGAGCAGACGAACGAGATGCTCCTCGACGCGGTCTGGCTGCAGTCCAACCAGGACAACGGCTACAAGACGACCATCCGCACGGGCCTCCCGGCGGTCACCTGGCGCATGCTCGGTCGCGGCGTGCCGACCAGCAAGAGCACCACGGCGCAGGTCGTCGAGTCGACCGGCATGCTGGAGACCCGGTCGGAAATCGACGTCGACATGCCGGTGGCTGACGGCGTCAACGCGTTCCGCCTCAGCGAGGCCGGCGCGTTCCTGGAGGCGATGAACCAGGAGATGCAGTCGACCATGATCTACGGCTCCCCGGCCAACCCCGAGGAGTTCGTCGGCCTGGCGAACCGCTATACCGCGCTCTCGGGCTCGCCGAGTTCGCAGAACGTGATCAACGGCTACAGCTCGGCGTCCGGCTCCGACCAGATGAGCATCTGGCTCTGCGTGTGGGGCCCGAACACGATGTTCATGCACTACCCGAAGGGCTCCACGGCTGGCCTCCAGCACTGGGACCTCGGCGAGCAGGACGCTTTCGACGCCAACGGCGACCGCTACCGGGCGCTGATGGACCGCTGGCAGTGGAAGGCCGGCCTGGTCCTGAAGGACTGGCGCTACTGCGTCCGCATCTGCAACATCGACAAGTCGGTGCTGGTGGCGGACACCACGGGTGCGAACGTCAAGCTCATCGAGCTGATGATCAAGGCGATGCACCGCATCCCGAACTTCCGCAACGGTCGGCCGGTGTTCTACGCCAACCGGACGGTGGCCGAGTTCCTGGACCTCCAGTGCCAGAACAAGACCAACGTCCACCTGCAGGCGGGCATGGAGGAGGGGCTGCGCAAGCTCACCTTCCGCGGCATCCCGATCCGCACCGTCGACGCGCTGACCGAGGGCGAGGCGGTCGTCACCTAACGGTGACGACTCTCCTCCTCCCAACCCAACACGGAGTAAGCCTATGAGCATCATCGACAGCAACCTCGTCTTCTCGGGCACCCAGGCGTCCGGCGGCAGCATCACGGGCCAGACCGTCACCGCGACGGCCCTGTCCACCAACGTGTACAACTGCAATCCGGGGAGCGTCGCGCCCAACACGCTGCGCAACCTGAACCCGGACGGCACCATGTACCTGCTGATCCTGGTGACGGCCGCGTTCGTCCGGGCCGCTGGCGCCATGACCGTGACCTTCTCGCTGGAGTCGGACAGCGTCGACACCATCGACAGCTCGGCCACGGTCCACTGGACCTCGGCCGCGATCAGCAAGGCGACGCTCGTCGCCGGCTACAAGCTGCTGATCCCGCTGCCGAGCGAGGCCACCTACGAGAAGTACCTGGCGGTGCGGTACACCTGCAGCGCCACGGGCGACTCCGGTGCGGTGTTCGCGACGCTGACCAACCAGCCCGAGCGCTACACCCAGTACGAGGACAACATCACCATCTCCTGATCCGTAACGGACCAGGCA
>CAYZBB010000096.1:6839-18104 GCA_964476495.1 uncultured Actinomycetes bacterium | reverse complement strand
CTGACGCAACTGAGGGCGGCTACGGCCGCCCTGTTTTTTGGTGAGGCGCGATGACGGACAAAACCACCATCTGCAACATGGCCCTCGGCCGCATCCGGCACAGCCTGCGCGTCACCAACATCGCCACCGACACGAGCGAGACGGGGAAGCAGCTCAACATCTACTTCAACGCCTCGCGGAATGCCGTGCTGGAGGCGTGCGACTGGGGCTTCGCCCGGACCTTTGAGGCCCTGGCGCTGTCGACGCGGACGCCGATGGCCGGCTGGACCTACGAGTACCAGTACCCGACGAAGTGCATCCGCGCACTCCGGGTCACCGACGAGTCGGGCGGGCGGCTGGCCTGCACGTCGATCTACGACTCCGACTACAACGACTACACGGGCTCCGCGCTGCGCAAGGTGCCGTTCCAGCGCATGAGCCGGCCGGAGGATGCCACGCAGGTCATCGTGACCGACCTGCCGGACGCCTACCTGCTCTACACACAGGCCATCGAGGACACGGAGCGGTGGCCGGCGACGTTCGTCGACGCCTTTGCTTGGCTGCTGGGCGCGAACGTGGGGCCGGCACTGAAGTCCGACGCCAAGATCACCGGGTTCGCCATGGAGATGTACCTGAAGTCCATCGGCATCGCCAAGGCGTCGACGTTCAACGAGCAGCGGCCTGACGCGCCGCCTGACAGTCCGAGCGTCGCGGGGCGCTGATGGTCGACAAGGTTCAGCCGTCGTTCGCGGCGGGAGAAATCACGCCGGCCCTGTGGGGTCGCGTGGACCTGGAGCGCTGGCAGTCCGCGCTTCGCCGCTGCGAGCACATGCTGGTGATGCCGTTTGGCGGCGTCGTCGGTCGGCCTGGCCTCGGGTACACGCACAAGACGAAGTACCCGGATCAGGCTGTCGTGCTGGTGAGGTTCATCTACTCGCGCGAGCAGGCGTACATCATCGAGTTCGGGCCGAACTACGCGCTCTTCACGGCGAACGATGCCAGGGTGACCGACGGCTCGACCGTTGCGGTGGCGTCGGTGGTGGTTGGCACTGGGTATTTCCTGATCGAGACCGACGACCCTCACGGCTTGGTGGTTGGGGATGTCGTGACCGCTTCCGGGATCAAGGGCACTGGGTCTATCCCCGGCGCGAACGACTCGCATACCGTCTCGGAGGTGCCATCGACGACCACGTTCAAGGTTCCTCGCCTTACGTCGGGGTCTGGCGTGTACTCCTCTGGCGGCGCCATCGAGCGTTGCGTCCAACTCGTCACGCCATACGCGGCTGGCGACCTGGCTGACCTGCGATTCACGCAGTCGGCGGACGTGCTGACCGTCTTCCACCAGAACCACAAGACCAGGGAAATCAGCCGAACCGCGGTCAACGCGTTCTCCATCGAGGAGCCGGTCTACGAGGATGGCCCGTTCCTTGACGAGAACACCGACGAGGACATCACCGTCTACTCCTCGGCGGAGACCGGCACGGTGACCCTGATCGCCAGCGACAACATATTCCTGGATGGCCACGTCGGAGCGCTGTTCAGGATGAAGGAAAAGAACCTGCAGCGCACGAGGCCGTGGGAGCCTACCAAGCTGTTCGGCGGTAATCCGTTCGGCCTGCAGCGCAGGTCAGACGGGAAGACCTACGAGTGCGTAACAAACACCGGCTCTTCATGCGCAACCGGGACCGTCGCGCCAACCCACGAGCGCGGCACGGTTGCTGACGGAGACGGCAACAAGGTCGACGGCCTTGCGGTCGTTGTCGGCGTGAAGTGGCAGTACCTGCATTCCGGCTTTGGGATCGTGCGCATCGAGTCCGTTGTCAGTGGCACGGAAGCCACCGCAACCGTGCTCAGACGTCTCCCGAGGTCGGTCGTTGGGGGTGCGGTCATTGATGCGGGACCGTGGACGATGACGGGCACTGGCAGTGACTTCACGCTGTCTGTTACTGGGGCCACCAGTAACGAGCCAGACGACTACGAGGTCCGCGTCGCGGATGCCTTGCTGTCGCCCGGCCAGTACAGCGTGAATTCGACGTCGGACGTGCTGACGTTCGTCGATGCCCCGGCCAATGCCGTCGCGGTCTCTGCGTTCCAGGGCAACTCAGACAACCTCACGGACCTGTGGGCGTTCGGTGCATGGAGCGATGTGCAGGGCTACCCGAGCGTCGGCACCTACTACGGAGACCGCTTGGTTGCCGCTGGCACGGCACAGGAATCGCAGCGCGTCGATATGTCGGAGGTCGGAATCTACAAGAAGTTTGGCGTGTCGGTGCCGCTGGAGGACGACGACGCGATCAGCTTCACCGTCAATTCGCGCGAGGTGAACCCAATCAAGGACCTGGTGCCACTGGAGCAACTGGTAATCCTGACGGACGTCTCCGCGCTTCGCGTTGGCGCTGGCTCTGACGATGCCATCACGCCGAGCACCGTCGGAGTGCGACCGCAGTCGTTCCGCGGGTCAAACGGCGTTCCGGCAAGGATGATCGGCGACGGTGCCGTCCACCCGCAGCGCAACGGAACCAGGCTCCGCGAGTTGTCCTACCAGTATGAAGGGGCGAAGTTCTCTGGCGAGGAGTTGTCTCTGCTGGCGCGCCACCTGTTCGGCGGGTCGCGCCGGATCGTCGATATGGACTACGCCGACGAGCCGGACAATGTCCTGTGGGTGATCGTGTCGAGCGGTGCCCTGTACGGGCTAACGTACATCAAGGAACAGCAGGTCGTCGGCTGGCACCGGCACCCGCTGAGCGGCCGGGCCGAGCGCCTGTGCGTGATCCCAGACGGCGAGCGGGACGTGCTTTACGTCGTGGTCAGGCGGACGGTAGCCGGCGGATCGCAGCGCTACGTCGAGAAGCTGACGTCCACCGACTACGACGACCGCAGGGACGCCGTGTGCGTCGACTGCAGCCTGACCTATGACGGCAGGGGCGACGGCGTGCAGTCGCTGACCCTGAACGCAATCGCGTGGACGGCCGGCGAGGCTGGCATCATCGAGCTGCAGCCCGGGGCCGCGTCGTTCACGGCGGACGATGTCGGCGACGAGGTGTGGCTGTACGACGAGGACGGGAACGTCGCCTACCGCGGCGTGATCGCCCGGCTCCTGTCGTCCCTCTCCGTCGAGGTTGGGCACTCCGCGGATGTCCCGTCCTGGGCTCGGGGCGTCGCGCTGACCGCGTGGGGCATTGCGCGCAGCGAGTTCGCCGGCCTAGACCACCTGGCCGGCCGGGAGGTAGCGGTGTGCGCCGATGCCGAGGACGGGGGAACCTACACCGTCGCTGAGGACGGCAGGGTCACCACCGACACGCCCGGCGTCGTGGTCCACGTCGGGCTGGCGTACATCCCGCTCATCGAGACGCTGGATATGGACTTCGCGTTCCTCGACCGGAAGCGGGTCACCGAGTTGGGCGTCATGGTGCAGGACACGACCTATTTCGAGGCCAGCGGCAGCGACGGGGGCTTCACCGGGATGCGCACGCGTTCGGACGACGACAGCTATGACCCGTCCGCGCCGACCACCGGGCTCGTCGAGATGGAGATGACCACCGGGTTCACCGAGGGCGGTCGCATCACGATTCGGCAGACCAAGCCGGTGCCGATCCGCGTGCTTTCCCTCATCGCCAAGATCACCAAGGGGGACTGATGGCCGGCAACACCTGGGTCAAGCCCGCGGAGATGGCCGACGCCGAACTGGTGGCGGCGATGGTCCGGCCGGCCGACTATGCCGAGCTGCAGGCGTCGTCAGGCAGTCGGGTGATCGACACCCTTCGCTGGGGGATTGAACACGCCGAGGTGGCCCTCACCGGCTGGAGCAAGGATGGCCCGCTTTGCATGTTCGGGGTGACGGACACGTCGGTCCTGACCCGCCACGGGACGCCCTGGCTGATCAGCACCACGCTGGTCGACCGCTACCACCTGTCGTTCCTGCGGAACAGCAAGCCGTACTTCGATGCCATGCGTGAGCGCTATGACAGCCTATCGAATTACGTAGATGAGCGGCATACTGTGGCGCAGCGGTGGCTCAAATGGCTGGGCTTCAACATGGCGCCGCCGGAGCCCTACGGGATCGCCAAGATGCCGTTCCGGCGATTCTGGTGGACGAGGACGATGCTGAACGCGAACTCCCATGTGTGACGTCGCAACCAAAGGATTCATGGCCTCGATGATGCTGTCCCTGGCGGGCGGCGCCATGCAGGCCACAGCGACCCGGCAGGCCGGCAACTTCAACGCCCGGCAACTGGACCGGCGCGCGCAGGACGCGCTCGTCATCGGCAACGCCGAGGCCATCAACCGAGGCCGGCAGACCCGCCAGCAGATCGGTTCCCAGCGGGCCGCCATCGGCGCGAACGGCGTCGTGGTCGACTCCGGGACGGCCGCCGACATCGTGCGCGACACCGCGACGATTGGCGCCGAGGACGAGGCCATCATCCGTAACAACGCCGCCCGGGCAGCCTGGGGCTTCCGCGAGCAGGCGAAGCAGGAGCGGTACCAAGGCAAGATGGGCGCCATCAATCAGCTCACTGGCGGGTTGGGAACCGCGCTCACCACCGGCAGCACTGCCTACGGGCTCTACCGGAGGCGCTTCTAATGCCCCGCGTTCAGCGAGTCACGGAGCGCTCCGCGAGCCCGCAGCTCGGGCCGATGCCACAGGCGCAGGCACCGAGCACGAATCCACTGGCCATCGCGGGCCAGGCGGCCGGTCAGGTCAGCGAGCAGGTCGCGAAAATCCAGCTCGACGAGCTGGCCAAGGCGGACTTCGCCCAGCGGACGCTGGCCGACACGCAGCTCAACGATATCTCGTTCAAGCTCTCGTCAGAGGCGACCGCGCTTCGTGGCATGGACGCCCTGGACCTGCCGGGCAAGTTCGAGCCGAAGTTCGCCGAGGCCACCGCCGGCATGGCGGCGTCCATGCGTACCGAGGAGCAGCGGGCGTGGTTCGCGGGCCGGGTGGCGGCCCAGCGGCAGAGTTTCCTCGGCACGCTACAGGGGCACGAGCGGTCGGAGACCGAGCGGGTCTACAACGAGGTCGACCAGCAGGGCATCAAGTCCTACACCGACGCCGCGCGCGCCGGCTTCCGGGACGAGGCGGTTGTCGGCGACAGCATCAACCAGCTCACGGGGCTGATCGAGCGCCGAGGCGCCCGTCTGGGCCTGCCGAAGGAACTGGTCCAGCAGGAGTCTGCGGACGCCGCCTCTGGGGCGCGCGTCGAGGTTGTGCAGGGGTGGGCTGACGCGGAAGACCTGCGGCAGGCCGAGACGGCATTGAAGCGGCACAGCGAGGGCATGACCGCCGCCGACCGAAACCGGGCGGAGAACCTGGTGGCGACGCTGCGGGCAAAAAAGAAGCAGGAGGCGGAGACGGCCGCGGTGCTGTCGCGCTTCGACCTGACCCAGCGGATGCAGGATATTCGCGCCCGGGCCATGGACGGCCTTGACGTCGGCCCGGTGCCGAGCGAGCGCGAGTTGGTGGCGGCCTTCGGCGCCGAGCGAGGGTCATCCATGTACCGCGACGCGCTGACGTGGCAGAAGACCGGCACCGCCATGGCAGGCATCGTGCGCTTGCCGGCGAACGAGATTCCCGGCGTCATCGACAGCTTTACCCCCGGCGAGCAGATGGGTTCGGCCGAGACCCTGCAGGCCAAGAACGCGCTGCGGGTGGCGGCGAGTCAGGTGCTGGCGGCTCGCGAGAAGGACCCCGGCGGGTTCCTGGTGCAAAACGACCCAAAGCTGCAGGGCCTGTGGAACACCGCGATCAGCGGCAAGAGCGCGGCCGAGCGGGCGGCGGCGGCGAAGACCTACATGGCCCTTGCCGGCGCGCGCGCCAGGCAACTGCAGATCACCAACACCAACCTGATCCCGGCCGGCTACGGCAAGCAATTCGCCGGCGCGCTGATGGCCAGCGAGAGCGCCGAGGCGTCGGTCAACGCGCTGCTTGGCGAGCAGGACAAGTGGGGCGACCAGTGGCCGCGGGTGTTCGGCGAGATTGGCGGCGACCTGTCCGGGATGCACCGCATTGCCGCCTCTGGGATCGCGCGGCCGGCGGCGAAGGTGCTGGCGAGCCTCGGGCAGATGAAGACGGACGAGCGCAATGCGGCCCTCGATGCCCAACTCCCGACTGGCACGACGGCGAACGACATCAAGCGCGCCGTTGACGCGCGGTTCATTCCGTTCTACCGGACCTTTCCGGTCGACGCCAACGGGCAGGCCGTGGTTGGCGATATGCGCGATGCCGCAACGGCCCTGGCGAAGACCTACGCCCGCGACGGGCTGCCGTCTCACGAGGCCGCCAGCCGAGCCTACGCCGACATCGCCGGCAACGAGCCGCTGGGGATGGCCAACGGCCGAGAGTTTCGGATGCCGCTAGAGACCGCCGGGACCAACACCGACGCCATCGAGGTTGGAGGAAACTGGCTGATCAGCGAGTTCCGAGCCGATGCCAGCATGATTGTGGGCAACAGCTTGGTCACGCCCGGCGAGAACTACGCCGACCGCCTGACCGCCATGATCCGCGAGGACGGAATGCTGGTGACGTCCAAGGGCGCCGACGGCGTCGACCTGTACGTGGGTTCCGAGCCGGTGTTCCGCAACGGCGAGATTGTCCATTGGTCATGGCAGCAGTTGCGCGACGCGGGAGCCTCTGTTGAGGCCAAGGTGCGCGCCGCGCCGACGCCCGAATGGTCCGAGTGGAAGCCCTGATGCCCTTCGTCTACCAGCAATCCCGTAGCGGCGAGCCCACGTTCGGCCCCGGCCTGCCGTCGACACCGGAGGAGGTCCGCACCGAGCAGTTCGCCGAGGCTTTCGAGACCTCGCCGACCCTCGGCGCCATTCCCCGGGCCCTGAACCTGCTGTCCGACCGGCTGCAGGGCGACCGGCTGGACCAGAAGGCGGCCACCGAGCGGATCACCGCGGCCGGCCTCGGCGGGCGCCTGTCGGTGGGGCCCGGCGGGATCACCGACCGGGCGCTGGACACCCTGATCGACCGCAAGCGGGTGGAAATGCGCCGGCAGGAGGTCATGGCCAACGCCCCGGGCGGCTTCTGGGAGGGCGTCCAAGGGCTCGGCATCGGCCTCGGGGTGGGCATGGCCGACCCGATCAACGTCGCGAGCGGGTTCCTGCCCATCGTTTCCCGCGGCGCCTACCTGGCGCGCCTGGCCGCCCAGAGCAGCATCCTCGGCCGGACGGCGATCCGGGCCGGTGCCGGCGCCATCGAAGGCGCGGCCGGCGCGGCCCTGATCGAGCCCGTGGTGGCCGGCAGCCGGGCCTACGAGCAGGCCGACTACAGCGCCCTGGACAGCCTCATGAACGTCGCGCTGGGCTCCGTAATGGGCGCAGGGCTGCACACGACCCTCGGGGCTGCCACGGAGGGGGTGGACCGGCTGCGTGGCAGCCAGCCCGAATGGCGGGGCCTTGGCGGCCTCACGGGCGACGAGGCGACGCTGGTGCTGAACTTCCGGGACGAGCTGCGCGGCGGGCTGGACCCGAAGACGGCCGGGCTGATCATCGAGACCTGGAGCCCCCCGGCCCAGCGGGCCATCGCCCAAGAGCTGACCCCCGGCCAGATCGACGCCCTGCCGGCCACCACGCGGACAGCGCTCCGGGAGGCCAAGGCCATCAACGAGCAGGTCGCGACGGTCGAGGCCCTGTCGCCGGCCGATCAGCAGCAGGCGCTGCGCGCGGCCCTCACGCAGGAGATGATGGGCCAGCCGGCCAGCCTGGACGTGTTCATGGCCGGGCACACCGGCCGGACGGCGGACGGGGTCCTGACGGCCGAACTGACGCCGGGCATTTTCCGGCCGGAGATGAAGCGGCATGCCCTGCCGAGCCTCGCCGCGGCGGTCGACCGGCGGCTGGCGGCAGCCACCGCCGAGCCCCCATCCCCGCGCGTCATCCAAGCCGTCGACCGACTGCGGCAGACACGGCTGGCCGTGGCGGCCATGGAGACCGGCGGCTCGCCGGCCGACGCCGTGCAGGCCGGGCTGGTGCGGGAGGCGGCGGTCATGGCGGCGCTGGACGAGGGCGTGCCGGTCCCCGCCCGGGCCCTCGCCGGCCTGTCGCCGGACCTGCAGCGGCAGGCGTCCAAGGTCAGCGCCGAGGCCCAGGCGCGGGCGCTCCGGCAGCGGGCGACGGAACCGGGCGCCGCCGACGATGTCCAAGCGGCCCTTGACCACGCCGAGGAGGTGCTGGCCCGGGAGAAGGAATTGAACCCAGCCACGGAGAGCGAGGACGCGCTGGCGCTCGCCCGGGAGGAGTCGCAGGTCGCGACGGCGGAGTTGGATGCGGCGCAGGAACGCCTCGGCATCGAGGACGAGGACCCGATGGTCGCGGCGATCAACGAGCAGGCCGCGAAGGCGGAGCGGTGGGCGAAGGCCGCCGAGACCGCCGTGGCGTGCGTGCTGAGGGGCGACTGATGGCGAGCTGTCTGGACCTCGTCCAGCGCAATATCGAGGACTTCACCCAGCAGGAACTCGACGAGGTGCTGGCGGAAATCGCCAAGCGCCAGTCCAAGCTGGTGAAGCGCGGCATGGACACGACCACCGCCGCCAGCAAGGCCGCGCAGGATGTTGCTGCCCGTCTGCGGGCCGCTGCCGCTATCGAGAAGCGCAACGCCGCCATCAACGCGCGAGTGCGGGCGGAACTTCTGGACACCCTGCGAGCAACGTGGATGGACGACCCGGCGGAGGGCGTGCGTTCCATCCTGATCAGCTCCCAGAAGGCGCGCTTCGGCTCCCGCGACTCGGCGATGGCGATGCAGTCGGCCAAGAAGCGGCAGTACCTGTCCGGCATCACTGCCGACCTGGAAAAAGCCGGCCTTAAGGAGACCTTCGTCAAGGGCGACATGGAGGCCGACATCTACGAGGCCCGGTGGGCGATCAGCAAGGGCGACGAGGAGAAGCTGAAGACGCTGCCGACGCAGGCCGTGGAAATCGCCAAGATCATGGCCAAGTGGCAGGAGGTCGCGCGGCTGGACGCGAACCGGGCCGGCGCGTGGATCGGCAAGCTGGACAGCTACGTCCACACCCGGGTCCACAACCCGGACGCGATGCAGAAGGCTGGCCGGGAAGCATGGGTTGCCGATATAAAAGAGCGCTTGGACCTCGACCGGATGTTCCCGGACGGCGATGAGCCGGACAACATCGACGACTGGCTGAGCGAGGCGTGGACCAACATCGTGACCGGCGTGCGACCGGAGCGCGGGGACATTGCCGCCGAGCGCATGACGGCCTTTCAGGGGCCCGGCAACCTCGCCAAGAGCCTGTCCGCCGAGCGCGTCATCCACCTGAAGTCGGCCCGCGACGAGCTGGAGTACAACCAGAAGTTCGGCGCCGGCCGGCTGCACGAAATCGTCCTCGGCGACCTGATGGCGATGGCTGACAAAACCGGCCTGATGATGCAGCTTGGGACAAACCCGTGGCACAACTTCGACGCGGTCGTGAAGGCGATGCGGACGGAGTTGCGGAACCAGCCGGAGGCGCTGGCGAAATTCGACGCCAAAACCCAGAACGGCATCCGCCTGAAACAGGACTATGACACCGTCTCCGGCGCCATGAACGTCGGTGCGATGTCGGGCTGGGCCAAGGGCGTCTACGTCTTCAACCAGGTCCAGACCATCACCACCCTCGGCGGCTCCATGGTGACCTCGCTGGCCGACCTCGGTACGCGGGCATCGCTGCTGAAGTCGCAGGGCATGGGGTTCTTTGACTCGCTCGGCAACGGCCTGGTAGCCCCGGTCATGGCGCTTGCCAAGGGGGCGGATTCGTCGGAAAGGCGGGCGCTGGCCGCGAGCCTCGGCGCGCTGGATGAATTCATGCTCGGCAACATTGCCAGCCGCTTCGACACCGACGAGAGCCTGCCGGGCCGCCTGCACAAGGGCGTGGCGACGTTTTTCAAGTGGAACCTGCAGACGTGGTGGACCGACACCATGCGGCGGTCGACGCTGCAGACGATGGGCTACTACTGGGGCAACCTCGCCACGGATCGCGAGTGGGCCAATCTGTCGGACGTGAACCGTCGGGCCATGGAGCGCTTCAAGATCGGCGAAGGCGAGTGGAACGTCATCCGCAAGGGGCTGGAGACCGACTCCAAGGGACGCAGCATCCTGTCGCCAGTGGCGGTGCGGGAGATGGACGTGCGGGAGTTCGCCGACCTCGCCGCCGGCAAGATCGAGGCGTTGAAGCGCGGCGTTGCGGCCCGCATCCAGAAGCGACTGCTGCAGGACCAGAAAGAGGCCGAGTGGACCGATGGCCGGGTCACCAAGCTGAACGAGCGCTTGGACAAGATGCGGGCTCGGATGGCCGACCGCTTGGAGAAGCTGCGTGAGCGGCGTGAGTTGGAAAACGCGGAGCGCGTGGACCGGGCGGCCGACCGGGCCGTGGCAAAGCAAGAGCGGGTCTCGCTTCGGGCCTACGATCAGATTGGCAAGATCGAAAAGTCCATCGCCGGTCTGCAGAAAGACTTGGAGGCGTACAACACCTACTGGCGTTACGGCGTCAAGGAAAGCGACACCATCCGCGACCACCGCTACGACCGCGCCGATGGTTTCATCACAGGCAAGCGCGTCATCGGCTTCAACCTCGTCAGCAAGGGCGAGGCGCAAGAGGCTCTGAAGTCGCTGACCAAGCGCATCCGCGACCTCGACGGCGACCTGAAGCGCGTCCACAAGGAGTTGGACGATGAGGTGGCTGCGCTGATGGAGAAGGGCGACAACGTCGCTCGCCGTGAAATTGACAGCCTGCGGAAGACGCTGCGCTTGGAGATGGACGAGGTCGAGCAGCGCCTGAAACAGGAACTGGCCGACTTCATCGACGGCAGCAAGCTGCGGATGCGAGCCCGAGAGGAGGCGTCGATCCGCGACGCCGTGAACATCGAGCCGACCATCCGCCGCATCCTGCAGGACACGCGCGAGGACGTGGCCAACCGGCTGCAGAATTTCTACTCCGACGAGTTGGACTCGGCCATCATCACGCCCGACGCCAGCACCCGGTCGTTCATGTATCGCGGGCAGAACGTCAACAGCACGCTCGGGATGGCGCTGCGGCTGTTCTGGAAGTTCAAGTCCTACGGCATCGCCTACTTCCAGCGCTCGCTCATGCGCGAGTGGTACGGCAACGGCAACCGTGGGATGGCCCGGGCCGCCGGCCTCGCGCAACTGATGGTCGCCACGACCGCGTTCGGCTATGTCGCCATGCAACTGAAGGCGCTGCTGGCTGGGAAGCAGCCGCGCCCGTCCGACGACTACAAAACCTGGATGGCCGCCATGGCGCAGGGCGGGGCGCTCGGCATCTACGGCGACTT
>CAYZBB010000096.1:0-6739 GCA_964476495.1 uncultured Actinomycetes bacterium | reverse complement strand
AAACCTGGATGGCCGCCATGGCGCAGGGCGGGGCGCTCGGCATCTACGGCGACTTCCTGTTCGGGCAGTCGCGTTACGGGCAGTCGTTCCTGGCTACCGTCGGCGGCCCGGCCGTCAGCAAGGCCGATCAGGTCTACCAGCTATTCCAGTCGGCCAAGGACGGGCAGGACGTCAGCGCCCGAGCGTGGCGGCTGCTCTACAGCAGCGCCGTTCCGGGCAACAACCTGTTCTACACCAAATGGGCGACCGACTACCTGTTCCTCTACTCGGTGCAGGAGGCCCTGAATCCGGGGTACCTGGAGCGCATGGAGCAGCGGATGGAGCGGGAGACGGGCCAAGCCTACTGGTTGCGGCCGTCCGAGGTAGTGAATTAAGATGGTGCAGCGCGGCAAGGGTCACGAATGACCATCCAGTCTGACAGCAATCGCTGGGGCGGCCCCGGGAACGGGAGCACGAAGTCCTGGCCATACACCCGCCGAATCTTGGAGGCGTCGGACCTCTACGTCGTGGAAATCGACGAGGCCGGCACCGAGACCCCGAAGACGCTCGGCGTCCACTACACCGTTACCGGGGTGGGCGATGACGGCGGCGGTACTGTCGAGATGGTCACGCCGACCGCAGACGGCACCGACCTCCTGATCCGCGGCAACCGGCCGTACCGGCAGCCCG
The DNA here is from genome assembly GCA_964476495.1 of uncultured Actinomycetes bacterium. Classification (GTDB taxonomy): domain Bacteria; phylum Actinomycetota; class Actinomycetes; order Mycobacteriales; family Nakamurellaceae; genus Nakamurella. The sequence goes on along the minus strand of CAYZBB010000096.1, from coordinate 6,070 downwards.
CCAACCTCCGCAACGGCGGGCGCTTCGACGCTCGCATCCACCAGGACGCCCTCGACGGACTGGCCGCGCAGATTCAGCAGCTCCGCGACGTCGGCAACCGGACGCTGCGGGCCCCGATCAACGGCGACGAGCTGGACGAGCTGCCGGCGATCAGCAGCCTGCTGAACAAGTACCTGTTCATCAACTCCTCGGGCCAGCCGGTCGGCCTCGACGGCGAGCCCAGCCAGCCGATCACGCACACCAGCGAGGTGCGCTATCCGTCGGCCGGGCAGACCGTCATCACGGTCAGCGCCTACACGCCGGGCCTCGGCAACCTGTCGGTCTACAAGAACGGCCTGCGGCTGCGGACGGGCGTCGACTACGTCGAGTCGTCCAGCACCACGATCACTCTGACGACTCCGGCTTCCAGCGGCGACTACATCGAGTGCGCCATCGGCGAGGTGTTCACCGTCGGCCTGGCGGTCACCGCCAAGCGCACGCGAAACTACACCGCGACCGAGGGGCAGACGGCGCTCACCATCGCGAGCTACAACCCCGGGTACGATGAAATCGAAGTGTTCGTCGGCGGCGCCAAGCTGATCAGCGGCGACGACTACGAGGAGACTAACGCCACTACCATCACGTTCGCCTACGAGCTGGCGGACGGCGAGCAGGTGAGCGTGGTCTACGGGCAGTCCTACAACCCGGCCGCCCCGGCCAGTGCCGCCATCGTCGCCGAGGCGATGTTCCCGCGGACCCTGGCGGAGATTTACGCGGGCGTGACCCCGGTCAACTACCAGTACCAGCAGGGCAATGCGCTGCGGTACGGGAACTTCTCCGGCTCGGACAACACGACGACCCTGCAGGCGGCGCTGAACGTCGCTCGCTACAGCAAGGGCGTGGTGTACATCCCGCACACCGGCACCGAGACCGAGTGCGTGTGGATCACCGGCACGCTGAACGTGTACTCAGGGACGACCGTCGAGTGCGCGCCTGGCGTCGTCGTCCAGCGGAAGACGGGCGCCGCCACCAACACGTTCATTTTCAACTGCACCACCTACGCGCTCGGCGCCCCGCGGAACCTCACGGCGAACGTGAAGGCGTCGCGCAAGGCGGTGGCCGTGTCGTCAGCCGCCGGCCTGTCGGTCGGCCAGCTCGTCGTGATCCGAGAGGCGACCTACGTCGACTCCGGTACCAGCGCGGGCCGGTGGCAGGAAATCAACGAAATCGAGGCCATCTCCGGCCTGACCGTCACCCTGAAGAACGGGCTGATGCTCAGCTACCTGACGGCCAACACCGCCGAGCTGGTCCCGTTCACGACCGAGAACCGGGACGTCACCTTCCGCAACGTGACCGGCCGCGTGCCCGTCGGCACGGCCGGCGGCATCTACAAGCTGAACCACGCCTACCGCTACCGTTTCGAGAACAGCGGCGGCAGCGGCATGGACGAGGTCCCGGGCCTGCTGTGCTACTACGGCACGTCCTGCACGGTCTCCGGCGGCGTCTGGCGCGACGGGCAGAATGTCACACTGGGCGGGCATGGCCACGCAATTTCGTGGCACGAGGGCTCCGTCAACTGCCACGCGTACAACGTCCAGAGCTACAACATCCGCGAGCACCTGTTCGCCTACGGCGCGGCCTTCTGCTCGTTCCGTGGTTGTTACGACGTAGGCGCGGCCACGGCCACTTGGAACAGCCACGGAGAGGGCTGCCATGACTGCTGGATCGAGGACAACACCTCAATCGGCGCGAAGCAGTATGGCATCTCCATAGGTGGCGCTAACGCGTTCCCCGACTACCGCATTTACGTCCGGCGCAACAAGGTGTTCGGCGCCGGCACGCACGGCATCGTCGCGCAGGGCCTGGTCGGCGGTACGTTCGTCCCCTATGACTGCGTCATCGAGGACAACATCGTCGACGGCTACGGCGAGGACGGCACCGCGGCCCGGCAGGGCATCTCGCTGGAATACTGCAATCGGTTCCGGGTGCGGAACAACCGCATCAAGACGAGCAACACGAATTGCCGGGCCGGCATCTACTCGTATGGTTGCGACGAGACGACCATCGAGGACAACTACATCAACGGCCTGCCGAGCGGCTGGGCGATCATCTACGCCGAGGCCACCGACCTAAAGATTCTGCGGAACGAGGGCTACAACCTCGCTTCCGGCAACCAGCTCGTGAAGTGGGACGGCGGCAGCTCGCCCGGCAAGGTGCTGATCGAGGGCAACCAGGCCGACAACGACACCGCCTACGGCTCGCTGTCGACCGGCGCCGTGCAGCGCAACAACCAGTGGAAGACGAAGGCCGGCCACGCCAAGGGCGCCACGTCGGTCGCCGACGGCGGGACGATCACGCACGGCCTGGTTGGCACGCCGACCAGCGTCCGGGTCTCGGGGACGGTGTCGGGCGAGTTCGTGAGTGTCACGGCCGTCGGCAGCACCACGTTCACCGTGGCGATCAAGACCCACGCCAACGGCGCCGGGACCACGCAGACGATCTACTGGGAAGCTGACGTATGAGCACTGCCCGCTACGCAGCCGCCTTGGCGCGCGTCGATCCTGGCCCGGGCTACGGCCGAGAATACCCGCTCACCGCAGACACCGAGCTGACGGCCCCGCAGGACGGAGGCGTCGTCACGAACGATGGCGCTCCGTCGGGAATCATCGTGACGTTCCCGGAGGCAGTGCCGGGCATGGAGTTCGCGTTGTCCCCGCGCGGCACCTACAGCATTGTGGTCAAGGCCAATGGCCTGAACACCATCGTTGGCCTGCCGGCCGGCGCCCGCTACGCGCTGCCGCGAAACTCGTTCATCGTGTTCGGCTGCAGTTCAGCCGGGCAATGGAAGGTCGTGATTGGCGAAAGGGTGGCAACCCCGAAGCGAATTGACCTGGAGTCGTTCGTCAGCGCCTACGCGGAGCCCGGAGAGAGCGTCGTATTTTCCAGCGACGACTGGGCGACGAGCTATCCCGGGCAGACTCAGCGGCGCAAGAATTTCCGCATCATGATCGAGGCCGCCCTCAAGGCGAACGGCGGCACTGGCGAGCACGACGGAGAGGGCTGGTACACGACGAACGAGGCCACGATGCGGTCGGACCTCGGCGAGCTGTTCATCCGGGGCCCGCTGGTCCACGAGCCCTACGATGATGGGCAGTACGCGCCGTTCTTTGCCACCGCCGACACCACCCAGAATGGCGCCACGACCCGGGGCTGGACCATGCCGGCCGTGCGACTGATCGGAACCGGCGGCACCATCGCGTACAACGCCACTACGGGCGTCATCGGCAACAGCGCATCCCGGCTGATCGGGTACGGCGCGCCCGGCCTGCAGTGGTACCCCGGGGCCGGCCCGGCGAACACCGGCATCGGCCGCCACCTGTCGTATGTCGGAGCCCAAGGGATCGGTGTCGCTCGCATCGGCGACACTGGCGTTGCGTCGGTGGCCAACCCGGTGCTGCGCATCGCGAACTTCTACGACACGGTCGCATCGGCAATCACCGGAGTGTGCTCGTACTGGAAATTCGATGATGTCGTCATCGACTTGGAGCCGCCGTCGTCCTACGCGCAGGTCGGGGCGCTGATCCAGTGCGGCCTCGACTGCCAGGTGCCCGGCCTCCGCATCATGGGCCACGGCAACACCGGCTGGTGCATGGTCGTCTCCGGCACATTCAACGGCACCGCAAAGGTCGCGCCGACAACCACCATCATGTTCGGAGACGTGATGTGCTTCGGCAGCAAGCGCGGCGTGGTGTTCACATACGCAAACTGCTTTGTCGACCTGATCGACCTGGAGCCTTCTGGGCTGTCGACGTCCAAGCAGCAGCTCATCTTGGGCGACGGCGTGGCCTCCGGCCGCATCGGCTACCTCTGGGCCGAGGAGTGCCGCCTGCCGGACGGGGCCACGGCGTCGGGCGCTGATGCTGCCATCGTCGTCGTCGGCGGCATCGACTCCGAATGGAACCCGTCCTACGGCGTCGGCACCTACGACAAGCCAGGACCGCTGACCATCGAGGGCTTGTACCTGACCGGCAAGTCAGGCTCCGCTCCGACCTACGCCATCATGGCCAAGTCGTGCTCTGACCTTTACCTCGGCCGCATCATCGCCGGCACGTTCGGTACGGCCGTGCTTCGCCTCCAGCCTGGCACCGTCACTGTGGCCGACGATCCGGCGTACCTCCGCGGCAGCTACGACTCGCGGACGGCGCAGTGGAACGGGGTGGCGAACTTCCTGTCCGACGGCACCGACTACGCCTACAGTGGCACAGTGGCGTGCTCTGGGGTCGTCGACCGCGCCATTGGCGGCGCTGGCAGGGCCCCGGCCAAGCCGAATCGTTCGTCCAGCCACAACGCCGTTGGCGTGCTCGGCGAGATGATTATGAACACCGCGCTGGTCCCCGGCGGCCCGATAGGGTGGGCCTGCACGACGGCAGGCGCCTACCCGACGACCGCCTACACTCCTGTCGGGCAGACGATCCTGCAGGGGTCGAAGACCTACGATCCGGCGAACCTCGTGGCCGGCGCGGCCCCCGTCTCCACCACGGTGACGGTCACTGGGGCGGCCGTCGGTGACCGGGCGCGGGCGACGTTCAGCCTGGACCTGCAACTGGTGCGCGTGGACGCCTATGTGTCGGCGGCCAACACGGTCACGGTCACGCTCCAGAACATCAACACCGGAGGCGCAGACGTGAACCTCGGTAGCGGCACACTGACCGCCTTCGTCGAGAAGGCTTAGGAAACAGCCATGGCAGCAGGACTTTCAACGGCGACCCGCAACGCGCGGCTCAACGTGTTCACCACGCAGGCCGGCAGCGCGGCCAAGCTGACGCTCTACAGTAGTACGCGCCCCGCAACTGGCGGCACGCCAACCACGGCTCTGTGCGTCTTCACCTGCGGGTCTCCGTTTGCCCCGTCGGCGGCGAATGGCGTGCTTACGCTCAACACTCTGACCGCCGACAGCGTGGCGCTCGCCAGCGGCACCGCCACCTGGGCCCGGCTCACTCGCTCGGACGGCACGACGCACGTCGCGGACTTCGGGGTTTCGCCAACCGGGGGCGGCGGCGACCTGCAGATGGACAACCCGGTCATCCAGATTGGGGCCGTCATCACCCCGGGAACAGTGACGATTACGGACCCCAACGCCTAGTGTGGCGACGGACCTCGATGACGCGCTTGAAGGCCAGCGGGTTGCTGGCGAGGCTCTGATTTTGGCGACTGTTGGATTTGTCAATGCGACGCTGAAAGCGGCAACGGCCGTCGGCCGGCGCGCGTCCGCTCCGCCTGACGCTCCCGTCTACCTGAAGCCAAACACGCCAACAGGATTGGCGGCCGTTCCGATCATCTCAGGAAGTAATTTCTGGTCGGCGTTTTGCGACATCGCGGAGTCGAATGATGACTACCCCGTCATTGGCTACCGCTTCTACGAAGACGGCGTGCCGATATGGCAAAGCCCGGAGCCGCAGGTCATCAGGACCGGCCGCAAGCCAAGCACGCCCTACGTTGTGCGCGTGTCGTCGTACACCATCGGCGCGGAGTCTGATCTATCCGACCCCATAACCATCACCACCGATGCGGCCGGCGGGTCGCCGCCGCCGGTTGACTCGGCCGGCCCGACGGCCCCGGTGCTGACCTCCGTCGATGCCACAAGCCCGACGGACATCACGGTCGAGTACGAGACCTCGACGGACACGCAAAGCGGCGTGGCATTCTATCTGCTGGAGATAGACAGGCAGGTTGTTAATCCGGTGGCGCACCCGGCAACGACGATGTCGTGGGGCGCAATGCAGCCAGGGCGCACCTCAAAAATTCGCATCATTGCGCTCGACAACTCCGGCAACCGCAGCCAGCCGAGCAACGAGCTTTCGGTGACCATGCCCGGAGCCATCGTCCCCGAGGTGCCAGGTCGGTTTATCTCTGGCGCTGTAGTGACGGCCTCGCCAATCGTTGAAGCGCTGTTCACCAATGAGCCAGCCTCGCCTCCCGGCCGCACCTTGAGCGGCGCTGTTTCACTGCTGCCGTCGACCTCCTCGGGCTCGTTCTCCAACACCCCGCCTGGCGTCAATCTGCCGCCGGTATGGACCGATCCGGCCGTGGA
>CAYZBB010000095.1:0-24355 GCA_964476495.1 uncultured Actinomycetes bacterium | reverse complement strand
CCTCCTCGCCGCCGGACACCCCGCAGCCCACGAAGTGGATTCCGCGTTCGGCCAGGGCGGCCTGCCGTCGGCGGGTGTCGGCGAACTGCGCGTTCCCGCCGTCGATGATGATGTCGCCGGGCTCGACCAGGTCGGCCAGCTCATCGATCACCGCGTCCGTCGGGCCGCCCGCCTTGACCATGATCAGGATCCTGCGAGGCACGGCCAGCGACGCCACGAAGTCCGCCGTCGACTCGGCAGGAAGGAACGTCCCCGCCGACGGGTCCGAGCCGTGCTCGTCGATCAACGCCGCTGTCCTTGCATAGGAGCGGTTGTGCACGGCCGTCACGAACCCGTTCCGCGCGAAGTTCCGTGCCAGGTTCGACCCCATCACCGCCAATCCGGTCACGCCGATGTCGGCCTTCGGGGGGATTGCGGTATCGGTCATGCCTGGCCTTCCGGTGCGAGCTGACGGATCGGCTCCTAGCCTTGCGCACCGGCCCCGGCCGCGCGAGCGGGGCGACCGAGTCGCGGTCCGAGGACGACGGACCAGCCACTTCCCCGGGCGCCGGCGAGCGGCGGCCGAAGCGATCATCCGGGTCGCGCCTCCGCCAGGTGCCGACCCTTCGGCGTCACCGCCGCAACGTCTCCGCGACCTCGGCACAGGATGCGCTGTCCGTCACCTCCATCGATGTCTCGGCCCAGCCGTCCGGCGTGGCGTCGTACTGGTCGTCTCGCAAGGTGCGATCGGCGCCGGCGTCGAGCAGTATCCGGACCATCCGGAGATCGCCGTTCCACGCCGCAGCGTGCAGCGCCGTGTGCCGCGACGTAGCGCCCGACCGTGCGTTGGGATTCGCGCCTCGGTCCAGCAGCCAGTCGACGATCGCGTGATGGCGGAAGTCGACGGCCGCCATGATCACCGAGTCCAGCGTCGCGACCGCCGGGTCGGCCGCGACCAGCCGCTCGAGGACGTCGAGGTCACCGAGCCGCGCGTAGGCGGCCGGGTCTGCCGCCGTTCCGCGGGAAACGAGATGCCGCACGAGGCTCACGCCACGCGGCCCCAGGCGGCTGAGTGCGTCGACCGGCTTGGAACCCCAGCGGTCGGCGAGATCCACCGGCGCACCCACGGCGAGGAGTCGATCGATCGCGACCGGCGTGCGTGCGAAGGCGACGATCGACCCGGCGTTCGGCGTGACCTCTGGCAGACCGTCGCGTTCCAGCATCACCTCGATGCGAGCGTCGTCGGCGAGCATGAGCGCCTCGACCAGGCGAACCCGCGCTCCCCGAGCGACCAGTTCGTCCCGGATGTCGTCGCAGCCACGATGGATCGCCAGCATCAGCGGCGACCAGTGGTCGTACCGGTCGTTCGCGCCGTCCACGTCGGCGCCGTGTTCCAACAGGAGGTGCACCATCGGCCTACGCGTGGTCTCGATCGCAACGTGCAACGGCTGCGGGAACCCAGCCCAGAACGGGTGCGGTCCGACCGCGTTCACCAGACGCGGCTCGTGGCTCAACCGCGCTCGGACGGCGTCCAGGCGCCCGACACCGACGATCTCGAGGAACCGCGCGACCCCCGCCTCGCCAAGCGCTGGCACACCGACCACGAGCAACGAATCGACGTGCGCCTTGAGCGCCCGCCAACTGGAGAAGCCGTACTCGCATGCCACCGCCAGCTGCGCCTCGGCGAGCTTCGCCCGCGGCCGGGTCTTCCGGATCTCGGCGAGTCGGTCCTTGGCGGACCTGCGGAGCCACTCGAGGCTGGGACGAGCCGGGAGCGATGAGACCATCGGACACCTTCTTTCCGAAAGCACCCGGTGTCCGCGTTCTCGGGGCAGGAAGAAGGCGATGGCTCGACAGCAAGACAGGCGGGTTCGACCCTTCTCGCGGACCGATGGCTGCCTGCACGGCCGTCCACAGCCTACGCCGGACGTGATTCCAGCCGCGCTCGGCGCAACTGTCGTCGCGGCGTGGGAGCACGATGGCGCCGTCCCGGCGGAGAGCGAGCCGGGCCAGCTCCCGACACCCGGTCGCGGCGGACGATCAGGCCGGCAAGGCACAGACGTTCGCTGGCAACCGAGAATCCGGGCAACGAGGGAATCAGGCCAATGCAGCCTTCACCGCGGCCGCAATCCGGGACCCGTCCGCCCGACCCTGCGCCCGGGCCTGGACGTCCTTGATCACCAAACCCATCTGCCGCATCGTCGGCGCGGAACCCATTGCGGCGGTGACGGACTCGACCGCCTGCCGGACCAGGCCGGCGATCTCGTCGTCGGTCAGCGGCCGCGGCAGGTCGGCCGAAAGGACCTCCGCCTCGGCGCGCTCCTTCGCCGCCTGCTCCTCGCGGCCGGCCCCCGCGAACGCCTCTGCCGCCTCGCCGCGCTTGCGCACCTCCTTGTTGAGCACCGCGACGACCTCGGCGTCGGACAGCTCCTTCGCCTCTGCGCCGGCGACCTCCGCGTTGGTGATCGCGGTCAGGGCCAGGCGCAGCGTGGCGGTGGTCAGTGCGTCACGTGCCTTCATCGCCGCCGTCAAGTCCGCGCGCAGCCTGTCCTTCAGCTCACTCATCAGTGCCTCCGTTCGCCGGACCAGGCCTGCTTCACCGCTCGCCGCAGGGGCCCTTCGCCGGGGCCCCAATCTATGTCACCCCATTGACTTCGGAAGCTAATGCTATTAGCTTTTTGGCTATGCCCACGAGCCAGACGTTGTCCTCCACGCGCTTCCTCGACCGCCGAGACGGGCGGATCGCCTACGACGTCACCGGGTCGGGCCCGCTGATCGTTGCCGTGCCCGGCATGGGCGACCTGCGTCGCACCTATCGCCATCAGGTGCCCGCCCTGGTCGACGCCGGCTTCCGAGTCGCCACCATGGACCTGCGCGGGCACGGCGACAGCGACGCGTCGTTCACCGCCTTCGACGACGAAGCGTCCGCCTCCGACGTGCTCGCGCTGGTGGATCACCTGGGCGGTCCGGCGATCCTGATCGGGAACTCGATGGGCGCGGCCGCGGTCGTCCTGGCCGCCGCACAACGGCCGGCGACCGTCAGGGGACTGGTGCTGATCGGGCCGTTCGTGCGCGACGTGCCGATCGGTGCCGCAAAGCGGGTGCTGCTTCGGACCGCGTTGGGTGGCCCCTGGGCGGTCGCGGTGTGGTCGGCCTACCTGCGCATGGCCTACCCGGGCCGTCGCGGCGCCGACTTCGCGGAGCACCGGAAGCTGACCATGCGGTCGATGCGCCGACCCGGGCGGCGGAAGGCGTTCACCGCGACCACCCGCACCTCGCACGCGGTCGTGGAGGCCGTGCTCGATCAGGTGCAGGCGCCGACACTGGTGCTGATGGGTTCGCGCGATCCCGACTTCCCCGACCCGGCCGCCGAGGCACGGCTCGTCGCCGACCGGCTGCACGGCCGCGCCGTGATGATCCAGGAGGCCGGGCACTACCCGCACGCCGAGTTCCCCGAACGCACGACGCCGGTGCTGCTCGAGTTCACCGGTCAGGTCACCGGGCGACCGGTCGCCGGTGCCTAGAGCGGGCCTGTCTCGGGCCCTGCTGGTCGATCGCGCCGCCCGCATCGCCGACGAGAGCGGCTGGGAGCGACTCACTCTCGCCGCCGTCGCGGATGAATTCGGGGTTCGCCAGCCCAGCCTGTACAAGCACATCGGCTCGCTCGCCGAGCTGCGCCGTGACCTGTCGGTGCGCGGCGCCAAGGAGCTGTCGGACGCGCTGATGGCCTCGGCTGTCGGCCGGTCCGGCCCACCGGCGCTGCGGGCGATCGCCGACGCCTACCGCGCCTACGCCAGGGCACACCCCGGGCGGTACGCGGCCTCGGTCGTCGCACCCCGGGACGGCGACGAGGAGCACCTTCGCGTGGCCGCGCGGATCCTCGAGGTGCTCTCCGCGGTGCTCGCCGAATTCGGTCTCTCCGGCGACGACACGATCCACGCCATCCGGGCGCTGCGATCGGTGCTCCACGGCTTCGTCTCGCTGGAGGCGGCCGGCGGGTTCGCGCTGCCGCAGGACCTGGACGAGAGCTTCCGGCGGATGGTCGACGGCTTCGTGGCGGCCCTGCGCCCGGCCTGATCCTGCGCCCGGCCTGATCGTGCCCCACCCCAGTCGGCCCAATCAGCGGTCAACACCGATTCAGCGGTCGACACCGAATCAGCGGTCGACACCGAATCAGCGGTAAGCACGGAATGAGCGGAGGCGCGGGCGGAAATGGGTGTCAGCGGGAGGAGGCGGAGCCCGTGGCCGCTGCGTAGACGGTGCGGCGGGGCAGGCCGAACCGGGCGGCGACCTCGTCGACCGCGTCCCGGCGGGTCCGCCCGGCAGTGACCAACTCGTCCACCAGCGCGGCCAGTTCGCCCGCCGGGGGCGGCGCGTCGATCCCAGCGGGTGCGCCCGCCACCACCAGCGTGAGCTCGCCGCGCAGCCCGGCGTCGGCGGCGGTCACCAGATCGGCCAGGTTGCCCCGGATGACCTCCTCGTGCGTCTTGGTCAGTTCCCGGCACAGGACGGCCGGGCGGTCGGCGCCGAACGCATCCCGCATCGCCGTCAGGGCGTCGGAGATCCGGTGCACCGACTCGAAGAACACCATCGTGCGCCGCTCGCCGGTCAGCCCGGCCAGAGCCCTGGCGCGTTCGCCCGCCTTGCGCGGCAGGAAGCCCTCGAAGCAGAAGCGGTCCGACGGCAGGCCGGACAGGGCAAGCGCGGTGATCGCCGCCGACGGACCGGGCAGGCAGGTGACCGGCAGGCCGGCCGCGGCGGCCGCGGCCACCAGCCGGTAGCCGGGGTCGGACACGGCCGGCATCCCGGCGTCGGTCACCAGCAGCACGGTCTGCCCGTCCCGTATTCGATCCAACAGCCCGGGGATACGCGCCTGCTCGACCGCCTCGTAGTAGGACACCAGCGAGCCGCGCGGCGTGACGCCAAGGTCGCCGGCCAACCGACGCAGCCGGCGGGTGTCCTCCGCCGCCACGACGTCCGCGTCGGCGAGCGCCTGCCGGAGCCTGTCGGACGCATCGTCTACCCGGCCGAGCGGCGTACCGGCCAGTACCAGCCCCCCAGGCCTCACGCCGGCTGTCATTGGCCCACCCTACGATCGTGCGCATGTCCGCCCCGTCGTCCCTGACCGTCCCGGCCACGGACGACGCACAGCTCGACGCCGACCCGGGCGAACGGGACCCTACGACGGAACGTCCCGACCCTGCGGCCACCGTGGTGGCGATCGGCGACGTCCCGCCGCTGACCAGGCCCACCCGTCCGGCGCGGCGGGTGTTGCCGCCCCCGCCCACCGACCGCGCGCGCGGCTGGGCGGTCACCCTCGTTCTGACCTTCGCCGCCGCACTGGTGCGCCTGGTGAACCTGGGTGCGGCCACCGACGGCGGCACCCCGCTGTTCGACGAGAAGTACTACGCGATCCAGGCCTGGGAGATGCTGCGCAACGGCGGCGTCGAGGACGACCAGGCGTTCGGCGTGGTCGTCCATCCACCCCTGGGCAAGCAGCTGATCGCGATCGGCGAGTGGCTGTTCGGCTACAACCCCACGGGTTGGCGGATCGCGTCGGCGGTGGCCGGCATCGTCTCGGTGCTGCTGATCATCCGGGTCACTCGTCGGATGACCCGGTCCACCCTGCTTGGCGGCATCGCCGGGGTGCTGCTGATCTGCGACGGCGTCAGCCATGTGCAGTCGCGATCGGCGCTGTTGGACATATTCCAGGCGGTCTTCGTACTGGCCGCCTTCGCCTGCCTGATCGCCGATCGGGATCAGGTGCGGGTCCGTCTGGCCGCCGCGGTCGCCCACGGGTCCCTCGCCACTTCCCCGTCGGGCATCCGTCTCGGTGCACGGTGGTGGCGCTTCGGCGCCGGCGTGCTGCTCGGCCTGACCACCGCGGTCAAGTGGTCGGGCGCGTACTGGATCGTCGCCTTCGCCGCGCTGGCGCTGATCTGGGACATGCAGGCCAGGCGGGAGGCGGGGGTGCGCCGCCCGGTGCGCGCCGGGCTGCGCCGGGACCTGCTGCCGACCGTCTGGTCGCTCGGGATCGTGCCGGTGATCGTGTACATCGGCTCGTGGTGGGCCTGGTTCGCGTCGGAGACGGCCTGGCCACGCCACACCCTGGTGGCGGTGGAGAGCAACCGGTCGGACTGGAAGAGCGGCTTCCTGTACGAACTGGCGTCCTGGTGGCAGAACACCCTGTGGCAGTGGACGTGGAAGATGCTCGACTTCCACTCGCACCTGTTGACCCCGACCGACCCGAGCAAGCGACACCCGTGGGAGTCCAAGCCCTGGACCTGGCCGTTGGGTACCCGGCCGGTGCTGTACTACTCCCCGGCGGACGGTCCCGGCTGCGGGGACGGCGCGACCGACTGCGTGCGGCGCATCTTCCTGGTCGGCACCCCGGCGCTGTGGTGGGTCTCGCTGTTCGTGCTGGTGTGGGCGTTGTGGAAGGTGGTCGGCCGGCTCGACTGGCGGTACGCGGCGGTTTTGGTCGGCTACGGCGCCGGCTACCTGCCCTGGTTCACCAACCTCGACCGGCAGATGTACTTCTTCTATGCGACCCCGCTGGCACCGTTCCTGGTCATCGGCATCACGCTGGTCCTCGGCGACGTTCTGGGCCGCAGGAACGTCGGTATAGAAAGGCGTCTGACGTCCGTCGCCGTCGTCGCCCTGTATGTGGGTCTGGTGGTCGCGAACTTCATCTGGCTTTGGCCGATCCTGAACGGTGAGCCGATCACGCACGAGCGGCTCACCATGGAAACCTGGCTGCCCTCCTGGGGGTGATCGCCTGCCGGCAATTCCATTGCAGTTGTTGGGGTTTGAGTTCGCCGCGGCCCGGGTAATTGATCACCGACCATCGCCCGGCCGTCCCCGGCGAGTGGCATCGACGGGGTATAGGGTCGGGCCTGGTAGAGCCCACCACGACCGGTTGGGCTGACGGACCAGGCCAGTCACCAGCCAGAGGAGATGCAATGGGTGTGTACACGCTGCCGGATCTGCCGTACGACTACGGGGCACTCGAGCCCCATATCTCGGGCACGATCATGGAGCTGCACCACGACAAGCACCATGCCGCGTACGTGGCCGGGGCGAACTCGACCCTCGACCAGCTCGCCGAGGCGCGTGACAAGGACTCCTTCGGGGCGCTGAACGGGTTGGAGAAGAGCCTCGCGTTCCACCTGGGTGGTCACATCAACCACTCGGTCTTCTGGCCGAACCTGTCCCCCGAGGGCGGCGACAAGCCGGACGGCGAGTTGGGTGCCGCCATCGACGAGTTCTTCGGCTCCTTCGACGGGTTCCGCCGCCAGTTCACCGCGAACGCGAACGCGATCCAGGGCTCCGGCTGGTCGATGCTGGTGTGGGACACCCTGGGTCAGCGGCTGAACATCATGCAGCTGTTCGACCAGCAGGGGAACCTGCCGGCCGCGCAGATCCCGATCGTGCTGCTGGACATGTGGGAGCACGCGTTCTACCTGCAGTACCGCAACGTGAAGGGCGACTACGTCAAGGCGTGGTGGAACGTGGTCAACTGGGCCGACGCGACCGCCCGATTCAACGCCGCCCGCGCCAACACCGGTGGGCTGATCGTCCTGTAGGTCGTTCGCCGAACGGGCCGGGCTCGGCCTTCGCCGGGCTCGGACCGTTCGTGCATCCCTGGGTGCGCTGATCATTCCCACGCGATCGCGGGCAGATCGGCGTGCTCGACGCGGGTTTCATCCGCGAACCCGGTGTCGGAGGTCGGAGAGCCGCTCGGCCAACCGCAGCGCGTCGTGTGGCGCGTTCGCGGCACCGTCGTTGTCGAAGTAGACGAACACCTCGCACACACCGGGGGTCGCGGCCCAGCTCCGGACCCGGTCCGCCCACCGACCGATGCCCTCGTCCGTGTAGCGGCTGCGATACATCTGCTGATCGCCGTGCAGCCGTACGTACACCAGATCGGCGGTGACCTGGTCGACCTGGGTGTACCGGCCGGCCGTATCCGCCACCACCAGGCAGACCCCGAACCGCCGACACAGCTCGTAGAACGACTCGTCGAGGAACGAGTCGTGCCGCACCTCCACCGCGTGCCGCAGCGGCGCGCCCGGGTCCGGCAGGTCCAGGCAGGGCTCCTCCCCGAACCTGTCCCGGATCCGGTCGGCCCCCGTCGCGGCGAGCGCGGACGCACGGCCGCGTGTCCGCGGCAGCGAGGCCACGAACGACGCCAGCCGATCCGCTCGGTAACCCAGCATCGGCGGCAGCTGCCAGAGGATCGGGCCGAGCTTGTCGCCGAGCTCCAGCACGCCCGAGGCGAAGAAGGCGCCCAGCGCATCATCGACATCGGACAGCTTCTTCATGTGCGTGATGAACCGGCTGCCCTTGACCGCGAACACGAACCCGTCCGGCGTCCGGTCGCGCCACCGGGCGAACGAGCTCGGTCGCTGCAGCGAGTAGAACGGGCCGTTCAGCTCCAGCGTGTCGAACCGGGCGGCCACGTATTCCAGCTCACGCCGCTGGACCAGGCCCGGCGGGTAGAACGCGCCGCCGCGCCAGTGCGGGTACCGCCAACCGGACAGTCCGATCCGTACGACGGCCCCGCTCACTCCGCCGACGGATCGACGAGGGCCGACTCGACCCTGGCCACCTTGCCGGTCAGCTCACCCGTGTGGCCGGGGCGGATGTCCGCCTTGAGCACCAGGCTGACCCTGCTGCCGTACCTGCCGACGACCTCGCAGCACTGCCTGACCACGGCCATGCACTCGTCCCAGTCGCCTTCCAGCGTGGTGAACATCGAGTCCGTGCGATTCGGCAGGCCGGAGTCGCGGACCACCCGGATGGCCTCCGCGACCGCGGCCGATACCGATCCGGTGGCGTCGACGCCACCGAGCTCACCGACCCCGGCTGGGGCGACCGAGAACGCGACCAACATGCCGACACGGTAGCCCGCGACCGGTTCAGTGCGGCGCCGGCCCGCGTCGACCGGCAATTATCCGCGTCGCGAGGCACGCGGCATTGCCGTCCTCCCTACGATGGTTGCGGACGAGCGGGGTCCGGCGAACGGACGACGATCCGGGGCCGGCCATGCGGGGGAACCGTCGTCGTGACCACGGACCGCACGTCCACGAACTCTCCCGGGTGAGTGGAAACGAGGCCACGATGAACGCACCGGTCAAGGACTCGCCGACCCCACCAGCGGACGGTGGAACCGGGCGCACCGCCCGGGCGCGGGTATTCCTGGGCACCCAGGCCCGACACGCCGGGCACAGCCCGTTCACCCTTGCCCTGATCGTTCTCGTCTTGGTCCTCGGGGCGGTCACCGGGAGCCTGCTGGACGGACCCTCCGCGGATTCGACTGTCGCCGGCACTGACGCCGCAGACCTGCTCGCGGTCGTCGGCGCGGGCGTGCAGAACCTGACCAACGGCCACGTCTGGACGTTCGTCACCGCTGCCCTTTTCGCATCGGACCTGATCACCTACCTCGGTTCGACGGTGCTGTTGTTGGTGGCCGGTGTGCTGTTCGAGCGTCGGTACGGCAGCCTGCGGACGGCCTGGATGGCCCTCGCCGTGCAGTTCGTCGGCGCGGGACTCGGGGTCTGCACGATCTGGCTGGCCTCTCAGCTGGACTGGACGTGGGCCAAGGACCTGGCCGACGAGTTCGCCGTCGGCCCGTCGATGCTCGTCGCGGGACTGCTGATGGCGTTCAGCGGTGGATGCTCGGCGCTGTGGCGGCGCCGGATCCGGCTGACCGTGTTGACCATCTGCCTGGTCATGGTGCTGTTCGGCGGTCAGGCCATCGACGTGTTGCGGATGAGCACCGCGCTGGTCGGGCTGCTCGCCGGGGTGCTGCTGCTGCACAGTGGCGAGCGGCACCTGACCGCACGGTCGAGCCGACGGGAGACCCGGATCCTGATCGCCCTCGTGGTCGCCGCGACTGCGCTCGGGCCGATCCTCGTCGCCTTCACCGGCGGGGGCGGTGTCGACGCGCCCTTCGCCGCCGTCGGGTTGCTGTACGTGGGCATCGATGTGGCCGTCGGCAACCCCATCGGCCTGGCCGACACGATCATGGCGATCATGCCTGCCCTGCTGGTCCTGGTGATCGCCGCCGGGCTGCGCAGGGGCCGGGCGTTCGCCTGGTGGGCGGGTTTGATCATGCACGTGCTGCTGGTGCTGCTGGGCACCGTGTTCATGGTCGCGTACTTCCGCTCGCTGGAGGAGCTCGGCGACGACCTGGTCGACGACGGGTTCAACTACGTGCTCTACCTGCTGCCGGTGGTCCTGGTGCCGCTGGCCGTCCTGCTGCTGCTGGGCCTGACCCGCCGGGTGTTCACCATCAACGCGCCGCCGGGCACCTACCGTCGGTTCGGACTGATCGTGCTCGGCACGTTCGTGGTCCTGTGGATCCTCTACGTGCTGGTCGGCGCGCTGACGCCGAGCCAGTTCAGCATCGGCGACCCGCCCGACGGCGGCCAACCGACGATCGGCGACTTCATCCTCGACTTCCCGCTCCAGTTGCTTCCCAACGGTTACGACGACGTCATAGGCCCTGACATCCATGCAACCACGAACGGGATCGGCAGCTTCGTCACCGACTGGGCGCCGGTGACGTTCTGGGTGGTGGTGCTCGTCGGCATGCTCCGCACCTTCGTCACCGCCCGTGTGGTGGAGCGGGACACCGACCGGTCCCGGGCGCGGGAGATCCTCGAGAGGCACGGGCTTACCACCCTGGCCTACATGACCACCTGGAACGGCAACAGCTACTGGTTCTCCTCGGACGGCGGGTCGTACGTGGCCTACCGGGTGGAAGGCGGGGTGGCGATCACCACCGGCGACCCGGTCGGACCGCCCGAGGACCTGGACCGGGCGATCAACGAGTTCATCGACTTCTGCCACGACCACGCCTGGATCCCCTGCATGTACAGCACCACCGAGGCCACCAAGCGGGTCACCGACGGGTTGGGCTGGCCCAGTCTGCAGGTCGCCGAGGAGACCGTGCTGCGGCTCGGGTCATTGGCGTTCTCCGGCAAGAAGTTCCAGGACATCCGCTCTTCCATCAGCCGGGCGAAGAAGGCGGGGATCACCGCGGAATGGATCGTGTTCCCGGACGCGCCGCTGTCCCTGCGGGACCAGATCGAGGCGATCTCCGAGGAATGGGTGTCGGACAAGGCGCTACCGGAGATGGGGTTCACCCTCGGCGGCATCGACGAGTTGAACGACAGGCACGTGCGCTGCCTGATCGCCGTCGACGGCGACCGGACCGTGCACGGGGTGACCAGCTGGATGCCGTCCTACCGTGACGGGCTGCCGGTCGGCTGGACCCTGGACTTCATGCGCAGGCGAAGCTCCGGAGAGGTCAAGGGGATCATGGAGTTCCTCATCGGGACCGCGGCCCTGGACGTGCAGGAGGAAGGGGCCGAGTTCCTGTCCATGTCCGGTGCGCCGCTGGCCCAGGCGAACCCGGATACGGAACTCACCGGGGTGCAGAAGCTGCTGGAGTACATCGGCAAGACGATGGAGCCGGTTTACGGCTTCCGGTCACTGCTGAAGTTCAAGGCGAAGTTCCAGCCCGAGTACGAGCCGATGTACATGTGTTACCCGGAGGCGGCGGCGCTGCCCCGTATCGGCATCGGCATCAGCCACGCCTATCTGCCGAGCCTGACCATGTCACAGACCGTCCGGATGATGGGACAGCTGCGCTGAGCTCACCGGCCGGTCCCGGCCGCCGGGCTCAACCGATCGCAGCCTCGACGGCGGCGGCCAGCTCATCCCTGGTCATGGTCGACCGCCCCGGTATCTCCAGCCGTTGCGCCGTGCGGTAGAGCTCGGCCCGGGTCGGTTGCCGACTCGGGGCGGGCTGTGATCCGCCCGCGGTGTCGGGTGAGTCGGTGACGGACGTACGCCGGGGCGCCGGTCGCGGCGTCGGCCGGCGGCGAGGCGCCGTGGTGGCGGCGGGCTGGGCAGGCTCGGCGGGCACCGGGGTCGGGGCGACGGCCGAGACGGGTTCCGGTGTGGGTTCCGGTGCAGGTTCCGCGGACGCCGGACCGCCTTGCGCCGTCTCCGTGGTTTCGGTTGACGCTAAGGGCTCGGTGGAAGCCGTGGCACCGGTGGGCGCCGCGGGCTCGGGTCTTGCGGGCTTCGCGGGCTTGGCCGCCTTCTGCACCTTCTTCGCCGGCACGGCCGCCGGACGCTTCGGGGCCTTCTTCTCGGCCGGGCGTTCGGCCTTCGCCGCCGCACGCCGGTCCGCCTTCCTACGTGCACGGGCCTCGCGTTCGGCCTCCTTGCGCGCCTGCCGCTGTTCCTTCTTGGTGGCCTTCTTCGCGCCCTTGCTCGCCGCCTTCTTCGCCGCCTTCTTGGCTGCCTTGCCGGACAGCGCCCGCTTCTTGGCCTTGTCCGCCTCGTCCTTGGTCGCGGACTTCTTCCTCTTGGCCACGGGTTCCCTCCTGACGAACGCCTGCCGGCGCGACCGCACCGCCTTGCCTGGAACCTCACCACATCGTTCGCCGGTCGGCCACGCAGACGCGACGCCAACCACCTGTGTCCGCGAACTGCCGTTGTCATCGCCGGCCCGGCGCAGGTCGGCCGAATCGGTCCCGCTGGGCTTATCGGGGCGGCGTCGGACACAATTCTGTTCATGCCGTCGCAACATGGTGGTCCTACGGTCCTGGCATGGCGGATCTGTTCGAGGACTACCCATTCGGTCGGGCGTGGGATGAGATGTTCGCCGCGCCGGGTGAGATCAGGGCCGCGTACGACTCCGTCTTCGCCGCGTTGCAGACCATGGATGCGGCGGACCTGAAGGCTCGGGCGGACATCATGGGTCGCACGTTCCTGGACCAGGGCATCACTTTCGCCCTGGGCGGGGTCGAGCGCCCGTTCCCCCTCGACCTGATCCCCCGGATCGTCACCGCGGGCGAGTGGCAGACCGTGGAGCAGGGCGTCCCCCAACGCATCCGCGCGCTCGAGGCGTTCCTGGCCGACTGCTACGGCCAGGGCCGGATCTTCGCCGACGGTGTGGTCCCCAAGCGACTGGTCACCACCTCCCCACACTTCCACCGCCAGGTGATGGGGATGAACGCCCAGGACGGCGCCCGCATCGTCATCTCCGGTGTCGACCTGATCCGCGACGAGAACGGCGAGTTCCGGGTGCTGGAGGACAACGTCCGCATCCCGTCCGGGGTGTCGTACGTACTGGAGAACCGCCAGGCGGTCACCCAAGTGCTGTCCGAGGCCGGCGCCGATCAGCTGGTGCGTCCGGTGTCCGAGTACCCCGGCCAGCTACTCGCGGCATTGCGCGCCGTCGCCCCGTGGAACGTGACCGATCCGAACGTGGTCGTGCTGACCCCCGGGGTGTACAACTCCGCGTACTTCGAGCACACCCTGCTCGCCCGGGAGATGGGCGTCGAGCTGGTCGAGGGCCGCGACCTGATCTGCCGTAACAACCGGGTATTCCTGCGCACCACGTCCAGCGAGATGCCGGTGCACGTCATCTACCGCCGGGTGGACGACGATTTCCTGGACCCCATGCAGTTCCGGCCCGACTCGCTGCTGGGTTCTCCGGGGCTGGTCAACGCCGCCCGGGCGGGCAACTTGACCATCGCCAACGCGGTCGGCAACGGCGTCGCCGACGACAAGCTCGTCTACACCTACGTTCCTGACATCATCCGCTACTACCTGAGCGAGGAACCGATCCTCAAGAACGTCGACACCTACCGGATGGAGGTCCCCGAGCACCGGCAGTACGCCCTCGAGCACCTGTCCGAGCTGGTGCTCAAGCCGGTCGACGGGTCCGGCGGCAAGGGCATCGTGATCGGGTCGAAGGCCGATCCGGGCGTCCTGCGCCGGGCCAGGGAGACGATTCTGGACAACCCTCGCGGGTGGATCGCGCAGCGCGAGATCGCGCTGTCCACGGTGCCGACCCTGATCGGCGACAAGATGCGGCCACGGCACGTGGACCTGCGACCGTTCGCGGTGAACAACGGCCGGGGCGTGTGGGTGCTGCCCGGCGGACTGACCCGGGTCGCGCTGCCCGAGGGCGAACTGGTGGTGAACTCCTCGCAGGGCGGCGGCTCCAAGGACACCTGGGTGCTCGGCGGCACGGCCGACCCGAGCCCGGAACCGGCGGCCGACGCCACCCAGGTGATGAGCGCCCTGGACTTCGGTCTCCAGCCGTCGCTGAGCCCGCCGCAGGAGATCTCCGGCTTCCGCGCACAGCACGAACAACAGCAGCAGACAGGTGCACAGGATCAGGAGGACGGGCCGTGTTGAGCCGGATCGCCGAGTCGCTGTACTGGCTCGGCCGTCACGTCGAGCGGGCCGACTGCACCGCCCGCATCCTGGACACCTACCTGCACCTGCTGCCCGCCGGTTCCTGGCAGGCGGACCACCAGGTGATCCGCGCGCTGCTGGACACGATGGGGTTGTCCGACGACGAGACCATCGGCGCGGGCAGCCAGGCCGACTCCGGTCAGCTGGTGCGAGCGCTGGTGTTCGACAGCGACCGGCCCTCGTCGGTTGCCGGGGCGCTCACGGCCGCACGGGACAACGCCCGCGGAGTCCGAGACGCGATCCCGCTCGACGTGTGGGAATGCCTCAACGTCACCTGGCACGGCCTGCGGACCCGCGAGGCACACGGCGCCGGCCCGCACGTGTTCCTGCGGTGGGTCGGTGAGCGATGCGCGATCGCCAATGGCCTGGTGTCGGAGGTGATGACGCACGACGAAGGCTGGCAGTTCCTGGTCGTCGGCCGGTCCCTTGAGCGTGCGGACATGACGATCCGGCTGCTGGCCGCCGCCGAGTCGGAGACCGGATCCGTGCCCCCGTGGCGCGCTCTGGTGAGCGCGTGCGGCGGCTGGGAGCCGTACGTGCGCAGCCACGGCGGCAGCATCGGCCAGCTGACCGCCTACGAGTTCGTGCTGCTGGACCGGATGTTCCCCAGGTCGGTGATCCGGTCGCTCGGTACCGCCGAGTCCTGCCTGGCGGAGCTGGAGGCGATCGGATCCACCCGTTACATGGACCCGCGTCGGGATCCGTCGTCGGCGCGCCGCATCGTCGGACGCACCCGCACCGGCCTCGAGTACCGGACGGGTGCGGAGCTGGCCGCGGACCGAGAGCACATGCTGGCCACCCTGCAGCGGACCGTGTACAGCGCGCACACGGCCGTCACCAAGTCGTTCTTCCGCCGCGAGGACTCGGTGACCTGGGCGAACATCGGCGCCGACGGAGGTGCGGCATGACGCAGGAGCAGTCGGACACGCAGGACTCACTGGCCCAGTACCAGACGGCCCCGACCGTGATGCCGGAAATCTGGCGGTTGCTGATCGTCCACCGCACTGTACTGACCTACCCGGACACGGTGACCACCTCGTACAACGAGGTGCGGATGCAGCCCAGCGACGAACCTGGGCAGGCGGTGCTGTCCGCCAGGCTGGAGATCGACCCGTTCGAGGGCGTGCTGTCCTACGTCGACTACTTCGGCACCCGCGTCTCGGCGTTCGACATCCACCGGCCGCACCGGCACCTGGCGGTCACCGCGACGACCACGGTGGAGACCTTCCCGCCCGCCGGGAGCTGGCCCGGCGCCGAGGCCGCCGGATGGAACGTGGCGCCGACCCTCGGCAGCGCGATGAGCTGGGACGAACTGGGCGCCTCGGACTGCGAGGATCGGTTCGAGGAGTTCCTGACGCCCACTCCGCTCACCGAACTGGACGACGAGCTGACCGGCATCGCCGCCGAGATCAAGGAGGCCTCCGCCGACCCGCGGAAGGCGGCCCGAACGGTCTGCGAATGGGTGCACCGCACGCTGGCCTACGAGACCGGTGCCACCGGGGTGCACACCTCGGCCGTCGAGGCCTACCTGGCCAAGCGGGGCGTCTGCCAGGACCTGTCCCACCTGGCCATCGGCATGCTGCGCTCGATGGGGGTGCCGACCAGGTACGTCTCGGGCTACCTGCATCCCGGCGGCACCGTGGAGGTCGGCAAGGCCGTGGTCGGCGAGTCGCACGCCTGGATCGAATGGTTCGACGGCTCCTGGAACCGGTTCGACCCGACCAACCTCACCGCGCCGGGGCAGGCCCACGTGGTTGTCGGGCGTGGGCGTGACTACCGCGACGTGCCGCCGGTGAAAGGTGTGTACGCCGGGCCGGACGCGATCGGGAACGAGGTGACGGTCCGGGTCACCCGGCTGCGCTGACCGGGTGGCTGTTCGGTGGCGCCGGCCGCAGGATTTGCGCGATTGATATCGGTCCTGGGGGTGAATGAGTGACGCGCGCCACGTAGGGTCGGAAGTCCGACAGTTGTGCAGGGATCGGCCGGCTGCCACTCCCTGCCATCCGGCCCGTCAAGGAGGACGTCCCCCAAGATGACATCAGCCCTGACCGATCGAGCACAGTCGTTCGGGCACCTGTTCGTTGACCGGATCGAGAAGACACCCAACCGCGAGGCCTTCCGCTACCTGGTCGGCGCGAACTGGAAGTCGATCTCCTGGGCGCAGACCAAGGTGCGGGTGTTCAACATCGCCGCCGGTCTGGTCGGCCTTGGTCTGCAACCACAGCAGCGCGTGGCCATCGCATCCACCACCCGCATCGAGTGGATCCTGGCCGACCTCGGCATCCTGTGCGCCGGCGGCGCGACGACGACCGTCTATCCGACCACCGCCCGCGAGGACGTCGCCTTCATCCTGAACGACTCGGAATCGGTGGTGCTGATCGCCGAGGACCCCGCCCAGGCGAACAAGGCGCTGGACTCGGACCTGCCCGCCCTGAAGGCCATCGTGCTGTTCGACGGGCCCGACGCCGACGTGCACCGGCACGAGGGCGTCGAGGTGCTCACGCTGTCGGAGCTGGAGGAGCGCGGGGCCGCGCTGCTCGCCGCACAGCCGTCCGTCGTCGACGACCGGATCGCCGGCTGTGGCCCGGAGGACCTGGCCACCCTCGTCTACACCTCGGGAACGACCGGCAAGCCCAAGGGCGTCCGCCTGGTGCACGACAACTGGGTGTACGAGGGCAAGGCAGTGGCCGCACTCAATATCCTCGGCCCGGACGACGTGCAGTACCTGTGGTTGCCGCTGTCGCACGTGCTGGGCAAGGTGCTCTCGGCGGTACAGCTGGAGACCGGGTTCAGCACGGCCGTCGACGGCGACCTGACCAGGATCGTGGAGAACCTGGGGGTCATCAAGCCGACGTTCATGGGTGGGGCACCGCGCATCTTCGAGAAGGTCCGGGCGAAAGTGACGCTGACCGCGCAGGGCGACGGCGGACCCAAGGCGAAGATCTTCGACTGGGCAATCGGCGTCGGCATCAAGGCGTCCCGGATCCGGCAACGCGGCGGCCAACCCGGCCTGCCGCTGCGGCTACAGCTGGGCGTCGCCGACAGACTGGTGTTCAGCAAGGTGCGGGAGCGGATGGGCGGGCGGATCCGGTTCTTCGTATCCGGTTCGGCGGCGCTGTCCTCCGAGGTGTGGGAGTGGTTCGACGCGGTCGGCATGATCATCCTCGAGGGGTACGGCCTCACCGAGACCAGCGCCGCGGCGGCGGTGAACCTGCCCGCCGACGCCCGTATCGGCACGGTCGGGCCGCCCCTGCCGGGCACCGATTTCCGGATCGCCGACGACGGCGAGGTGATGATCAAGGGTCCCGGCGTCATGCGCGGGTACCACAACCGGCCCGACGCCACCGAGGAGGCCTTCACCGCCGACGGCTGGTTCCACTCCGGCGACATCGGCGAACTGAACGGCGGCTACCTCAAGATCACCGACCGGAAGAAGGACCTGATCAAGACGTCCGGCGGCAAGTACGTGGCGCCGCAGAAGATCGAGGTCATCTTCAGCGCCGAATGCCCGTGGGCCGGGCACATCGTGGTGCACGGCGACGGGCGTCATTTCGCCTCGGCGTTGATCACGCTGGACGACGAGATGATCCACGAGTGGGCCGATAAGAACGGCCTCGGCGGCAGGACCACGGCCGAGTTGGCCAAGGACCCTAAGGTCTATGCGCTGATCGACGAGCACGTGCAGAAGCTGAACACCCAGCTGGAACGCTGGGAGACGATCAAGAAGTTCATCATCCTGCCGCGCGATCTGACCATCGAGGACGGCGAGCTGACCCCGTCGATGAAGGTTCGCCGCAGGATCGTCGAGCAGAAGTACATGGCCGAGTTGGACGGCCTGTACCAATAGCCCAGCTCCTGTCGGACCGGCGGCCGGTCGCCCGCCGCCGGTTCCCGTCGGGTCTGCTGGACGTACCTCAGGTCTGCTGGACGTACTGATCGAACGGCAGCTGGAAGTCGCCGTAACCGTCCCAGACCTCCAGGTCCGGCCCGACGGTGTTGCTGATGATCACCGGGTCGCCGGGGATGAAGGTGTCGTAGAACCACGCGGCCGCGGCGGTCGAGACGTTCACGCAACCGTGCGAGACGTTCTCGTACCCTTGCGAGCCCACCGACCAGGGTGCGGCATGCACGAACTCGCCGGAGGAGGAGATCCTGGTCGCCCACTGCACGTTGGTGCGGTAGGCGCCCGCCCCGGTCAGGCCCCAGGTGCTGCTGTCCATCAGCTTCCAGTCGTACTTCTCGGCCACCACATGGATGCCGTTGTAGGTCGGGTACCGGTTGCTGCCCATCGACACGGGGATCTCGTTGATCACCTGGCCGTTCTCCTTGACCACCATGGTGTGCGTGTTGTCATCGATCTCGGCGATCATCGACCGGCCGACGGTGAAGCCGAAGGTCGTGTCCTCCTGGCCGTACAGGCCATCGCCGAGATTGTGGCCGTAGACGTCCACGGTCACCGACACGGTGGTGCCCGGCTGCCAGAACTCGGCCGGACGCCAGCGAAGTTCCTGGTCGTTGATCCACCGGAAGCCGCCGGTCTGGGCGGGGGTGGTGGTGACGGTGACCGCCTGCACCGCGGCCGCCTTGTCCGGCACCGGCTCATCGAACCTGATCGAGATGGGTTGGGCGACACCGACCGTCATGCCGTCGGAGGGGAAGGTGTAAGCCTTGGTCTTGTTGTCCGGGACCACCGTGGTGAACGAGCTTGTGGTCTCGTTGACGATGCCGGCGGTGCTGCGCGCGGAGGTGGTGACGGTGTAGGTCCGGCCGTACCCGAGTTCGGCCTGCGCGGTCCATGACAGCTTGTCCGCGGCCAGGGTGCCGGGCACCTCCTCACCGTCCGGGTTGGCCATCCGGACCGACTCAAGCGTGCCCTTGGCGACCGTGACGTTGACCGGGGCCAGCGGGTCGACACCTTCGGTGCCGTTGGCGGGGGCGGTAACGACCTCGGCGGGCGGCGGCGGAGGCGGCTTGGACGAGGAGGTGGTGGACGGTACCGTGACCACCCCGCCCGACCCGGAGTCGGATCCGTCGCCGGAAGCACCGGACGCGGTCGATCGGGCGGCGTTGCCGACCGTGTCGAGCACCGATCCCGATGAACCGGCCGTCGAGCACGCCGACAGGGCGGCCGCCAGGCCGACCACCGTCACCAGCACCGCAGTACGCAGCCGGACCGCCCTCGGCCCGCGCATGGTTCCGTCACGCATCTGCATGGTCACCCCCAGGTTCCTCTATTGTCCCCGACCCTGCGGATCGGTCCGAACACATTCGGGCGTGGCCCGGTGAACGTCACACATCCGTGACGTCCTTCACGCACGGCCCGTGGTCCGGTGAGGACGCGTGTTCCGGCGGCCCGGTTCCGTCCGGGCCGCGCCCGACCACCGCAATCACACCGCCCATCGCAATCACACCGCCCATCGCAATCACACCGCCGATCGCAGCCACACCCGCCGTCGCAGCCACACCCGCCGCGGCAGTCACGCCTCGGATGGGCCGGGCTGCGTAGGTTGGTCGGATCGAGAGCGTTCGGGTAGAGGAGTCCGTATGGCGGTGAAGGCTCCCGCGGTCGTCGAATCGCCGGTCGCAGCCACCCGGCTGATGGCCGGGGTCGGCATCGTCGGTGTGCTTGTCGCGGCCACCCTGGTCGGTGCGCTGCACGTGCTGCCCGACACCTCGGGCATCTCCCCCGTCCGGCGCACCGTCAGCGAATACGCGCTGACCGACACCGCTTGGGCATTCAACGTCGGTACCGTCGCGCTGGCCGTCGGATCGTTGGCGATCGTGGTCGCGGCGATCCGGTCGGGCCGTGCCCGATCCGGCTCGCTCGGCGCCATGCTGGGGGTGACCTGGTCGCTGGCGCTGCTGGTGGTGGTCGCGTTCCCGAAGCACGACTGGGCGATCGGGCCGAGCGCGTCGGGCCACGTCCACCGGGTGGCCAGCATTGTGGCGTTCCTGTGCCTTCCGGTCGCGGTCATGCTGCTCACGCGACGGCCGGCATCGGGGCCGGCCGCCCGGTCCGCATTTTGGCTGGGGGCCCTATCACTGGCCTGGTTCGCTCCGCTGTTCGGGGCCTGGCTGCTGAGCCCGGTCACCGGTCTGCCCTGGTACCGCGCTGTCCCGTTGGGCCTGGTCGAACGCGGCCTGTTGCTGTGCGAGGTGGCGGCCGTCGTCGCCGTCGGTGTCTGGGTGCTCACCGCGACGGGACGGACCCCGATTCTCCCGATGGGGGTGTCACCGCCCAGCCGGCAGCATGCCGCGCCAGCGTCCTGATGGCCTCCGGTCCCACCCGGCAACATCCGCCGACCAGGCGCGCGCCGGACGACACCCAGGTGGCCGCATGTTCGGGGCCGAACGTGGCCCTTCCCACCCACCGACGACTCGCCGCGTCCCAGCCCTCGCCGCTGTTCGGGTAGACGACGACGGGCTTGCCGGAACGTTCGGCGGCAGCGGCCACGAGGTCGACCGCCTGGGTGGACTCGATGCAGTTCACCCCGACCGCGACGAGCTGATCGACCCCGGCGGCCATCGCGAACACCTCCTCGACGGGTTCACCGGCGCGGGTTCGACCGTGGTCAGCGGTGATCGACAGCCAGGCCGGCACGTCGAGCTGCTGGATCTCCGCGAGCACCGCCTCGACTTCGGCCTGACAGGGAATGGTCTCAACGGCGAGCAGGTCGCCGCCCGCATCGGCCAGGATCTCCAGCCGGGGCCGGTGCCACCGCCGCAGCTGGCGGACCGTCAGGCCGTAGTCGCCGCGGTACTCGGAGCCGTCGGCCAGCGCCGCGCCGTACGGGCCCACCGAGGTCGCGACCCAGCGCGTTCCCGGTTGTGCCGGGCTGTCCGCCGCGGCCCTGGCCAGCTCCACCGAGCTGCGCAACGCACGCTCCGCATCGGCCCGGCTCAACCCGATCGCGGCGAAGCCCGGCAACGAGGCCTGGTAGCTCGCAGTGATCGCGACCTGGGCGCCCGCATCGAAGTACGCGCGGTGCGCGGCCACGATGGCGCCGGGGTCCTCGACCAGCAGGCGCGCCGACCACAACGCGGACGACAGGTCGTGCCCGCGCGCTTCCAGCAGCGTGGCCAGTCCGCCATCCAGCAGCACGGGCGTCTCGGCGATGGCCTGCGCCAGGCCCACCATGAGGCGATGGTAACCACGGTCTTCGATCCGCGGTGACAATGACTCGTTTGCCCGAACTCTGTCCGCCCAACGGCCCTAGGACTCGGATGCACAGGGTGACAGACTCTGCGCCGTGAAGGGATCCGGGCGATGAGCCCGCGCATTGCGGTCACCGGCGCGACCGGGCATCTCGGACGTGGGGTTGCGGCCGCTTTGGCCTCCGCGCAGGTGCCGCAGCGATTGCTGGTCCGATCGCCGGAACGAGCGCCCCGGCTGGACGAGGCGGAGGTTGTCCGGGCGGGCTACGCCGACTTCGCGGCCTGCCGGGACGCACTGTCCGGCATCGACACGGTGTTCATGGTGTCCGGCGCCGAGGAGCCGGGGCGGGTCCAAGTCCATCGCACCTTCGTCGACGCCGCGGTCGACGCGGGGGTCAGCCGGATCGTCTACACCTCGTTCCTCGGCGCCTCGCCGGAGGCCACGTTCACCCTGGCACGCGACCACTGGCACACCGAGCAGCACATCCGATCGACCGGCCTGTTGTTCACGTTCCTGCGGGACAACCTCTATGCGGACCAGTTCGTGTTGTTCGCCGGGGCGGACGGCGTGCTGCTCGGCCCGGCCGGGGACGGTCGGGTGTCCGCGGTCGCGCGTCGGGACGTCGTTGACGTCGCCACCGCGGTGCTGCTCGCCGCCGGGTCCGGTGCGCACGACGGCCGGACGTACGAACTGACCGGGCCGCAGGCGCTGGGTCTTGCCGACGTCGCCCGCATCCTCACCGAGGTGACGGGGCGCCCCGTGCGTTACCAGAACCAGACGTTGGACGAGGCCTACGCCTCCCGCGCGGTGTACGGGGCGCCGGACTGGCAGGTCGACGCGTGGGTCAGCACCTACACCGCGATCGCGGCCGGTGAACTGGCCGCGGTGACGGGCGATGTGGCTGCGGTGAGCGGGCATCCGGCGACGAGCCTGCGGAAACTGCTGGCCGATGAGCGCTGAGCGCAGTGGGGTTGGCCCTTCTGCAGAGTGGTGTCGGCGGTCATGACGGCCACCGCTTCGGCGGCCGTGTGTGACTGCGGCTGATCACACAGGCGCAGCCGTCCAGCCGAGCGATGTGGATCCGATCGGACACCTCGCCCACACTGGGAATGTTGTGGCTGATCGGGATCACCGGCAGTCCCCTGGATTTGGTACTTGGGGATGAGGTTGAGAACTGTGCCGTCGTTCAGCTTTTCGGGGCGACGAGGGTGTCCAGAACAGCAATCGTCGACCGCAACTCGTCGGTTGCCGTCGACGACCCCGATGATGAGTGGCTGTTCACTGCCCGCTCCAACAGACCGAGCAGAATATCGTACTTGTACAACCAGGCGAGGTGTTCAGTCAGTTCGATCCAGTCCCGCCTGCCCTTGGTTTGCATGGCGGGCGCGCTGGACCTACGGTGCCGAAGGCACGCCGTGGTCCTATCGCAGATTATCAGGATCTGGAGATTGATATTCAGCCGAACGCCCTGTTCATCGAGCACCGTCGTGCGCCAGATGCCGCGACTGCAGACCGCCTGACGGACCACCAGCGCCGCCATAGCCAGGCGAGCTTCGATCGCCTTCTGATCCGGTGCTCGTGCCTCGTCGTTCAGGCTTTGCCGCAAGGCCGTCAGGCATACGACCTGACGAGCCTTGTGGTACAAGTGCCGGCGATCGAACCATGGCTGGTAGCCGGACTTTTGATTCATCACCACTTCGAGAGCGCCGGCCAGGAGTGCGCCGGTCACGGCAACGAGCTGCCAGATGGTCGACGAGGCCAGACCCTCATCTCCCATGCCGATGTCGACAATGACCACCAGAGAGACGACGGCCACCACCGTCCAGATGATATTCTGGATGCGATCAAGCCTGACCAGGAGCCCGCCGCTGGATCGCGTCCAGTTCGCCCAGCGAATTCTGTCGGCGTCACTGAGCGCCGCCGCATCGAAATACGCGAAGCCGGTCAGAAGGTGCCCGTTCGTTTCCGGATCAATAGTCGCGACGAGTCGCCTGGCTTCGACGGTTGCTAGTTGGTGTAGGTCCTCGGACAAGGCAATTCCTTTTCACAACGAAACCGGCTTGATAAGTGAGAATTGCCCGACCGCACGGACGGTCGCCCCCGCACTCCGGTCGTGACAGGATTCTCACGAACCCTGTCACATTCGGAATCATTGCCCGCGAGTAAACACTCCGGGCCCGCGCGGAGCATGCCGGGACACCAATGGCGCATCGCGTACGGTACGGCAGCATAGCATTTGGCATTCCGCATCCTCCGGTGGCCTCGAGGCGGCCCGACCCGCTACGGTCGTCGTGGCGTAGACGGCCGCTTGGACTCGGCGGCGCAGTCCGAGTACGGCCAGGATGTCGGTAATTGAGTTCTTGACGGTTTGTTCGGCCAACCCGAGGTGCTGACCGATCTCCCGGTTAGTCATGCCCAGCGAAATGCAATCCAGGATTTCTTCCTGCCGGGGGGTCAACCTGGGCGTGATCGCACGACAGTCTTGGGTCATCACGGCCTTCCTGGTGTACGAGTTGTGAACTGGTGTCAGGGGCGTCACCGATGACGGCGCGCGGCCAACCTGCAGGCCGGCGACAGTGGGGGAACGCTGAACTGGGCAGATCGTCCAGGTGCGACCTCGCTGCCGGTCGGCTCGTGGTGGTGGCCTCGGCCGAACCGCGGCCCGGTCGGGCGCGAGTCCGAAGCGTCGACGAGCATCTCGCCGATCTCGAGCACTGGGCGACGTCCCCGGGGACGCATTTGTTGGCCACGATCAGACCAGGCTTGCGCCCTCTTGAGCACCACTCTGGTCGGTCAGGGACGGGCGGGAGGCGCCGGGCGGGATCTTCGCCGGCCGACTCAGGGTTCCGGTCTCGTCCAGCTCGACCTGGCTGCGTTCGAAGGTGATGATGCGGTGGCCGCGGCTCTTGCTGAACCACAGGGAACGGGCCC
>CAYZBB010000094.1:0-24418 GCA_964476495.1 uncultured Actinomycetes bacterium | reverse complement strand
CCGGGTCAGTGATTCTCAGGGAGCTGGTGCCTCACCCCAGGTTGACAGAGAGGGTGGACGCGGAACCGACTGATGCCACTCAGCACTGGGATGGCGGCCGCCCGGACGACCTGATCTGCGCAATGAGGGCACATGTCAACAGCACAGCCGCTCGAATCGCCAGCGGCCAACCGACTGAACATAGATCCCCGCCATGGCTCATCAGGACAATCGAACCGCGGCGCACCTCACGTGCTCATCTCGCGGGTTCTCGGCTCGACTCGGAGCTCTCATGAACGGCCGAACCGAGGCCGGCACGGGGTATCAGCCAATCTCGAAGAGGCCGGCCGCACCCATTCCGCCGCCGATGCACATGGTGACCACGCAGTACCGCGCCTGGCGGCGCAGCCCTTCCCGCAGGATGTGCCCCGTCGTGCGGGCACCGGTCATGCCGTACGGGTGACCAATCGAGATGGCGCCGCCGTTGACGTTGACCTTGTCGGAGTCCAGTCCCAGACGTTCAATGCAGTAGAGCGCCTGCGAGGCGAAGGCTTCGTTGAGTTCCCACAGGTCGATGTCGTCGATCGACAGGCCGAACTGCTTGAGCAGCTTGGGAACCGCGAACACCGGCCCGATGCCCATCTCGTCCGGTGCACAACCGGCGACGGCCAGGCCACGGTAGGCGCCCAACACCGGCAGATCCCGCCGCTCGGCCGCTGATCGCTCCATCAGCACGAGCGCTGCCGCGCCGTCGGACAGCTGAGAGGCGTTGCCAGCAGTCACGGTCGGCTCGCCGGTTCCCGGCCAACGCCCGGCCAGGACCGGCGTCAGCTCGGTCAACCCGTCGGCGGTGGTGCCCGGTCGGTTCCCCTCGTCGAGGATCAGGTTCGGAGCACTGGGCAGCGGAACGATCTCGTCGGCGAAGACATTGGCCTGTTGAGCGGCAGCGGTCCGTCGCTGGGACTGCAATGCGAACTGGTCCTGCTGCTCGCGGGTGATGTTGTATCGCTGGGCCACGGTTTCGGCCGTCTGCAGCATCGTCAAGTACATGTCCGGCTGGTGAGTCTCGAACCACGGATCCTTGATCCGGTAGGTGTTCATGTGCTCGTTCTGGACCAGGGAGATCGATTCGACACCACCGCCGACGACCGCAGTCATGCCGTCCAGAATGATCTGCCTGGCCGCGGACGCTACCGCCATCAGGCCGGATGAACATTGCCGGTCGAGTGTCATGCCGGGAACGTCGACGGGCAGGCCGGCCCGCAGCGCGGCCTGGCGTGCGACGTTGTATCCGGTCGAACCTTCGGGCATGGCGCACCCGAGGATGACATCCTCGATCTCCGCGGAGTCGAGGCCCGCCCGTGCCACCGCGGTGGCGATCGCATGTCCGGCGAGTTCCTGTCCGGGCGTGTCCCGATAGGAACCCTTGTATGCCTTCCCGATCGGAGTGCGGGCGGTCGCGACGATGACTGCTTCCCGGCTCATTTGTGGCGCCACTCCCATGCTCTCGTGACTTCTCGGTGTGTCGGCGATGCGGTGGAGGGAGAAGAAGGGCCGGCGCCGTGGCCGACCCCCCTGGAAGCTTGACATTCAACTGCATTGAAGTCAACCTTCAGTGGTACTGCAAGGGACGTAGGAACGGCGACCAACTGTCGGACTTGTCTAACACGGGACCGAGGCAGCCGATATCGGACAAGTGGCTCCGCGGCCCAGCGTCGCCGCGACGTCGCCGCCGGCACGGTCGCCGCTGGCGAAGAATGGCCCGCCGCGGGCCGGGTGAGGTGAAGAACGATGCGTGACGTGATCGGCCAACTCGAAGACTGGTGGAACGACGGGCAGCGGGTTGCGCTGGCCACGGTCGTGGGTACGTTCCGCTCGGCCCCCCGACAGCCGGGTGCTTCAATGCTGGTCGGGCCCGGTGGTGAAGCCGTGGGCAGCGTATCCGGAGGCTGTGTCGAGGCATCCGTCTACGAACTCGGCGATCGGGTACTCCGGGACCGACGGCCCGTGCTGGAGCGGTATGGGGTTTCCGACGACGATGCCTTTGCCGTGGGATTGACCTGCGGCGGCATCATCGACGTCTTCGTAGAAGAAGTCGATCGGGAGTCTTTCCCACAGCTCGGCATGGTCTTTCAAGCCCTGCGGGAGGGCACATCGGTGGCCGTCGCCACGGTCGTCGCCGGCCCGGCCGAACACCTGGGCCAACGACTGGTGATATGGGACGACCGGGCCGAGGGCCACACTGGATCCTCCCGCTTGGACGAAGCGATCCGGGACGACGCCCGCGGACTGCTCGCCGCCGGCCGCAACGGCACCCTGCACTACGGCGTCGACGGTCAGCGCCGCGGAGAAGGACTGACCGTCTTCGTCGAGTCGTTCGCCCCCCCGCCGCGAATGATTGTGTTCGGCGCGATCGATTTCGCCGCGGCGGTGGCCCGCATCGGTAATTTCCTCAGCTATCGGGTGACGGTCTGTGATGCGCGCCCAGTGTTCGCCACAGCCTCCCGCTTTCCCGGAGTGAACGAAGTGGTCGTCGAGTGGCCACACCGGTACCTCGCCGCCGAGGCGCAGGCCGGTCGGATTGACCGACGAACCGTACTGTGCGTCCTCACCCACGACCCCAAGTTCGACGTTCCGTTGCTCGAGATCGCGCTGCGTCTACCCGAAGTCGGCTACATCGGGGCCATGGGGTCCCGGCGAACCCACAGCGAGCGGCGTAAGCGGCTACTCGAGCGTGGTCTCACGGAGACCGAGCAGGCCCGCATGTCCTCACCGATCGGCCTGGACATCGGCGCCCGAACCCCGGAGGAAACCGCAGTGTCGATCGCGGCGGAAATCATCAGCCAGCATTGGGGTGGCGACGGTGGCCCGCTCACCGAACATCAGGGCCCCATCCACGGCCACTCCTGACCGGCAACCACTTCAGCAGAGCCGAAATACGCCTCCTGCCCCAGAGGGCGCGCACCCCCGGCCCTGGTCGAAGGCCGGCGCCAGTTCAGCGCCGAACCGTCGATCCGGCGAGGTCGAGATGAACGCGGCGGCTCGACCCCGACGAGCCAGCCCCCAATGTTCGCCAGCTGATCCGCTGCGCCAAGGTTCGTCTGGCGTCAAACCGGATCCCGCCCGCGCGCCGAATGAAGCACCCACCTCTCAGACTCTTTGGGCAACAGCGGCATCCACCGCATGTTCAGTGTCGGAGCGAGAGCGCCGTTCAGGAAGAGGACCAGCGCCCCAGAAATCTGCTTCCTCGGTCAAGATCCGCTACTCCGGGGACGCGGCTGACTCGCCGCGAAGCTCGGCGCTCCAGCCACATCACGATGCACAACGGCGAGTTGACAGTCTCGCCGCGGCGCCCACACGGCGTGGACAAGCCGACCGAAGATTCAACTTGGTTGAAATTCTTCTTGCCTTGTCGCGACCGACGACGGTATGGTGATCGGGATCTCAGAGCGGCAACCAGCTGGTCATCTGAAGGCCTAGGCGAGTTGGCGGCCCCTGGGGCCGCCGGCGATGAGCTTCAGCTCAGACCAAATCTGTCCGCCCTGTGACGCAGGCCGTCGACAGCACTGCGTCGCTCCGTCCACCGAAGACAGCTCCGTCCAAGCGTCGAGCCGGCAACCGTCCGACGCTGATCACGATTGGTTGATTCACGCATGGAACAGCCTGCCGCTTCGCCCATCCTTCGCGTCGGCTTCGATGAACGACTTCCTCCGGTGCGCACCGGTCTTTACGGCCTCCAGCACCTGCTGGCCCTGACCGGGATTTGGATCTTCCCGGTGCTGCTCGGAGAGGCGCTGGATCTCACCACCCAGCAGGTCTCCTACATCGTCCAGGGATGTTTCCTGATGACCGGGATCATCACGATCCTGCAGTCGAGCCGGCTGTTGCGGCTGCCGGTGGTCCATGGACCCTCGGCAGCCTTCTTCGTCGCACTGGCCGCATCCGGCGCGAGCTACGGACTCGGAACCGCATTCGGGTCGTTGGCGGTCGCAGCAGTGATCTTCATGGCCCTGAGCATCCCCACCAAGCGGCTCGGCCTGTTCGGGAACATCGCGAAGCTGTCTTCGGCGCCGGTCGTGTTCGGCACCCTTTTCATCATCATCGGCGCCCAGCTGGCCAGCATCGGGCTCCCCGGCTGGTTCGGTGTCCAGGGGCTACCCGGCTATGGCGCGGTGAACTTCTGGGTCAGCGTGATCACCGTTGTCACCGTGCTCGGCTGCCTCGTGCTCGGCGGCAATTCGCTGGTGCGCCGAGCTGCGATTGTCTGGGGCATCGCGGTCGGATCGATCGCAGCCGCGATCGCCGGCGTGTGGACCCCGGCCGTGGCGGGCGCTTCCGTGGTGAGCCTGCCGTCGTTCCTGCCGTTCGGCTTCGACGTGCAGTGGTCGGTGGTCGTGCTCATGCTGCTCGCGTTCTTCCAGGCCGGTGCGGAGTCCGCGGGCATGTATCAGCTGATCGGAAGTTGGGGCGGACAGCGGGTCGACCAGTCACGCACCAGCCGGGGCCTGTTCACCGAGTTCCTCGGAACCGGAATTGGCGCGCTGTTCGGGGGTATCGGCACCGTCTCCTACCCGGAGAATGCCGGCATCGTGCGCATCACCCAGGTCGGGAGCCGGTTCGTCACCCTGACCGCCGGGGTGGCCGCCCTCGTGCTGGCGTTCGTCCCGAGCGTCGCACTGTTCCTAGCCGGCCTTCCCTCCTCGGTGTTGGCGGCTGCGTCCACCGTCCTGTTCGGGGTGATCGCGATGAGCGGCGTCCAAATGATGTCCAAGGTCGTCTGGGACGACTTGAACCTCGCAGTTGCCGCCCCCGCGTTCATGGTGGCGCTCGGCCTGCAGTTCCTGCCTGACGACATCACCGGCACCCTGCCGCCGGCTGCAGCCGCGGTCGTCAGCAGCCCGATGCTGGTCGGCATCATCCTGCTGATCGTCATGCACCTGATCATCAACGTGGGCATTCGTCCGCTCCTGGAGCGACGGGACGGGCCATCCGAGGACGAGGGCCCTCGCGAATCCCTCCGCGCACCGGAATGGGAAGCAGTTGACGCCGTCGCCCAGATCGAGGCTCCCGATACGGACGGCCAGCCGGCGTCAACCACGAACGTAATCGGACCGCACCGCGAGCCGGTGGACCCCAGCCGTATCGAACGACCAGTCACGGACGGACGTCAGGCATGAACCTGCACCACTACATCCACGAAGAGCGCCGGCCGCTGTCGGAGACGCTTTATACGAACTATCTCAATCCCGCCCGTGTCGCCGTCGTATCGATCGACATGCACGAGGGTCACCTCTCGGAGGAACCGGAGTGTCCCTGCCCAGCTCCCCGCGGACGCGAGATCGTCGAACCGCTCAACGAGTTCCACCGGAAGGCACGCAAGCTCGGTATCTCCATCATCCACGTCCGCTCGGAGCTGCGGGCATCGGGAGTCGACGACGTCAATGGCAACCCCAGCAGCTGGCGGCTGACGTTCCCACAGTGGGTCGGTGACATCCCGAACGCCGCCGAGCATGCCCTGAGCGGCAGCCAGTGGACCCAGTTCTCCACCGAGGTGGCCGACGGCGACGAGATCGTCACCGGGAAGAAACGGTTGTCCGCCTTCTACCCGACGGACCTGGATTTCCTGCTCCGACAGCTCAATGTTCGCACGGTCGTGTTGGACGGCATCATGGCCGACTGCTGCGTCCTCAACAGCGCTTTCGACGCCGCGAACTTCGGCTATCGCGTGGTCGTTCCAACCGACCTGATTCGAGGCACCGACAAGCGATTGGAACACGCTGCACTGAGCATGATCTCGCTCCACGTCGGCCTCGTCTTGAACTCCCACGACCTGCTTGAGGCGTGGAGCACGCGGACCAACAAACAGCGAAACCGCGTCTACGCGCATGGCTGACAACCCATGCCACCGACCCGGGAACTACTCGGGGATCGAGCTCACCAGACTGTTCACGCTGTAACAGCCTCGAGCTCGTGAGTGAAGCCCCCGCCCAAGCCAGGCGGGGGCTCAGTCATTCCCTGGGCAGTCAAAGCCGCGCGGCCATTGCCTGACAGCGACGCCATGCGAAAGGATGCGAAAGGAGTCGACAAGCTCGCGCGCGACGAGGAG
The DNA here is from genome assembly GCA_964476495.1 of uncultured Actinomycetes bacterium. Lineage (GTDB taxonomy): Bacteria > Actinomycetota > Actinomycetes > Mycobacteriales > Nakamurellaceae > Nakamurella. The sequence continues at coordinate 18,333 of CAYZBB010000094.1, read as the reverse complement.
CCCCGGTGACTCATGTCAAGATGCCCGGGTAGCTGGGGTCGTTGACTCATCGATGGATGCCCGCTTGGTACGGGGTTGTGTCGGGGGCTTCGGCCGGGGTCCGGTCTTGCCGGTGGTGATCGCCAGGAGCTGCTCGGTGAGGACCTGGATCTGCCGCTGAATGGCCGCCGGGTTCAGGTCGCGGTAGGTGTCGGCGAGGATGTTCTTGTCCTCGACCGCGACGATTTCGTGTCGGTCCGTGCGCCGGTGCGGGGTCGTCGCCGTGTCGTACTTCTTGGTCACCTTCGCGCCGTTGCGGACCTTGGAGATCAGCTTCTGTTGCGGGCAGAAGTAGTTCGTCATCAACGACTGCAACGACCAGATCTCGTTGAGCAGCAACAACTCTGCCGCCGTGTCGTACCGGTGGTAGCCGACCACGGTCCGCACGACCGCCCAGTTCTTCTGCTCCACGTGCGCCCCGTCGTTGCTGTTCCCGGACCGGGACCGCGTGAAGGTGATCTTGTTCTGCTCACACCAGCGCAGCAGGTGCCAGTTGATGAACTCCGAGCCGTTGTCCGAATCAATGCCGATGACCGGGAACGGGAACGCCGCCCGGATGTCCAGCAACGCCTCGAGCACCCATTTCTCGGCCTTGTTCCGCACCGACCGGTTCTCGGTCCACCCGGTCGCGATGTCGGTCACCGTGAGCGTGTAGCAGTGCTCGCCGACGGCGTTGCCGCCCTCGTGCCCGACCAGGTCGATCTCGACGAACCCGGGCACCGCATCGTTCCATTCTGCCCAGGTGCGGATCGGTTTCGAGTCCTTCAGCAACGATCCCGGCTTGGTGTGCGAACGGCCCCTGGCCAGCATCTTCGCCCGGTCCGGCGCGAGCCGTCGGTCGATCGTGGCCGGCGACATCGCCACCAACGCCATCGCCGTGTCGTCGCTGATCAGCAGCTCCTCGAAGCGTCGCAACCGTGGCACCAACTCACCCATCATCGGGGCCAGCCGCTTGCCCGTGGGTGCCCCCAGCACGGCCCAACAGAACGCCAACGCGACAATGACTTCCGCCCCATACCGGGGCGGCCGGCGTCGCCGAGGCCGCACGATCCGTGGCGTGAGCGCGACCCGTAACGCCTTGCGGGCATGGTCCCGGTGCCAGCCCGTCGTCGCGCACAACTCGTCCAAAATCACCTGCTTCTCGGCCCGGTCCGCGCGCTTGTAGCGGGTCGCGATCGCCTTGGTGACCGCTTGTCGCTGCACCATCGTCAGTCCCATCAGCCGGGCCTACCCGGCCCCGGCATCGGCACCCCACCGACGCGCCGCTACGCGGGCATCCCTACGTGAGTCAACGACCAGGCCCAGGCGGGCATATTTGATGAGTCAACGCGGGAGCTTGCGGAGAGGTCGTCGTCATGGCGAAAATCTCACCAGGCACGTCCCAAGCCGGTGGAGCTCAATGAGGAAGCGGTGCTCGCAATCTGGACGCGAATCGCGGCTCGCCCTCATCGAGGCAGGCGGGCTGACCCTTGGTCGGCGTTTCTTGCGCGGTTGCAGCAGCAGGCCGCTTCACGAATTGCCGTGGCCGATCCTGCGCGGATTGGACCAACATCGTGGCGCTGTGTTTGAACTCGCACGGACTCTTGCCGAGACCCGCGGCCCGTCCAGATCCACACCCTGCCGATGGGGCTCGTGCTTGCCGAACCCGGTCTCGCGAGAAGACATCGGTGCGGGGAGGTCAGTGGGCGGACGTGATGGTCGTCAATACCAGCTCGGCCGGGGCGTCGGTGGTGTTGACGAAGCGATGGGGTTCACCGGCAGTGATTCGCATCCCGTCGCCCTCTTCGAGGGTGATTCGATCGTTGTCCAGTTCGACATCCGGAGATCCGCACGTGACCAATACGTACTCGTGGCCGGCGTGGCGGATCAAAGCTCGGCCGGTGTTGGTTCCCGCGGCGAGCTCGAGGACAACGATCTCTACGCCGTCGACCGCGTCGTGGTGGACAGTGCGCCGCTGTACGCCAGGCTTTGTCTCGACCTGTTGCTGCTGAGCGCGCCGATGCACCGGCGAATCGTTCTTCGCAGGTGGTCCGAACAATTGGCCTATGTCGACGTCCAGGGCGGAGGACACAGAGACCAGGGTGCCGATCGAGCCGCCGGCCAGACCTCGTTCCAGCATGCTGAGCATAGAGATGCTCAGGCCGGTGCGAGTGGCGACATCCTGCAGCGTCAGCCCCCGGTCGCGGCGGATCCGTCGGATCTCGGCGCCGAGGGTGCGCATCGTCTCGCTTTCGACGTCGACCGGCTCGTCCGCGACGGCTGCACTACGGTTGCTCGGCGACATCGACCCTCCTAGACGGCGAGTGCGCTCGCCTTCAGTCCTGTCGAAATGGTAGCCCCTGCCCGCGACGGTTAGACTCGAACGGACGCCGGAGGGACTCAACGATTCACCAGGTAGAGGCGGCTCGGCCGGGTGAGCAGAACGACCTCAGCGGTGCGGTCGCCTACATTGGTCATGATCGCACGTTCCGGGTCAAGTAGCGCTACGCCATCACCCGGTTCGAGAATGTGGCGAACCCGGGCGATGTCGACGGCCACCCAGCCCATGCGAGCCACTGCGTAGCCGGGCTGGTCGAACCGGGTCACAGCGCCGGGGACCAATCGGAAGACACCGAGGACTACGCGCTCGGCGTTGTCGTGCAGCACCCGGCCGGTGACCCCGGGGGCGGGCTGCACCCGGAGTTGATCACCTGCCTGGTACACGGTCACTGCCGGGCGGGGGTTGGGCCGCAGCAGGCGGGACACTGGCACCTGCAGGGCGGCAGCGACCGACAGGAGTGTGCGGACCGAGGCGCCTGCCTGACCGCGCTCGAGCATGCTGAGCATCGACTCGCTCACGCCGGCTTGGGCCGCCAGTTCGTGCAGGCTCCGTCCGCGTTCCTGACGGACTTTCCGCACCGCTGCGCCGATCCGGCGGAACGTCTCATGTACCGCATCGGCCGGATCGGCGGAACGTACCATGAGTCAGTGCGGGTGGCGGTGCGCCGGCGCCGGCACCCGTTCGTCTTCGGGCACGCCGATGTCGAAAACCGTCATCAGCTGGGCGAGGGTCCGGTAATAGCCGACCAGGACGGTCAGCTCGATCAGCTGCCGGGCGCTCAGCGTCCCCGTCGCGGCGGCGTACTCTGCGTCGGACATCATCTGCGAATGCAGCAGTGTCGCGACGAACTGCGCCGAGACTGCTTCCTCGTCGTTGGCACCGCGGAAGATGCCCATCGACAGCTGCATCAGCTCCTCACTGGTCAGCCCGGCCGCTCGGCCCACCCGCTCATGTGCCCACCATTCGAACTCGCTGCCCACGGCCTGCGCCACCTGCAGGATGGCGATCTCTCGCTGCCGCAGGCTCAGCTCGGTGTTGAATCGGATGGTGGCGCCCAGTTCCTGCAGCACTCCACCGACGCCGGGGGCATGGAGCATGACCCCGAACGGCCCGTGCAGGGAGCCATCCGGCGCCGACAGGGGAAAATGCTGCGGACCTTTGGCCCGTTCCCCGCCGGTGATCCCTCGATAGATCTGCAGCTGGGCGGGATCCAGCTGGTCGGGCGTCAACCGCGGCAGGCGCCCGCTCATACCCGCACCCACGTCCCTGGCGTGGGATCGCCCGGGGCGGTCGACTTGCGCCGACCGAACACGAGCCAGCTGAGCAGAAGACCCAGCAGCCCGCCGATGATCGCTTGCCCGAAGCGTTCCTTGATCATGGGCAGGACCAGGCTCAGCGCATCCATCTCCGCGCCGGCAGGCGCCGAGGAGCGGGCGGCCACCTGGGCGGGCGCCGCGGCAATCCCGGCGGGCGCGCTGGCGGCGCCATTGACCGCCGGAGCGGCCCCCGAGGCGACAACGGGAGACGGGCCGGCGACTAACTCGTTGCTGATGTTGTCGGCGAACTGACGCAGGATCCGGCTGCCGACATCGGCGATCGCGCCCCGGCCGAACTGGGCCATACGCCCAGAAATATCCAGATCGGTGTCCAACAACACCTTGGTGCGAGTCTCGGTGACCTGCTCAAGCCGGGCGTGGATGGTCGCGTTGACCGCGGCCTGACCCTTGGGATCCTTGCCGGCGGCGGCGATGACCGCCTTGTAGGTTGCGTCGTCCTTCTGCGCGAAGTGCGCAGTTCCCTGGAAGTTCGCGCCGATCGGGCCTACCTTGATCTTCACCTTGCCGATGAAGTTGTCCCCGTCGCGGCCGTCGAGGCACGCCCCCGGCATGCACGGCATGACCCGCTCGAGGTCCGTGAGCAGCGTCCAGGTGCGGGTGAGGTCGGCATCAACCTCGAACTCGTTGTTCAGCAGCATGATCAGTTCCCTCCGGCCAAGCCTTCGATGACCTCGTCTTCACCGCAGTCGAAGAAGGCCATGATTCGACACGGGCATGCCTCGCCGCCCTCGATCTTCCAGGGAAAGGCGCCGATGATCGCGCGCTGGTTCAGCACGGTTCTGATGTCCCCACCGACGTTCTCGGCATGAATGCAGCCGTCCTGGAAGGCCAGGTGGTGCATCGGGAAAATGTCCGAGGTGATTTCCCGGCCGGACAGGTGGTGCGTATAGGAGTACTCGCCGAGGAACTCCTGGTAGGTCTTGCCCACATGCTGCTCGAACTTCTTGAGCAGGTCGGGGCGCATGTTCCGGATGGTTGTGTTCATCGGGTGGTCGCCGGAGCCGGCGTCGATGCCCCACCAGCGAATCTCCATGTCGGCCATCCACCTGGCCAGGCGGGCGCTGCCGCCTGGATGCATCGTGAAGTAGCGCACCAGATCCTGCTTGGGCTGGCCCTGGTAATAGTCGACGAAGCCGGTGTGGATGATCAGGATGTCACCCTTGCGCACTTCGACCTTCGAGGTGATGTGCTCCGGTTCGATCAGATCCCAATCCTTGCAGGTGTCGGACACGTCGACGATGGCCCCGGAGTGGATGAGCTTGGTCAGCGGCAGGGACGCCATGTCCAGGCCGCCGTCGGTGCCGTGCATCGGGCCGTCCAGATGGGTGCCGCTGTGCAGCGAGGACTCGATCCGCTGCGACACGATCTGGTTTGTCTGCAGGTTCTGGGTGTAGTACATCTTCCCGCCGGGGTAGCCGACCCATCCGGGCGTGTGAATGCCCCAGGGGTGGGTCAGATCAACGATTCTCATGCTGCACTCCGTTTCTCGTGCTTGCTAGGGCGTGGTCGGCCAACAGGCCGCGTAGGTGGGACGGGCGGATGGGCACCGAGGTGATCGCGCCGGGCCGGCTGAGGGCGTCGTCGACCGCCGAGGCCAGGGCGGCGGCGACGGCAGTCGTGCCACCTTCGCCGGCCCCCTTGACCCCCAGCGGGTTGAGTGGGCTCGGTGCGTCCTCGGTGACCAGCGACTCGACGTCGGGGATCTCGGCCAGGGTGGGGATCAGGTAGTCCATGAACGTGGTGCACAGCGGGGTGCCGTCCTCGGCGTATTGGAACTCCTCGTAGACGGCGCCGCCGATACCCTGGGCGACTCCGCCGGCGATCTGACCCTCGACCAGGGTCGGGTTGAGGGCGCGGCCGACGTCGTAGCCGACGATGAACCGTTCGATCGTCATGCCGCCGGTGCCGGCGTCGATCCGGACGACAGCGGCATGCAACCCGTACGGGTAAGTCATGTGGTCGGTATGGAACCAGCCTTCGGCGGTGAGCCCGGGTGATTCCTTCATCTCCGCGGCCCCGACCGGCTCCAGGAGCCGGGCGATCTGGCCGAGGGTGAGTCGACGCTCGGGAGCGTCGACCACACGGAGTTCACCGTCGCGGAGTTCGATCTCGGCTGTGCTGACCGCGAGGTGATGGGACGCGACCCTGGTGGCCTTGTCGGCCAGGGCGTCCGCGGCGTTCGCCGCGGCCGAGCCGGCCATGACCGCCAGGCGGGTGGCGAACGCCCCGCGGCCGTACTCGAACTGATCGGTGCGGCCACGGACCACGCGAATTCCGCTGTGGGTCACGCCCAGTCGGTGGGCGACGACCTGAGCGAGCACGGTGTCGACACCCTGACCGACCGACGACGCGCCGCAGGTGACGGTGATCTGCCCGGTGGTGTCGACCGCCACCCGGGCCCCTTCAGCCGGTCCGATACCGCTTTTCTCGACGAAGAAGCCGAACCCGAACCCGACCAGCTCCCCGGCCTGGCGTCGTGCCACCACCTCGGCCCTGATCGCCGGGAAGTCGTAGGCGGCGCTGACCTTGTCGAACAGCAGCGGGTAGTCGCCGGAGTCGAGGACCAGATGGGTGCCCATGGCCTGGATCGGTCGTTCGTAGGGCATCTTGTCCGCGGGGATGAAGTTGCGGCGGCGCAGCTGTTCCCTGTCGATCCCGAGTTCGTGCGCGATCTTGTCGACCAGTCGCTCACGGGCGAAGGTGCCTTCGTAGCGGCCCGGTGACCGGTAGGTGCCCGCAGGAGTCTTATGGGTCAGCCGCACGTGTGCCTGTACCCGGAAATTCGGGATGACGTACGGTCCCGGCAGCATCGAAGCGGTCAACGACGCGACCGTTGCCCCATGGGTCCGCACATAGGCGCCCTGGTCAAGCACGAACGATGCGTCCAATGCCTCGATGAACCCATCGGACTCACGTACCAACGCTCGCAGGGTGTGCTGCTGGCCGCGCGAATGATTGGTCGCGGTGAGGTGCTCCTGCCGGTCCTCAATCCACTTGATCGGCGTTCGCAGCCGCATGGCGGCCACGGTGACCAGCACATCCTCCGGGTACAGCTCGCCCCGCGGGCCGAACCCTCCGCCGACATGGGTTTCCCGCACCAGCACCCGGTGCGGCGGCAACCCCACCGCGTCGGCAACGGCGTCCCGATTCCAGAACGGCACCTTGGCCGCTCCGTCGATCACTAGCAGCCCCTCGGCCTCGTCGTAGCAGGCGACCAGGCCGCGGCACTCCATTGGCACGCCGGTGTGGCGACCGATCCGAGCGGACAGTTCGAACACCCGGTGCGAGTTCGGTGGACTGGCGAACACCTGATCCACATCGCCGTACTCCACGGTGAACGTGGTGGCCTGCGAGTCCTGCGCCGGCAGATCGGCTCCGGTCCCGGCCGCCCAGGTCGCCTGTTCTTCGTCGATCCACGGCACCGGCTCAAGCGTCGCATCGATATGCGCAGGTAGCTGTTCGATCTCGAGTTCCACCAGCTCGGCGGCGTCTTCGGCTAGATAGGCGGAACGGGCGAAGACGACCGCCACCGGTTCTCCGGCGTAGCGTACGAATCGGCGGGCCAGCACCGGCTGCCGGTACGGCAGCAGATCGTCCCGCGGGGTGAGCCGAAAGCTGATCGCGGGCAGGTCGGCGATGTCGTCGTAGGTCCAGACATCGACCACCCCGTCCCCGATGCGGGCCCGTGAGGTGTCGATCCGGACGATCCGGCCATGAGCGACGGGTGAGCGAACGACCCGCATGTGCAGCTCGCCGACCCGGACGGTGTCCGCGGCGAACCGGCCGGCCCCGCGGAGCAGGACCGGGTCCTCCAGTCTGAGAGCGCGGGCGCCGATCATGGCTGTTCGTCGTCGGCCCGCATCGCCTCGGCCGCGCAAAGGCTGGCCTTGACGATGTTCTGGTAGCCGGTGCACCGGCACAGGTTCGAGGACAACACTTCCCGCAATTCGGCTTCGTTGGAGTCGGGGCGCTCTTCCAGGTGCCCGGCGATCAGGGTGAGGAAGCCGGGCGTGCAAAAGCCGCATTGCAGGCCGTGGTTTTCCCAGAACGCCTGCTGAACCGGGTGCAGGTGGTCCTCGTCCGGTGCTAGGCCCTCGACGGTGCGGACCGAGTGGTCTTCGGCCTGGACCGCGAACATCAAGCAGGACCGCATCGGTTGCCCGTCGACCAGCACGGTGCATGCACCGCAGACGCCGTGCTCGCAGCCCAGGTGTGTGCCGGTCAGGCCGCAGTCCTCACGCAGGGCGTCGGCCAACGTGCGTCGGGGCTCGACTCGAATGTCGTGGCGGTCACCGTTGACGTGTAGTCGCAGGGCGACGGTGGAAGTCATGAGGGAGCCTCCTCGGGATGACCTGCGGCTGGGCCGCGCAGATCGGTGCGGGTGCGGATGGCGGTGCGGATCCGGTGTGGGGTCGCCGGCAGGTGGAAGACGCCGACCCCGAGGGGAGCGAGCGCGTCGCTGATGGCGTTCGCGATCGCAGCGGGGGCGCCGATGGTGCCACCTTCGCCGACGCCCTTGGCGCCCGTGATGGTGGCGGGTGAAAGGGTTTCGTGGTGCACGATCTCGACATTGGGCATTTCCGCGGCGGTCGGCGGGAGGAAGTCCATCAGTGAGGTGGTGACCAGAACCCCGCGGTCGTCGTAGATCAACTCCTCGTACAGCGCATTCGCCACGCCCTGGGCGACGCCGCCGTGGATCTGTCCGTCCACGATGGCCGGGTTGATCAGTCGGCCGGCATCTTCGGCGACCACGAAGCGGATGATGTCGACCTTCCCCGTCATCGGATCCACCTCGACCTCGGCGATATGGCAGGCGTTGGCGAAGGTGCCGGTCGGGTCGTAGATGCCGACTGTCTCCAGCGCCGGTTCACCTTTGTCGGACAAAAGGTGCGAGCTGTGGTAGACGTCGCGGGCCAGGACATCCACCGCAATCGACGTACCGTTGCCGCCCCACGCCTTCCCGTCGCGCAGGATGATGTCGCCGGGCAATACCCCCAGCCGGTCCGCAGCCAGACCGCGCAGCCGCTCGGCCAGCTCGCGCGCGGCGATCATTGATGCGCCGCCGGCCATCACCATCGCACGGCTGGCGAAACTGCCCCAGCCATATGGGGTGTTGTCGGTGTCGGAGTCGATCACCCGGATCGATTGCGGCTTCAGGCCGAGTTCGTCGCTGACGACCTGCGCGAGTGTGGTGTGCAGGCCTTGCCCGTGCGGGGATGCGCCGATCCGCAGCGTCAGGGTGCCGGACGGGTCCATGGCCAGCACGACCCGTTCGAATCCGGGGGTGATGACCGGGGCAGCACTGTCGGCGGCCAGCTTCCCAGGCTGGGAGCGGGCCGCGAAAGCGGCTGTGCCGTAACCGGTTCGTTCCGCAAAGCAGGATATACCAAGCCCGATATACCGGCCCTCGCTGCGGGCCTGGGCCTGCCGAACTCGGAAGCCCTCGATGTCGCACAGTTTGACAGCGGAGTCCAGCGTCTCTCGATGCGACGCGGCATCCAGGACGAGCCCCGTCGGCGAGACGTGCGGGAACTCCGAAACCAGGTTCAGGTGCCGCAGCTCCACCGGGTTCAGGTCCAGTTCCTGCGCCGCGACGTCGAACAGTCGCTCCATCGCCAGCACCTGCACCGGTCGGGACACTCCGCGGTAGGGCGCGATCGGGCACTTGTTGGTGATGATTCCCCGGGACCGGGCGGAGTATTCCTTAACCCGGTAGGGGCCCGGCAGTTCCGCCAACGCCATCAGCGGCTCGACACCCCAGGTGACCGGGTGACAGGAGTACGCGCCGACGTCACAGACCAAGTCGCCGCGCAGGGCCAGCAACTCGCCGTCGGCAGTGAAGGCGCCCTCGATGTCGTAGGTCTGTTCCCGGCTGTGCCAGGAGGCGAGGAAGTTCTCCTCCCGCGTCTCGATCCAGGCGATGTTGCGGCGCAGCTTGCGGGAGGCCCAGACCAGCGCGACATCTTCCCGGGCCAGTGTCTGCTTCGCGCCGAAGCCGCCGCCCACGTCCGGGGCGACGACCCGCAGATCGTCCTCATTGATGCCCAGCAGATCGGTGATCGCGGTGCGGATGCTGTGCGGCATCTGCAACGTGGCGTGCAGCGTGCTGCGCCCGCTCGTCCGATCGAACGCGGCATGGGAAGCCCTGGCCTCCAGCGGCATCGCGCTCTGCCGGGCGGAGCTGACCCGGATCCGCACGACCCGGTCGGCTGCGGCGAACGCGGCCTCGAATCCGGGGGTGTGGACCCGGCCGTCGACCACCGTGTTGGGCTCGCCGGGAAAAGCGACGTCATGGACCAGCGGGGCGTCCCCGCGAACCGCGTCCGCGGCGGAGAGCACCGGGGAAAGTTCCTCGATCTGCACCTCAACCTGTTCGGCGGCATCCTCCGCATCCGCCTCGGATGCGGCGATCACGAGGGCGATCGGCTCACCCACGAACCGGACCCGATCGTCGGCCAGGATCGGGGTGGACACCGCCACGAAGTCGGGCCGGTCCAGGACCGCCCGGATCGACTTGACCTCCGTCAGATCCGCCGCCGTGATCATGACGACACCGGGGGGCGCAGTCACCGAGACGATGTTCCCGCTGGCGTGGGGACTGCGGACGAACCGGGCGTACAGGCACTGTGAATCATGGGCCGCGACGTCGGCGACGTAATTCCCCCACCCACGGATGATGGCCGGGTCCTCCACCCGCGGCAGGGGCCGGCCCGTCCACGTCGATGGCTCGACGTGGTCCATCAGTGCCCCACCCAGGCCCGATCGACGCCCAGCAGGGAGCGAGTGAGGAGGGTGATCACCAGATCTCGCCGATAGTCGGCATCACCATGCAGGTCGCTGGGCGGGTCGACCTCGGCGCCGGCGGCGGTGGCCGCGGCTTCGACCAGCTGGTCGCTCCACGGCTGATCCAGAAGGGTCTGCTCGGCGGCGCGGCTGCGGAATGGGATCTCGGCGACCCCGCCCAGGCAGACCCGTGCCTCGGTGACCACACCGTCGGTGATCTGCACCGCGGAGGTGGCTGCCACGATCGCGAAGTCGCCGGCCCGGCGGGCAAATTCGACGATTCCGGTGCGGAAGTTTCCGTCCAGCAGCGGAAGGGTGACGCCGGTGAGGATCTCGTCCGGCTCGAGGGCAGTGGTGAAGATGGCCTGGAAGAAGTCGGCGGCCGCGATCGTGCGTTCCCCTCGCGCCGCGCTGCGCACGGTGATCTGTGCGTCGAGCAGGGTGGCCACTAGGCACCATTCCGACGAGGCGTCGCAGTGTGCGAGGGAGCCTCCAAAGGTCCCCCGGGTGCGGATCGGCAGGTGCCCGACGTTGACGGCGGCGTGCCGCAGCAGCGATCCGAGCGGACCTGCGAGGTTGGAGTTCTGCAACGCCAGGTGCCGGGTCAACGCTCCGATGTGCACTCGGTCGCCGTCGACCCGCACGCCGGCCAGATCCCGGACCCGGTTAATGTCGATCAGTCGTTCCGGCCGCGCCAGCCGGAAGTTCATCATCGGGATCAGGCTCTGGCCGCCGGCCAGGACCTTGCTCTCGTCCGGGGCAGCGGCGAGTGCTGCCAACGCCTCGTCCAGCGTCTCTGGCCGGAGATATTCGAACGGTGCGGGTTTCACAAGGCCTCCCTTCGAAGGCAGAGCGAGTAGACGTCCGTCCGACGGTCCTCGCGTGGGCGAATGGTGGGACTGCGGCGCCGGGAGGCACGGACCGCATCCAGGTCGATCGACACCAGGGCGGAATCGGATGCGGTGCGGGACAGCGGGCCGGCGAGCAGTTCGCCGTAGGCGTCGCAGGCGATCGAGCCGCCCAACGTGGCCGGGCCGCCGTGCGACGCGCCGGCCACCTGCGATACGGCGACTACGGCGACCTGATCGAGATTGGCCTGGGCGAGCACAGAATCGACGTGGCGGGTGGCGCCGGCGGTGGGGACGGACTTGTCGAAGCCGCCCACCCAGGCGGCCGGAGCGATCACGATGTCCGCGCCGCTCAGCGACAGCAACCGCATGACCTCCACGAACCGCAGGTCGTAGCAGATGCAGATCCCGATGGTGCCGAACTTCGTCTCTGCCACTGGGAGTCCCAGGTCCCCGGGACGATAGGCGCGGTGCTCCTCGTCGAACAGGTGCAGCTTGCGGTAGTGCAGGACCGGGCCAGTGGCGTCCACCGCGACGACCGAGTTGAACAGCGCGGCCGAGTGGTCGCGCGCATCCCCGGCCGACTCGCAGAACCCGTAAACGATCAGCCCGTCGTGGGCGGCTGCGACCGCGCCGAGCGCTTCGAGGCTCGGGCCGTTCAGCGGCTCGGCAACGGCTTCGGCGGCAACCGGGTCGACGACGTATCCGCTGGTCGCCAACTCGGGCAGCACGACGATGTCGGCGCCGGCGCGGAACGCAGTCTCTGCACGTCGGACGGCGAGGTCGATGTTGGCGGCCCGATCGCCGGCCGTGACATCGAGCTGTTCGAGGGCGACAATGGTCATCACGAGGCGGTCCGCTGTTCCAGCGAGCGGACGATGTCGTCGACGTCGACGCCCGCGGCCCGCAGCATGTCGGTGTCGGCCGGACACGGGCCGCCGACGCTGATGACTCGTTCGCCCTGGTCGGCGGCGACCGCGTGCCACGTTCCGATCTCAATGTGGATGGTGTCTCCGGGGCCGAAGAGGAAAGACTCACCGGTGGAGACGTTTTCGGCTGTGCCGTGGCCCTCGAGGATGTGAATGGTGTCCTCGGAGAATGCGTGCACGTGCTCCTTGTTCCGTTCACCCGGCTCCAGCACGACATAGTTCATGTTGGCGGTCACGGCTCCGGCACCCAGCCAAACGATCAGTCGAGCGTCCCGGGAGATGAACGGCACCTGCAGCCCAGGGTGATCCCGGTGATAGATCTCCAGAAGTGGCTTCGTGGACGTCGGTTCCGACGCCTCGGCTCCCAGCCGAGGATCGACCGGGCAAGGGCCGCCGACCATCCGGGCGCCGGTCACGGAATTGAGCTCGTAGACCGCGCCGGCGTGAGTATGGAACAGCGAGCCGGCGGCGAGTTGATGTTGCCACCGGAACCCGATCAGCTGCTCAGTGACGGTCGCCGCGCCGTCCACGACGAAGTAGGCAGCCTCCACCGGGTGACTCAGCGGCGATGTCGCCGAGCCGGCGGCGAAGTCAAGATGATGCAGGGTGCGAAGCGCATTGGGCTTGCTGGCACCGACGATGGTGCGCCACGAGCCACCGCGGATGATCCCGAGATCGGGTCCCCACTGCTCGGGAGTCACCACACGCAGTCCCGCCGAGGAAGTCTGATCGTTAGTCACACCACAACCATGACATTCAACTGCATTGAAGTCAATATCACTGACACTGAAGATGTCGGGTGTTGATGGGCCGTTCGTCGCCATCCGAGACTTCATCGGGCGATCGGCCATGCAGTTGCCCCGAACAGCGCCCGGTCTGCGCGCTCCCTATCAGCTCAGGAACGAGCGCCAGACCTCTGGCCTGTCGTAGTGTCCGGCCACGTCGTGGACCATCTTGGGGATCAAGACAGCGGTGGGATCGATGTCGGCGATCACCAATTGCTCGCTGGCATCCGCGGCCTCGACGAGCACCTCGCCCGAAGGAGCCACGATCGACGCACGTCCCGACGTGTTGTCCTCGCGCAGGAAGGCCTCGGCGGAGGCGTGGCCGTAGGCATCGATCATGGCCGGCGAAATCGTCGACACGGCGTTCAGCACGAAGCACTTCAAGGAGTAGGCCAAACCGCGAGAGACGACTCGGATCGATTCCCGCATCGCCAGTTCCGGACTGAAGTGCTGTGGCCAGGACGCGACGTGCACGGTCGGGTACGCCAATGCCGAGAGGTATTGGGCCATCGGGTGGGAGTTTTCGCCGCATATCAGCGACGTGACCGTCCCGCCGAACCATGGCGATGAGTTCGCCCGGCCCGTGTGCCCAGGCGCGTGAACGAGACGCTCGCCGACCGTCGGCACAAACTTCTGATGGTGACACTGCAGCGCCCCATCCGTACCGATGTGCACCTGGCTGTTGAACAGGGTGCCGGTCGTGCCTGGACGCCGCTCGCAGATTCCAACGACGGCGGTGACCCTGTAGCGACTGCAGGCCTCACGTAACGGCCGAAGGTGGTCAGCGTCGATCTCCACGGACTGCTCGAACAGCCGCCGGCCCAGTCGCTGGGCTCGCCCATCGAAGCTCTGCAGTTCAACCCACCCGGGGTGGCCCGGCAGGAAGCCCTCGGGGAAGCCGATGAGCTGAACACCGCGCGTGCCGGCTTCGACGATCAGCTCGACCGCACGAGCCACGCTGGCGTCTCGATCGAGGAACTCCGGTGCCGCCTGTACGGCGGCAACCCTGGCTCCGATGGGTAGGTTCGCCATCCGTGATACTCCCAGTTCCATCCAGACGAAAACCGCCGACGCTAGGCGTCCCTCAGCTACCTAGACACCAAGCCCAACCGATAATCGGGCAATATTGGCGGACCTCCTCGATGTTCCTACGTCCACGCCGGCTGATCACGGGCGAGTTGATCCTCGGGACTGGAGCGAGGAAGATCCGCAAGCAGGCCATGTCAGTGTCATTGAACCGAGATTCTATCTGATTGAATCGTGGAGCGCCAGGCACTCAGGCGCGGTCCTCGACCGGGCCTGGTCCGATCATTCGCCGGTCGCATGACCATCGACCTGACGAGGCCAGGAACGAGGGAGGAAATGATGGCGTGGAAGTGGGTCGCGGCGGACTTCGGAGATCTGGACGTGCTACGGCTGGTTGAGTCTCCCGTCGCGGAGCCGGGTCCCGGAGAGGTCACGATCGCAGTGCGCGCGGCGGGCGTGAACCCCGCGGACTACAAGCGTTTTGCCGCTGGCTCGGCCGCGGATCGCGGCCAGTTGCCGCTGCCGGTGGGCTTCGAGGTGGCCGGGACCTTGACGGCCGTGGGTCCCGGGACCCGGATCGCTTCGGGTGGCGGCCGGGTCGGTGATGAGGTCCTGGCGTTCCGGATCCGCGGCGGATACGCGTCGGAGGTCACCGTGCCGGCCAAGGACGTCTTCGCCAAGCCAGCCGCGCTGACCTTCGCGGAGGCGGCGAACCTGCTGCTGGTCGGAGCGACGGCGGCAGACATGCTGCGGGCGGCTGACGTGCGGGCCGGGGATGTGGTTCTGGTTCACGGAGGATCCGGCGCGGTCGGGGTGAGTGCGCTGCAGCAGGCGCAGCTGCTCGGAGCCCGGGTCATCGCCACCTGCTCGGCCCAGAACAATGCCATGGTGGCGGGTTTCGGCGCAGAGCCCGTCCAGTACGGGCCGGGCCTGGCCCATCGGGCTCGGGCCGCCGCACCGGCCGGAATCGATGCCGCCCTGGACACCGTCGGCACCGAGGAGGCCGTCGACGTGTCCCTGGAACTTGTGCCCGACCGGTCGAGGATCGTTACGGTCGTCGCGCGGTCCCGCGCCCGGAGCGCCGGGTTCACCGCCCTCGGCGGCGACATGCCGGCGAGCCTCGAGTTTCGGAATGCGGTGCGCGGCAAGCTGATCAAGCTTGCCGGTGGCGGGCAGTTGGTCGTTCCGGTGGCCCGCACGTTCCCGCTCAACCAGGCCGTGGACGCGCTTCGGCTGCTGCAGACCGGTCATCCCGGCGGGAAGCTCGCACTCATCCCCGATTAACCGCGTCAACGGTCATGAGACCCGGCAACATCCGCTGTGCTAGGCCCGTCGTGTTCCGCGACGCGGCCACGTCATGGCCCGCATCGATTGTCCGTCCGCCGCAGATTGTCGCCGGTCAGCGCGACGTCGGCGGTCTCCACGGCCGCGTCGGTCCGGGAAATGCCCATCGCGATGCCGATGGGCGCGTTGTTGGTGCCGTCGTGCCCGACCACCGGCCGGGGTGCGTGGTGGCTGCGGGAGCAGCCGCCGCCGGCGGTTGGGCTGGCTGCAGGTTCCAGTCACGTTTGATGCAGCGGATTTCGCCGGTTTCCCGATGGTGGAGTTAGCCGGCACGCAGACCTCGAGCGGGTTGGTGCCCGGCGCCGCGGCCGGGCTCCTCTTGCCACTGACGACGGCCTTTCGTTGGCCGACGGAAACCCGCCGCATCCTGCCGCACAGCTCAGCTCGGGCTCGTACAACCGACAGCGTCCGAGCGTGACGATTCACGTGACACTCGGTAGTGGACCGCGCCCCCACCGGCGCCCAGCGAAATACTCCGGCGGTCGACTAGCCGCCCGGAGGGACATGAACCGGAAGGACATGAAATGACCGCAGCACAGGCCGCCGGCACCGCCGGATTCGGTACCAAACTGGCCGGCCGGGTGGCCCTGGTCACTGGGGGGACCCGGGGCATCGGCGCCGCGATCAGCCGCAGCCTGGCCAACCAGGGAGCGACGGTCGCCGCCGGCTATGGGCGGGACGTCGAACACGCGCAGGAATTCCTCACCCAGATCCGCGCCGAAGGGATGAACGGGTCGATCCACCAGGGCAACATCGGCGTCGCAGACGACTGCCGGCGCGTAGTGCGCGAAGTGGTGCAGGAACACGGCTCGCTGGACATCCTGGTCAACAACGCCGGCATCACCATCGACAAGACGGTGCTGAACCTGACCGATTCGGACTGGGAGAAGGTGCTGGCGGTCAATCTGTCAGGGGCGTTCTTCCTGTCGCAGGAGGCGCTCAAGGGCATGGTCGAGCGGGGCACCGGCCGCATCATCAACGTGTCCTCGATCATCGGCGAGGTCGGCAACATCGGTCAGGCCAACTACGCGGCATCCAAGTCGGGCCTCTTCGGACTGACCAAAACGCTGGCGCGGGAGGCGGCGTTCATGCTGCACAGGGGGGGCAAGCTGGAGGACAACCCGGTCGGGATCACAGTCAACACCGTCACCCCGGGCTATGTGGAGACCGAGATGGTCGATACCGTTCCGCCAAAGGTCATCGAGCGGATCATGGACAAGATCCCGCTGCGCCGCTTCGCCCGGCCGGAGGAGATCGCCCGGGTGGTGCACTTCCTGGCCGCCGACACCTCCGGCTACATCACCGGGCAGGTTTGGGGCGTCAACGGCGGCATGGACATGTAGGTCGGCATCTCGGCACGTCCGCCTGGGACCGTGACACCGCGACCGCCACGACGACGCCGGCAGCGACCGTGCGGCCTTACTGGACGGTGCGGAACATCGTCGGCAGCCTGAACCCAGCGACCGTGACGCTGGCGCAGGGCACCAGAGGGCCAGCGACATCTCGATAAGCAGATGCGAACCGCCGCTTCGCGGGAAGCCTCCTATGCACCAGGCCCTGCTCGGTGCCTCGCCTCCTTCCGATGACAACCCGGCATGGCCCTCACCCAAGCCAGTGACACCGAGTCGAGCAGAAACCGTAGATCTGTGACATCTCGACGGACATCCCAGCGCCAGAGGACGGCCCAACCGCGAAACCCCAGGGATCTCGTCGATCGCACGCTCACCGACCCCGAACTCACGTGGCCCGACCGCCGACGACTGCGTCGAACTCGACGGGTCACCACTGATCGTGACCCTGCGTTCCGCAGGACAACGTCGTCGTGACGGTGGAGCTTCGCACTGCAATCCCCTACCGGCACGGTGTGCATGACATGCGCAACCCCCAGCCGGTCTGCCGCCCCGGGCCTTCCACTGACACGGCGAGCCGCTAACGGGCCGGGATGATCCCTCAGGCCGACGGTGTCGCGGCGCGGCGCGGCGACGGGTGTCAACAACGGTCGAAAACTTTTCACGCGTCGTCGACAACGGGTCCGTGGGATTCCGCGGATGGGCCGCTTGGTGGAACGTCAGGGCGACTACCACGCGGTCGGCTCACTGCCACTGGTGCTGTGATCCTCTCGCATCTGAGCTCCCCGTTTGAGGACACCTCGCCTCTGGTGGCCTCGGCCACCAGGGAGGATGTCCCTGTGCCGGCCCCTCACGGTGCCGAACTGGCCGCGGTTCGTCGACTGGTGGTGGGTCCGGAGGCGTGGGGCCTACCCGCTATGAGCACGTAGACAGACCAGACACCGGCCGACACTGGTCTGCCACCAGCCGAGCTCCGGTGCGCCGCACCGCCACGCTGACCGATCCCGAAACCTCAGACGCTGCACTCGTCAGCCTCAAAGACGGGCGGGTCTGGAAGCTCCCGGCCCGGCAGTTCGACGCCCGCACCAAGAATGGCATTCCGCCGGGGATCGCCGACCGGCGGCAGCACTTCCCCGCCGGCCCGGTCACCTTCACCGGCTTGTTCACCCCCATCGTCTCGGTTGCCGGAGGACCGGGTCGACGACGCCGGGCAGCAAGCCGCCAGCGGGTGCGCGGCCGTCGAGGTCGACCATCAAGATCAAGCTCGGACCACGTATGCCCGTTTGAGTTCCTAGACGCGCGGCGACTGCTCGTGTTTGAGCCGACTAGGACTCGCTGTCCTCGATGTGGTCCAAGCCCCACCGCATACGCCTGACCCACCGGCCACTCGGCCCGTCCGACCAGAAGCAGTTACACCCGGACAAACCGACACCCTGGTCGGACAAACTCCGCCGCGCAAGAGCCGATCCCGAGCAACGATCAGCTACTCGCCAACAAGATCGAGCCGCCAGCGTGGTAGATGTCAGCGACGCGCGAAAACTGACCCCCTGACGTCACCTGAAAACTGACCCCC
>CAYZBB010000093.1:0-24579 GCA_964476495.1 uncultured Actinomycetes bacterium | reverse complement strand
AACGGTCGCGACTCCAACGCCCAGCGGCTCGGGGTCAAGCGGTTCGGCGGCCAGCAGGTCAACGCCGGCGAGATCATCATCCGGCAGCGCGGTACCAAGTTCCATCCGGGCGAAGGTGTGGGGCGCGGTCGCGACGACACCCTGTTCGCGCTGGTCGCGGGCGAGGTGGCGTTCGGCACCAAGCGCGGTCGCAAGACCGTCAACATCGTGGCCCCGGAGCCGGCCGCCGTCTGACGCGATTTCGACGAACCACGACAGGGGCGGCCCGCACGGACGGGACCGCCCCTGTCGTGGTTTACGTCACGGGTGCACGGTGAAACGTCTTGAGTGCACGGTGCACGTCCTGGGTGCGCAGTGAAGGAGGCATGAGGAGTGGCACGGTTCGTGGACCGCGCGGTGCTGCACCTGCAGGCCGGCAACGGCGGTCACGGGTGCGCCTCCGTGCACCGGGAGAAGTTCAAGCCGCTCGGCGGACCGGACGGCGGCAACGGCGGCAACGGCGGGGACGTGACCCTCATCGTCGACGACAACGTGCACACGCTGCTGGACTTCCACTACCGGCCGCACGCCAGGGCCGGGAACGGGCGTCCCGGCCAGGGCGACAACAAGGACGGTGCGGGCGGGGACGGCCTTGAGCTGCGAGTGCCCTCCGGCACGGTAGTCCTGACACCGGACGGCACCGTACTGGCCGACCTGGTCGGGGCCGGGGCGCGGTACGTCGCCGCCAACGGGGGTCGGGGCGGTCTCGGCAACGCCGCGCTCGCCTCGCGGGCCCGCAAGGCTCCGGGTTTCGCCCTGCTCGGCGAGCCGGGTGAGACGGCCGAAGTGGTGCTGGAGCTCAAGTCGGTCGCCGACGTGGGGTTGGTCGGATTTCCCAGCGCCGGCAAGTCGTCGCTGGTCTCCGTGCTGTCTGCGGCCAGGCCGAAGATCGCCGACTACCCGTTCACCACACTGGAACCCAACCTGGGTGTGGTGACCGCCGGCTCGCAGGTCTTCACCGTCGCGGACGTGCCCGGGCTGATCCCCGGGGCCAGTCGCGGCAGGGGCCTGGGACTGGAGTTCCTGCGGCACATCGAGCGGTGTGCGGTGCTCGTGCACGTCATCGACTGCGCGACCTACGAGCCCGGGCGTGACCCGATGTCCGATGTCGCAGCGTTGGAGTTCGAACTCGCCGAGTACGGCGGCAGCCTGGCCACCGACCTGTCCGGCAAGCCCCGGTTGGTGGCGCTGAACAAGATCGACGTGCCCGAGGCCCGGGAGCTCGCCGAATTCGTGCGGCCGGACCTGGAACAGGCCGGGTACCGGGTGTTCCTGATCTCCGCGGTCACCCACGAGGGTCTGGCCGAGCTCACCTTCGCCATGGCCGATGCGGTGGCCGCCGATCGGGCCGCCCGGCCGGCCGCGCCGGCCCCGCGACTGCTGGTGCGTCCGAAGCCGGTGGATGCGCAGGAGTTCCAGGTCGCGGTGGACCCGGAGGTCGAGGGTGGCTTCGTGGTCACCGGCGCGCGGCCCGAGCGCTGGATCCGGCAGACCGACTTCGCCAACGAGGAAGCGATCGGCTACCTGGCCGACCGGCTGGCTCGGCTGGGGGTCGAGGAGCAGCTGGCCGCGATCGGCGCGCAGCCCGGCGCCCCGGTGACCATCGGCGATGTCACCTTCGACTGGGAGCCCACCACGTTGGCCGGCGTGGACATCGTGCCAACGGCTCGTGGTACCGATCAGCGGCTGGCCCGTAGCGAACGCGTCGGTGCCGCCGAACGCAAGGCGCTGCACCGGCTTCGCCGCGGGTTGGCCGTCGAGGGTCACACTCTCGACCCGGCCGACGGGGAACCGGGGTGAGCGTGCAGCAGGCGCTGTCGGCGCCCAGGCTGGCAGTCGCCCGGGCCAAGGTCGTGGTGGTCAAGGTCGGCTCGTCCTCGCTGACCACGTCGGCCGGCGGGTTGGACCCGCATCGGCTGGACGTGCTCGTCGACGCTCTGGCCGCGCGGGTCGCCGCGGGTTCGCAGGTGGTGTTGGTGTCCTCGGGTGCGATCGCCGCAGGCCTGACCCCGCTTGGGCTGTCCCGCCGCCCGCGGGACCTGGCCACCCAGCAGGCCGCCGCCTCGGTGGGCCAGCAGTTGCTCGCCCATCGCTATGCGAGCTCGTTCGCCCGTTACCGGCTGACCGTCGGCCAGGTCCTGCTGACCAGCGACGACGTTGTGCGCCGGGCCCACTACCGCAACGCCCAGCGGACGTTCGGGAAGCTCCTGTCGTTCGGCGTGGTGCCGGTGGTCAACGAGAACGACACAGTGGCAACGGCGGAGATCAAGTTCGGCGACAACGACCGGCTGGCGGCACTTGTCGCGCATCTGGTCGGGGCGCAGGCGTTGATCCTGCTGTCGGACGTGGACGCGCTGTACGACGGCGACCCCCGGCTTCCGGCGTCCTCGCCGGTGCGGGAGGTGCCGGACGCGTCGGTGCTGGCCGGCATCGGCATCGCCTCTTCCAGCAGCGATGTCGGCACCGGCGGGATGGAGTCGAAGCTGACCTCGGCACTGACCGCGACGGGGGCCGGCATCCCGGTGCTGCTGGCGTCTGCCGCGGACGCCGCGGCGGCGCTGGCCGTGTCCGACAAGCCTTCATCGGGTCCGACGGTGGGTACCGCATTCGCGCCGGCCAACCGGCGGACCCCGGCCCGGCTGTTCTGGCTGCGCCATGCCGCCACCTCGGCCGGCTCGATCGGGCTCGACCACGGGGCGGTGAACGCCGTGGTGGGTCGGCGCAAGTCGTTGCTGCCCGCCGGGATCACGCACTTCTTCGGCGATTTCGAGTCCGGCGACGTGGTCGATCTGCTGGCTCCCACCGGTGAGGTCGTCGCCCGCGGCTTCGTCGGGCACGACGCGGGGGAGCTGCCCGGCATCATCGGCCGCTCGTTGTCCGAACTCTCCGCGGAGCTTCGCCATCCCGTCGTGCATGCGGACGACCTGGTGGCCGTCAGTGCCTCTATCGTCGAGTCGGCACCAGCACCTGTGCCACGAACCGGAGGATCGGAACATGTCCATTCTTGAGCAGACCACCGTTGCCCCGGCCAGGCGGGAGACGGTGCCTGCCACCCGGGAGGAGGTCCTCCGGGCGGCCCGCCGCGCGAGGGTGGCGGCCGCAGAGCTGGCGGTGCTGACCAGAGCGGTCAAGGACCGTGCGCTGCGCGCGATGGCGGACGCGGTGCTGGACCGGCGGGAGGAGATCCTGGCGGCCAACCAACTCGACATCGAGGCAGCGGTCGCGGTCGGAACCCCCGACGCGCTGGTTGACAGGCTGCGGTTGACCGTGTCCCGGGTCGACGCGATGGCCGCCGGCCTGCGGGAACTGGCCGGCCTGCCCGATCCGGTCGGCACCGTCGTGCGCGGATCGGTGCTGCCCAACGGTCTGCACCTGCAGCAGGTGCGGGTCCCGATGGGAGTCGTCGCCATCATCTACGAGGCTCGGCCGAACGTCACCGTTGACGCCGCCGGCATTGCACTCAAGGCCGGCAATGCCGCCCTGTTGCGCGGATCGGCGTCGGCGCACGAGTCCAACAAGGTGCTGGTATCGGTTCTGTCCTCGGCGGCGGCCGCGTCGGGCCTGCCGGCCGACGCCGTGCAGCTGGTACCCGGGACCGACCGTGACTCGGTGAAGCACCTGATGACGGCCCGTGGCCTGGTCGACGTCATCGTTCCCCGGGGTGGTGCCGGGCTGATCCAGGCGGTCGTCAACGGTTCGACGGTGCCGGTGATCGAGACCGGCGTCGGCAACTGCCATGTCTACGTGGACGCCACCGCCGACCACACCATGGCCCTGCAGATCCTGGTGAACTCCAAGGCGCGTCGGCCCTCGGTCTGCAATGCGGCGGAGACCCTGCTGGTGCACGCGGACGCGGCTACCACCTTCGTGCCGGCCGCCGTGGCCGCGCTGCGCGAGGCCGGCGTCGTCGTGCACGCCGACGACGCGGTTCGTGCCCTGGTCGGTGAGACGCCCGGGGTGGTGCCGGCCACCGTCGAGGACTTCGACACCGAGTACTTGTCGCTGGACATCGCTGCAGCCGTGGTAGCCGACATCGATGCGGCCATCGAGCACATCAACACGCACGGGACCGGGCACACCGAGGCGATCGTCACCTCGTCGCTGGCCGCCGCGGAGCGCTTCACCGCCCGGGTGGATGCCGCGGCCGTGATGGTCAACGCGTCCACCGCTTTCACCGACGGCGGGGAGTTCGGCTTCGGCGCGGAGATCGGTATCTCCACGCAGAAGCTGCACGCCCGGGGTCCGATGGGGCTGGCCGAGCTGACCAGCACCAAGTACGTGGTGACCGGCGACGGGCAGATCCGGGCCTCGTCGTGATCCGCCGGTCCGGATGAGCGTGCGCCGCATCGGGGTGATGGGGGGCACCTTCGACCCCATCCATCACGGTCATCTGGTCGCGGCATCCGAGGTGGCGCACGAGTTCTCACTCGACGAGGTGGTCTTCGTGCCCACCGGCAACCCGTGGCAGAAGCATGGTGAGAGCGGTGCCGAGCACCGGTATCTGATGACGGTCATCGCGACCGCGTCCAACCCCCGGTTCAGGGTCTCCCGCGTCGACATCGATCGCCCGGGGCCCACGTACACCAGGGACACCCTGGAGGATCTGCGGGAGGCAAACCCCGACGCGGAGTTGTTCTTCATCACCGGGGCGGACGCACTGTCCGCGATCCTGTCCTGGAAGGATCCGGAGGAGCTGGCCGGCCTTGCCCACTTCATCGGGGTGACCCGGCCCGGCTACCACCTGTCCGATCCCAACCTGCCCGGCGGGCGGGTGACGCTGATCGAGGTGCCCGCGCTGGCGATCTCGTCGACGGACTGTCGGGACCGGGTACGCGCGGGGGCCCCGGTCTGGTACCTGGTGCCCGACGGCGTGGTCCAGTACATCGCCAAGCATGGCTTGTATCGATAAGTGCAGGGTAGAGGAACCAGGTCGAGGGATAGGAACTGAATCGGGATGAGTGCCACGCAGCAGAGCATCGACCTGGCGACGGTCGCCGCGCAGGCGGCAGCCGACAAGAAGGCCACCGACATCCTGCTGGTGGACGTGTCGGAACGGCTGGCCATCACGGACGTGTTCGTGATCGTCACAGGTGCCAACGAGCGGCAGGTCGGCGCCGTGGTCGACGAGATCGAGGAGAAGATGCGGGAGGCCGGGTGCCGTCCGCCACGCCGGGAGGGCCAGCGGGACGGCCGTTGGGTGCTGCTGGATTTCGTCGATGTCATCGTGCACGTGCAGCATCCGGAAGAGCGGACGTTCTACGCGCTGGACCGGCTGTGGAAGGACTGCCCGGCGATCCCGTTCGAGGACAAGGCGCTTGCTTCCGCCGGTGGTCCGGAAGTCACCGACGGACAATGACTCTCGAGCATCTGATCCTGATGCGGCACGGCGAGACGACCTGGAACCGGGCGCAGCGGCTGCAGGGTCATCGGGACATTCCGCTGTCCGACGCCGGCCGGAACCAGGCCGTGGACGCCGCGCCGTCGGTAGTGGCGCTGCGACCGGAGGTGATCGTCGCGTCCGACCTCGGCCGAGCGCGGGAGACCGCCGATGCGGTCGCGGCGCTGCTCGGGCTGCCGGTCCGGGTGGACACCCGGCTGCGGGAGACGTCGATGGGCAGGTGGGAGGGACTCACCCGGGACGAGGTGGTCGAGGGCTGGGCGCGGGAGTGGAACGACTGGCGGACCACATCGGCGCACGCCTCGCCACCTGAGGGCGAGTCCCGCTGGCAGGTGGCGGCGCGGGCCGCGGCGGTAGTGGACGAGCTGGACGGCGCCGATGTCTCGCGCGCACTGCTGGTGTCGCATGGCGGTACCATCGTCGGCCTGACCGGGCGGCTGCTCGCGCTGCCCGAGGACTCCTGGGGCACGTTGATCGGCATCGGCAACTGTCACTGGGTGGTGCTGCACCGGTACGCGGGGGCGTGGCGCATGCACTCATACAATGCCGGCCTCGGCGGGCTGGTGCTGCCGCGCGGTGAGGACCAGGTCGCCGGCACATAGTCGCCGGTACGTCGCTGCCCGCGGTTCGTAGGTCACCGGGCGTCGACTGCTCGTCTGGGCGTGGTCGGTGGCGCGAAGACGCAGGAGGTCGCGGGTCGCGACCGGACCAGGCTCTACCCTCTGCTGATGCGCATTGCGATCGTGTCCGCCACCCCGGCGCTGGGTACCGACGACGACGAGGCATTCCTGCTGCCGGCCCTGCGTGAGCTCGACGCCGAACCGTCGGTGGTGGTGTGGGACGACCCGACCCTGGACTGGGCCTTGTTCAACGTCGTGGTCATCCGTTCGGCCTGGGACTACACCATGCGCCGGGCAGAGTTCCTGTCCTGGGTGTCCGCGACCGACGCGGTGACCACCGTGCGGAACCGGCCCGAGGTCGTGCGCTGGAACAGCGACAAGGTCTACCTGCGCGACCTTGCCGCGTTGGGGCTGCCGGTCGTCCCGACGGCCTTCTACGAACCGGGCGAGTCGCCGCGGTTCCCCGACCGCGTGCCCTTCGTGGTCAAGCCGACGGTCTCCGCGGGCAGCCGCAACACGGCCCGGTACGCGACGGACGAGCAGGCCGTCGCGCTCGGGCACGCCCGGCGCCTGCTCGACCGCGGACGGACGATCATGGTTCAGCCGTACGTCGCCAGCGTCGACGAGCGCGGTGAGACCGCGCTGGTCTTCATCGGCGGCCGGTACAGCCACGCGGTCACCAAGGCCGCCCTGCTGCGACCCGGTAGGCCCGCCAACGAGGAGAAGCTGTTCGCCACCGAGAAGCTGCATCCCGTCGAACCCTCGGCCGCCGAACGTGAGGTGGCCGACGCCGTCCTGTCCGCCATCCCCTTCCCGCGGGCCGACCTGCTTTATGCCCGCGTCGACCTGGTGCTCACCGAGACCGGGCCGGCGGTGTTGGAACTGGAGCTGGTCGAGCCCTCATTGATGTTGCCGCAGGCGCCGGCGGCCGCGACCCGGGAATTGGCCCGGACGATCGCCGCGGTCGCGGACCGGAGCTGATCGGCCGCGGAACCCGGCGTGGGCGCCGCGGACGTCGGTGACCCGACCGCCGACCGGAGCCGAGTTGTCCCCATGACCGAATTCCGTCCACATTGCCCGCGGGACCGGCCGCGTCCGCCGCGTCCGCTCCTAACGTCGTCGGGGTGTCCGACCGACCCGACCCGAGACGCCGCCTCGACCCGTTGCGGCGAAAGATGTTCCTCGACAATCCGCGTCGGGACGCGCCGGTCTCGGGTGACTCCGAAGCGGCCGAGGGTTCGGGACGGGGTGCCATCGGTGGATGGGTTCCGCCGACCCGAACGGCCGTCGAGCGGGACGGGCCGGACGCGGATGTCGTGCGATGGGCGCCTCCCGGCGAGGGTGGCCGGCATCGCAGCCAGCTCCGCGACCCGGGTGTGACGTCAGGCGAACGGGAATCCGGCGGATCGGACCGGGTGGATGACCCGCCGCCGGGGATCGGCCGGGGGCGGCCGATCCCCGGCGAACCATCCGACCCGGACTCCGGTGATCCGCGCCTACCGGAACTCGAACACGACGCCGGCCTATCGCCCGACCCGCCCGACCCGCCCGACCCGGATCCCGTAGACCGGCGAAGGCGTGCCCGGGTGCACCGCATCAACGGCCGCTGGGGTCGCTTCGCCGAGCTGTGGGTACCGGAGCCGCTGCGCAACGCCCGGCTCGACCCCGGTCGCCGTGGGCTGGTGGTGCTCGTCCTCGTCGCGGCGGTCGCCGCGGTCGCCACGGCGGTCGGCGTGTGGCGGGATCGACCGGAGCCTCGGCCGATCGAGACGTCCGTCGTCGCCGGCATGTCCGCGACGGCCGGCCCGGCGAGCAGTTCGGCCGCCGTGCCGGGTCCCGTACCCACCACCGATCCTCCGGCCGGTGAGATCCTGGTCTCGGTCACCGGTCTCGTGGTCAGCCCGGGAGTCGTGCGGCTGCCTGCGGACTCGCGAGTCACCGACGCCATCGCGGCGGCCGGTGGCACCCTGGCCGGGGCCGACCTGACCGGGATGAACCTGGCGGTCAAACTCGCCGACGGTGACTCGGTGGTGGTCACCGACACCCGCACCGCGGTGACGGGCGGACCGCCGGAGACCGGCGCGGGAGCCGGCGCATCCGCGAGTTCACCCGGAGGGCCCGTCAACCTCAACACCGCGGACGTGGCCGCGCTGGACACGCTGCCCGGGGTCGGGCCCGTGATGGCGCAGAACATCATTGCCTGGCGGGAGAAGAACGGACGCTTCACCAGCGTCGAGCAACTGCAGGAGATCAGCGGGATCGGTCCGTCCCGCTACACGCAGATCTCCGGTCTGGTCACGGTGGGCTGAGGTGGTCCGCGCCGATCAGGACGACAACGCTGTCCCGCCGGACCTTCGACTGGTTCCGAGCTCGCTGGCACTGTGGGTCGGCACGCTGCTCGGGATCCTGGGCGGCACTCAGATTTCCTGGTGGGCGGCAGCTGTCGCGGGCATCGGGATGCTCGTGGTGGTCGTCGCGAGGCCGCTGGGGTGGTCTGGGTGGCTGGCGGCACTGGCGTTCCTCCTCACCGCGGTGACGATCACCGGTCTCCGGCAGGCCGAACGGACGGCGGATCCGGTCATTCATGCCGCCGAGCAGCGGTCGTGGGCCCATCTGACGGGAACCGTCGCGGCCTTTCCACGCCTCGTCTCGGCCGGATTCACCACGCCAGACACCCCGGATGGGTCCGGTGCCGACGGGGTCCGGTGGCGCGTCGACATGGACGTGCGGATCGTCGACGCGGCAGCGACTCGCTCGACGAGCACCGCCACGGTCGCCGTGATGGGCACCGGCTCCGTCTGGGCCGCTGTGCTACCGGGTCAGACGGTCCATGTCGCCGGTCGCCTGAACGCATCCACATTCCTCGGGCTGCCGGCGATTTCGATGACTGCCCGGGACCCGCCGGAAGTGCTGGACACGGCTTCGCCGGCCTTCCGGGTCGCGGGCGCGATCAGAGATGCGCTGCACGAGACTGCTCGTGGGCTCGATGCCGACGCCGCGGGGCTGCTGCCCGGCCTGGTCGTCGGGGACACCGGCGGCATCGACGAGCGGCTTGACGCGGACGCCAAGGCGACCGGGGTCAGCCATCTGCTGGCGGTGTCCGGGTCGCACTTCGCGATCCTGAGCGGCGTCGTCGTGATCGTGTTGCGCCGGCTCGGTCCGCATGTCGCCGCACTCGGTGCGGCCGCCACGCTGGTCGGCCTGGTCGTGCTGGTCGGACCGGCGCCGTCCGTCCTGCGGGCCGCGGTGATGGGAGGGGTCGGTGCGCTCGCACTGTTCGCCGGACGCACCAGGACGAGCCTGCCGGCGCTGGCCGCGGCGGCGATCGCGTTGCTGTTGATCGACCCGTCGCTGGCGGTCAGCGCCGGATTCGCGCTGTCCGTGCTGGCCACCGGTGGTCTGATCCTGCTCGCCCCGCTCTGGTCCGGGGTGTTGCAGCGACACGGGGTGCCGGCCGGGTGGGCCGACCTACTGGCCGTCCCAGTCGCCGCGCAGGTGGTCACGATGCCGGTGATCGCGCTGATCAGCGGGTCGGTCTCGGTGGTCGGTGTGCTGGCCAACCTGCTGGTCGCGCCCGTGGTCGGCCTGGCCCTTGTGCTCGGCATGCTGTGTGCGTTGCTCGGTCCCTGGTGGCCCGGCGCGGCGGCCGTGCTGGCCGATCTGGTCGCTCCGCTGCTCAACTGGATCGCGTGGGTGGCCCACACCCTCGCCCGGTGGCCGGCCGCGACGGTGCCGTGGCCGGCCACCCCGGCCGGTGCCACCGCCCTGGTGGCGGGCACGATCTGTGTGGCGTTCCTGGCGCGCCACAGATGGTTTCGCCTGCTGGTGGTCGCCGGGGTGGTCGGCGCCACGATCGTTCTCGTCCCGCTGCGGGGCTGGGGCCCTGGGTGGCCCCCACCGGGGTGGCTCCTGGTGGCATGCGAGATCGGGCAGGGCGATGCGCTGGTGCTGGCGACCGGTGAACCGGGCGTTGCGATCGTCGTGGACACCGGTCCGGATCCCGGTCTGATCGACGGTTGCCTGTCCCGGCTGGGCATCGGCACCATCGCTCTGCTGGTGCTCACCCATCTGCATGCGGATCACGTGGACGGGCTGCCCGGCGCTCTTGACGGTCGAAGCGCGGGGACTATCGCGGTCGGGCCGGGCCGGGAACCGGTCCCGGCCTGGCGGGCGGTCAATGAGACGGCCGAGAACCAGGGCGTGCCCGTGGTTCAGTTCCGGCCCGGTGACGTGGTCAGGGCCGGTGCGGCCACGCTGACCGTGCTCGGACCGGACAGGGAGTTCCACGGCACCGATTCGGACCCGAACAACGACTCGCTGGTGATCATGGCGGACGTCGCCGGCACCCGGATCCTGCTCACCGGCGACATCGAGATCGAGGCGCAGCAGGCGCTTCTCAACGCCGGCGTGGACCTGGACGCGGAGGTGTTGAAGGTACCCCATCACGGGTCGGCCGATCTGCTGGTGCGGTTCGTCGAGAAAGTGTCGCCGACGGCGGCGGTCATCGGGGTGGGGGCGGGCAACGACTACGGGCATCCGTCGCCGAAGGCGTTGAACCTGCTGTCCCGGGCGGGCGCCGGCACGGTGCTGCGTACGGACCTGCAGGGCGACGTCGCCGTGTGTGTGCGCGAGGGCGCGCTGACCACGGCCGTTCGTGGTGCCACGCTCACCGCCGGATCAGGCTGAAGGCTCCTGGCGAACCCCAGCGGTTGGCGATGGGCCGGGCGTGGCCGACCGCTGGCTTCAGAAGGTGGAGCGGGGGGCGGGAAGCTCGGCGAGTTCGGCCTGCACCCTGGCGAGCTCGGTGGCGAGCGCGTCCGCTCGCGCCTGGGCCGCCTGACGTTGCTCGTCCAGCACGCCGCCGACGGTCCGGCTGAGCGTCTCGTCGCCGAGCATGCCGACCAGCTCCCATACCCGGGACGGCGGCACGGACCCGTTGCGCAGCACCACCTTCGACCCGATCCTGGCCTCGATCCGCCACTGCGGCGGGTCGGCATCGGTGGTGCCGATGCTGATCGTCACGGCCGGGCCGCGGCGTTTCGTGCCGGCCCTGGGGCGGACCGGTTGGTGCCGGCCGGGTTTCGGGAGTGCCGGATCGGACTGGTCCGACGCCGCGGGCGCCGTGCCGGAATCGGTGCCGGCCACGGTGTCTGCGGGCGCCGGGATGCGGGCGACCGAGCGGGGCGTCGCGGTCGTCGTCGAGCGGGTGGGGGCCGTCGTGGTCGTCGCGGGGGTGACCGGTCGACCGGTGTCTTCCGAGGCGTGCCCGTCGTTGGCTGCGCCGCCCCTGGTCGGGGTCGTCAGGTCGGCCGGCGCGAACGGCAGGAGATCCTTGGTGCCGTTGACGGACAGCTCCACCTGGATGAACTCCTCACCGTCGACGCCGGGGTCGCCGATCCGGCGCACCCGACCCACCGCCCCTTGCGGGAACTGCGCGCTGCGTGCGATCGCAACCCGGACGATCTTGCCCAGCTCCAGCCGGGACTTCAGGTCGTCGACGTCGATCGGCGCCGGCGTGGCGCGTCGTCTGGGTGGCATGTCTCGATCCTGCCACCGGGGTGCGACAGCGCCGGCCCGGCGCGCGGATCGGCACCCACGGCGCAGGTCAGCCCAGTGCCCGTGCCGCCGCCCGCGCGGCACCCGGCACCGCAGCGGCGATCGTCTCCAGCGCCCCGTCGTCGTGGGCGGCGGAGACGAACCATGCCTCGAACGCGGACGGCGGCAGGTACACGCCGGCGTCCAGCATCGCGTGGAAAAAGGCTGAGAACGCGGCTGGTGACTTGCCGGCCGACTGGCCACGGGCCTGGTCGTAGTGGGTGACCTCGTGGTCGGCGAAGAAGATCGAGAACAGGTTCCCGGCCCGCTGCAGTCGATGCGGCACCCCTGCTCTTGCCAGCTCCGCGGAGGCGAGATCACCGACCGCCGACGCGGTTCGGTCCAGATGCGCGTACGCGGTCGGCGTGCAGTTGCGCAGGGTGGCCAGCCCCGCCGCGGTGGCGATCGGGTTCCCGGACAGCGTGCCGGCCTGGTACACCGGCCCGTGCGGGGCGAGCATGTCCATGATGTCGCCGCGGCCGCCGAACGCGCCGACCGGCAGGCCGCCGCCGATCACCTTTCCGAACGTCATCAGGTCCGGTTGCCAGCCTTCGACCGCGCCGTCGAGCCCATACATTCCCGAAGGGCCGACCCGGAAACCGGTCATCACCTCGTCGGTGATCAGCAGGGCGCCGTCGCCATGGGCGATTTCGGCCAGGCCGCCGGTGAACCCCGAAAGCGGCGGCACCACGCCCATGTTCGCCGCCGCGGCCTCCACGATGATGGCGGCGATCTCGCCCGGTTGCGCGGCGAACGCCGCCCGCACCGCCTCCAGGTCGTTATAGGGCAGCACGATCACCTCGGCGGTGGTGGCCGGGGTGACGCCGGGGGAGTCGGGCAGCGCGAACGTGGCCACCCCCGACCCGGCGGAGGCCAGCAACGCGTCCACGTGCCCGTGGTAGCAGCCGGCGAACTTGACGATCTTGGACCGGCCGGTGAAGCCGCGGGCCAGCCGGACGGCGGACATGGTCGCCTCGGTGCCGGAGGAGACCAGCCGGACCTGTTGCACCGGGCCGACCCTGGCCACGATCTCTTCGGCGAGCAGCACCTCCCCCGGACCGGGGGTGCCGAACGACAACCCACGGGAGACCGCCTCGGTGACCGCTTCGATGACGGCCGGGTGGCCGTGCCCGAGGATCATCGGTCCCCAGGAGCCGACCAGGTCGACGTAGCTGTTGCCGTCCACGTCGGTGATCCGCGCACCGCTGCCGGACACCATGAACCGGGGGGTGCCGCCGACCGACCGGAAAGCACGCACCGGTGAATTCACCCCACCTGGGGTTACCGCCAGCGCCCGCTCGAAAAGCGCCGCACTCTTCCTGTCCGCCGCCGGGGAGTTCACGAAAAGTCCTTTCCGGCAGACAGTTCCGCCGCGACCTCGGCCGCCCAGTAGGTCAGCACGATCTGTGCGCCGGCCCGCCTGATCCCGGTCAGGGTCTCCGCAATCGCCCGGTTCCGGTCGATCCACCCGTTCGCCGCGGCTGCCTCGATCATCGAATACTCGCCCGACACCTGATACGCGGCCACCGGTATGGTGGCCACGGCAGCGATGTCCGACAACACGTCCAGGTAGCCCATGGCCGGCTTGACCATGATCAGGTCGGCGCCCTCGGCGATGTCAAGGGCGACCTCGCGAGCTGCCTCCCGCCGGTTGGCCGGGTCCTGCTGGTAGGTGCGCCGGTCGCCCTGCAGCGCGGAGTCCACGGCCTCCCGGAACGGACCGTAGAACGCGGATGCGTACTTGGCGCCGTAGGCGAACACCCCGGTGTCGGCGTGCCCCGTCGCGTCCAGGGATTCGCGGACCGCGCCGACCTGCCCGTCCATCATCCCTGAGGTGCCGACCATGTCGGCACCGGAAACGGCCAGCGCGACGGCCATCTCCCGGTACCGCAGCAGCGTCGCGTCGTTGTCGACGGCGCCCGTCGAGGTGAGCACCCCGCAATGCCCATGGTCGGTGAACTCGTCCAGGCACAGGTCGGCCATCAGCACCGTCGCGTCGCCGACCTCGGCCCGCAGGTCGGCCATCGCCACGTTGAGCACACCGTCCGGGTCGGTGGCCTGCGAGCCGACCGCGTCCTTGACCGTTGGCACCCCGAACACCATCAGCCCGCCGACCCCGGCCTGAACTGCTGCGACGGCGGCCTTGCGAAGCGACTCCCGGGTGTGCTGGAGCACCCCGGGCATCGAAGACAGCGCGACCGGCTCGGTCAGCGACTGCTTGACGAACAGCGGCAGCACGAGATCTGCCGGGTGAAGCCTGGTCTCGGCGACAAGCCGGCGGATCGGCGCGGTTCGCCGGAGCCGTCGTGGGCGGTCGGTGGGGAACATCAGGCCTCCTGGACGTAGGCGATGAGCGCGGCGACGAACGAGTGCGCGCCGGGTTCGGTGGCGACGAAAGAGATCTCACGACCGGCGGCGGTGGCGGCGGCACGGGTCGGTTCGCCGATCGCGCCGAACGCCGCGACGATGGGGACCCCGGCGAGCGCCTGCACCGTGCTGGGCGAGGTGAACAGCACCGCGGTGAACTCGCCGGCCGCCAGTCGGCCGGCGACCCCGGCGGCCGGCGGCCGCACCACGGTTCGGTATGCGACGACGGACTGGACCCGGTATCCCTTGGCCGCCAATGCATCCGGCAGCGTTGACGGTGCCAGGTCGGACCGCGGGAGCAGCACCGGCCGGTCGCCGACAGCATCGGGAAACATCCGCGCGAGCGCGGCGGCCGAGCTGCGGTCCGGCGGCATCAGATCAACCGCCAGCCCGGCGGATCGCAATGCCCGGGAGGTGGCGGGGCCGACGGCGGCAACCCGCGTGTCGACGGAGATCGCCGGCGCGAGCGCCAGTTCCGCGGCCCTGGCCAGCACCGCCTCGACCGCATTGACCGAGGTGAAGGCGACCCAGCCGAATTCCCCGTGCGACATGCCGTGCACGGCCAGGTCCAGCCCGCTCGGATCCGCCGGCGGCTCGATGCCGATCAGTTCGACCACCTCGGCCACGGCGCCTGCGTCCGTCAGGGCATCGACCAGTTCGGTGGCGCGCCCGGCCGGGCGAGGCACCAGCACGCGCAATCCGGACAGGGGCCGGACGGCGGCTACCCCGGTCACCGGGGTCCCAGCAGGTGGCCCGCGCCCTGGGCGAGCAGTTCCGCAGCGGCTGCCGCACCCAGCTCGGCGGCCCGGTCGACGGATCCGGCCCTCGTCATCCGGAATTCGTCACCGCCGTCGACCGCGACGACCACCGCCCGCAGCACCAACGCACCGTCATCGACCTGCGCGAACGCGCCGACCGGTGCGCTGCAACCGGCCTCGAGGTCGCGCAGCAGCACCCGCTCGGCGTCCACGGCGGCCCGGGTCGCCGGGTCGTCGAGAGCCCTGATCGCGCCGCTGAACCACGCGTCCAGACCGTCCCTGATCTCCACCGCCAACGCGCCCTGGGCGGGCGCGGGCACCATCAGTTCGGCGTCGAGGACCTGGGTGATCGCCCCGTCCCGGCCGACCCGGCGCAGCCCGGCAACCGCGAGCACCACCGCATCCAACTCGCCATCGGTGACCTTGCGCAGGCGGGTGTCGACGTTGCCACGGATCGGTACCACCTGCAGATCGGGCCGGTGGGTGCGTAGCTGGGCGGCTCGTCGGGGCGAACCCGTGCCGACGGTCGACCCGGCCGGCAGCTCCTGCAGGGTCAGCCCGTTGCGGGCGCACAGCGCGTCGAACGGGCTCTCGCGCTCGGGAACGGCCGCCAGTTCGATGCCGGCGGCGGGAGCGGTCGGCAGGTCCTTGTAGGAGTGCACGATCACATCGACCGTGCCATCGACCAACGCTGCGCGCACCGCGGTGACGAACACGCCGGTACCGCCGATGGCGGCCAGCGGGCCGCGGTTCACATCGCCCTCGGTCCTGATCCGGACGAGTTCGACGGCGCAACCGGCGGCCTCGGCGATCCGATCGGCGACCACGCCGGACTGCGCGAGTGCCAGGGCGCTGCCCCGGGTGCCCAGCCGCAGGGTTCGGGTACTCACCGCGACGTCGCGTCCACCCCGGGAATGCCTGACGCGACGAGCCGTCCGGGGTCGACGTCGAGGCCGGCCCAGTCGGCCCCGGCGTCGACCGCGGCGGTGGTCGGCCGGCTCGCCCGTGCGTTCGCGCAGCAGGCCGACGGGCACAGGTCCGGTCGTCGCACGACGCCGGCCAGTCCCGCAAAGCCATCGGGGCGCGCGGACAGCCGGTTCCGGATGAGCGCCGCGAGATCGGCGACGAACCGCGAGTCGGTGCCGGGGGTGCGGACCCGGGCGAAGAACAGTCCCGCATCCTGCGCGGTCTGCCGAGCCTCCCGGTCCAGGTCCCAGATGACCTCGACATGATCGGAGACGAAGCCGATCGGCACCACGATCACTCCGCGCGTGCCACGGCCGGCGAGTGCGACGATGACATCGTTGACATCCGGCTCCAGCCACGGCATCGAGGGCGGACCGGATCGGGACTGGTATGCCAGCTGCCAGGCCGGAATCGAGCCGACCGCAGCGGCCACCTCGTCGATGACCGCGGCGGCCACGGCCAGATGCTGGGCGACGTAGGCGCCGCCTCCGCCGTGCTCGCGGAGGCTGGCCGACCCGGAGGTGTCGGCCATGGTGGTCGGGATGGAGTGGGTGGTGAACACGATCTGCAACCGGTCCACCGGAACACCCGCAGCGTTCGCCGCCCGAACCGCCTGCAGCGTGCCCTCGACGAAGGGCGCCCGGAACCCGGGCAGATCGAAGTAGGGGCGGACCTTGTCGACCCGCACGTTCCCGACGAGATCGGTGGACTGTAAGGCCATCCCGAAGTCCTCCCGGTACTGCCGGCAGGAGGAGTACGACGAGTACGCCGACGTGGCCACCCCGAGCAGCCGCACCAAACCGGAAGCGTGCGCCTCACGGACGACGTCGGCCAGGTACGGCGCCCAGTTCCGGTTCCCCCACAGCACCGGCAGGTCGAGCTCGGCCTGGAGTGCGTCGCGCAGCAGGCGATTCTGCTCGTTGATGGGGGAGCGGCCGCCGAGGGCACGGTAGTGGTGGGACACCTCTTCGAGGCGCTCATCGGGGATGCCGCGTCCGCGGGTGACGTTGCGCAGGAACGGCATCACGTCGTCCGGGCCCTCCGGGCCACCGAACCCGGCGAGCAGCACCGCGTCGTACCCGGCCCGCGCCGGATCCGGTGCCACGGTCACATCGGGTGCGGTGGTGGTCATCGCAGGACCTCGACCACCCCGGCCTCGTCAACCCGCCGGCCACTGAAGAACGGAACCTCTTCGCGCACATGTCGTCTGGCCCCGGAGGCGCGCAGATGCCGCATCAGGTCGACGGTGTCGTGCAATTCGTCCGCCTCGAGGGCGAGCAGCCATTCGTAGTCGCCGAGAGCGAAAGCGGCGACCGTGTTGGACAGCACCTGGTCGTACTCACGGCCCATCATCCCGTGCTCGACGAGCAGGCCGCGGCGCTCGGCGTCGGGCAGCAGGTACCACTCGTAGGAGCGGACGAATGGATATACGGTCGCCCAGTTCTTCGCCGGAGCGCCGGCCAGGAACGCAGGTATGTGGCCCTTGTTGAACTCGGCCGGCCGGTGCAGGCCCATCGCCGACCAGAACGGCGACAGGCTGCGGCCGACGCTGGTCCGCCGCAGCGACCGCGCGGACGCCTGCAGCTGCTCGGCCGTCGGCGCGTACCACCACACCATGACGTCCGCATCGGCGCGCATCCCGGAGACGTCGTAGAGGCCGCGGACGATGACCCCGCGCTCGGCCAGGTCGGAGGTCAGTTCCGCGAGTTCGGCGGTGGCCTTCTCCACCGGCGCGTCCAGGTCGCCGGCCCGCGCGTACACCGCGTACGCGGTGTACATGATCTGGTCGTTGATCTGCCGCGCCGTCGGTCGGCTGCGGGCCGGCCGCTCTTCCGCGGCCTCCGGTCGGGGGTGCGTCTGGTCGCTCACCCGTTCATACTCCCCCACTCGATGGCCGGTGCGGGTCACCGCCCGACGTTGAACCGACCACATCGGCCAGCGCACCGGCCTGTCGCCGGGCGTCGTCGATGACCGCGCCCAGGCCCGTGCCCGAGACCGCGGAGCCCACGATGCTCAACCCGTCCGCGGCGATCGCTGTGCGCAACGCGGTGACGGCCGCGGCGTGACCGGGCCGGGGGACCGGCAGCGCGGAATCCCACCGGACGGTCGCGGAGTCCACCACCGAGCCGGGGTCCAGCCGCACGCCCAGCAGATCGGAAGCGTCGGCCAAGGCGATGCCGGGCAGCGGGTCGTCCGGCGGAATGCTGCTCGCCGGGCCCGGACCAGGGTGTGTGGGCGGACCAGGGTGGGTGGGCCGGTGATATGACAGCCGCAACACGTGCCTACCTGGTCCGGCGACCCGGGCCAACCAGGGCCACTTCACTGTCGCGTGGGTGAGCGCTTTGGCCCGTGCGCCGCCCGCCCGGACCGACACGAGCACTCCGGTGCCGCGCGGGGCGGCGTCGAGCCGCCGGTCGTCCAGCACGAGGGTGACCAGCGCGACCGGGCTCACCGGTTGGCGCAGCACGGCCGGGCCGACCTCGGGTATCGCGGCCGCGAGCAACCGCGCTGATTCGGGGGCGGGCAGGGCGAGCACCACCCGGCGGGCCCGGAGGGAACCGGCCGAGGTATCGATGCGCCAGCCGTCGGTGCCGATCGGCCGGTCGCCGACCAGCCGTTCCACCCGGACCCGGGTGCGTAGGGTCCCGCCGGCCGCCTCGACCGTCGCGACCAGTTCCGGCACCAAGGTGTGCAACCCGCCGGCCAGCGACGCGACCGCCGAACCCGGCCGCGCACCGGTGCCGCGCAGCAGCCGCACGGCGCCGGACAATGACCCGGCCCGGCGCAGCGCCGCGGGCAACGCAGGGGCGACGGTGCCGACGTCCAGGCTGTCGGGGCCGGCCGCATAGACGCCGCCGGCGACCGGTTCGACGAGACGGTGCAGCACCCGGGCGCCCATTCGGTGACGCACCAACGCCCCCAGCGAGTCGTCGGTGCCGTGGGCCGGCAGCATCCTGTCGGCCGCGGCCCGCACGGCGCCGGGCAGGCCGATGATCCGACGCACGTCGGCCGCCCAAGGGTGTCCCGGAATGCCCAGGAACGCGGTCTCCGGCAGGGGCGCGATGCCGCCGGCGTGGCGGACCCAGGCGCCGACCGGCGAGGGATACCGCACCCGATCGGTGAGCCCGAGCTCGTCGATCAGGGCGGCGGTGGCGGGCCGGGCGAGCGCGTACGACTCGGCGCCGGCGTCCAGCTCGATGCCACCCACGCGGTGCGTGGACAGCGCCCCGCCCGGCGTGGCCGCCGCGTCCAGCACGAGTGGCCGTAGACCCGCCCTGGCGAGGTCGAGCGCGGCGGCCAGCCCGCCGACCCCGGCGCCGAGCACCACCACCTCGACGACATCAGGTGTGCTCATCGCCCGCCGTCGCCGTTCGGCAGGCCGTGCACGAACTCGACCAGCTCGGTGAGCACCCCCGGGTCCGCGTCCGGCGGCACGCCGTGGCCGAGGTTGACCACATGGCCGGGTGCGGCGGCGCCACGCCGGACGACGTCGGCGGCGTGCGCGTGCAGCGCGTCCCGCCCGGCGAACAGCAGGGCGGGGTCGATGTTGCCCTGTACCGGCGTGCGGCCACCCAGTCGCCGCGCGGCCTCGTCCAGCGGCACCCGGTGGTCGACTCCGACGACGTCGGCGCCCACGTCACGCATCGCCACGAGCAGCTCGCCGGTGCCGACACCGAAATGCACCCGCGGGACGTTCAGGTCGGCGACCGCGTCGAACACCGATGCCGAATGCGGCGCGACGAATTGCCGGTAGTCGGGCAGGCTCAGCGCTCCCGCCCACGAGTCGAACACCTGCACCGCCGACGCCCCGGCCAGTACCTGGGTCCGCAGGAACGCGCCGGTCACCGTTGCTGCCCAGGCCGCGAGCGCGTGCCAGACCTCGGGCGCGGCGTGCATGAGCGTTCGCGTACGGCGGTGGTCACGGCTGGGGCCGCCCTCGACGAGGTAGGACGCGAGGGTGAACGGCGCACCGGCGAACCCGATCAGCGGGGTCCGGCCGAGTTCGGCCACCACGGTCGCCACCTCGGCGGTGACCGGGGCCAAGGCCTGCGGATCCGGCGCCGGCAGCGCGGCGACCTCCGCCGCGGTCCGGACCGGTCGTCCGACGACGGGCCCGGTGCCGGCGACGATCGCCACATCAACGCCGGCCAGCTTGATGGGCACGACGATGTCGCTGAACAGGATGGCCGCGTCCACTCCGTGCCGGCGCACCGGCTGCAGGGTGATCTCGGCGGCCAGATCGGGCATCAGGCAGGACTCGAGCATGCCGATGCCGCCCCGCACCTGCCGGTACTCGGGCAAGGACCGGCCGGCCTGTCTCATGAACCAGACCGGTCGTCGCGACGGCTGCCGCCCCCGGTACGCCGCGACCAGGGGCGCGTGCGTTGTGCGGCCGTCGACCAGCGGGTGGGTCGGGGGCAGCCCGGTCACGGGGGCGGCAGGGACCGCAGGCGGGGTCGCGGAGGGGGTCACAGTCATGTCGGCTCCATCGTGTCACCCCGCGCTGCCGCTGCGGGCCGGCGGTGCCGTCAGGCCCTCCTACGACACCCCGGCCGGCACCGTCCGACCGAGGAAACCGCAGGTCAGGGTGATAGTCATGGGCTAGGTGAGGCTTGCCTTCGTATCGTCGAACCCGATCACACCGGTACCATCCCGCGTCATGCTCATGGTTCTTGGCGCCAGCCATCACGACCTAGAGCTGACGCAGTTGGACCGGCTCGCCATCCACCCGACGCTGCTGCACCGGGCAGTCGGCGAATTGACCCTGCGACCGGAGGTGCCGATCGACGGCGCGGTTGTGGTGTCGACCTGCAATCGTCTGGAAATCTACGTGGACGCCGCGCGATTCCACGACGCGATCGACGGTGTTGCCGGCCAGCTCGCGGCGGTGACCGGGTTGAGCGCGGACGAGGTCAGCGGCATGCTCAAGGTCCGTGTGGGCGCCCCCGCAGTCGCACACCTGTTCACCGTGGCCTCCGGACTGGACTCGATGGTGGTCGGGGAGGCGGAGATCGCCGGGCAGATCGCCCGCGCGCTTCGGGAGTCGCAGGCGGCCGGCACCGCGTCGCCGGCGATCAACCAGCTGTTCCAGAGTGCCGCCCGGGTCGCCAAGCAGGTGGCCACGGAGACCGGGCTGGGTGCCGCCGGCCGGTCGGTCGCCTCGGTCGCGCTGGACATCGCCGCGGTCGGTCGCACCGGCTCGGTTCCCGGATCTGCGCTGATCATCGGCACCGGCGCGTACGCCCGAGTGGTGGCCGCGGAGCTGCGCACCCGCGGCTGCCAGCGGCTGCTGGTGCACTCGCCCAGCGGTCGCGCGGACGCGTTCGCACAGCGCCATGGCGCCGTGCCGGTGGGTGCTCAGGCATTGGTAGGGGCCATGTCCGAGGTGGACCTGGTGGTGGCGTGCAGCGGTCAGTCGGCCGGCATGCTCGACGAGCCGATGCTGGCCGCAGTGGTGGCGCGGCGCCGGGCGCCGCTGCCGATCATCGACCTGGCGCTGCATCCGCACGTCGCCGCGCCGGCGCGGCTGGTGCCGGGTGTGCGGGTGGTGGATCTGCGATCGGTGCAGGACGAGGCCGGTCCGGGTCACCTGGAGGCGGTGGTGGCGGCCCAGGACATCGTCATCGCCGGGGTCGCGGCGTTCGAGGAGCGGCTGGCGATCCGGCGGCTGGATCCTGCGGTGGTCGCGCTGCGCCAGCACGTGTCGGGGACGGTGGAGAAGGAAATGGCGCGGCTGCGCGCGAAGTACCCGGCGGACGTGGCCACGGACGTGGAGCGCGCACTGCACCGGGTCACCCAGGCGCTGCTGCACACGCCGACCCTGCGCGCACAGGAACTGGCACGCGCCGGCGACGGGGCCGGCTACGTCCAGGCCCTGCACACGCTGTTCGGCATCGACATCCACGACTCCGAGACCGCGGCGCATCCGGTCTCGGCGCTGCGCACCAGCTGACCGGTCGCCACCGGGTCCACCCGTCAGATGAGCCGGGCGGCCTCGAACGCGTCCAGGGTCGGCTTGATGGTGGCCGTCGGCCCGACCTCCCCGGCGATCGCGTCGAGGGTCTTGAGCCCGTCGCCGGTGTTGAACACGACGGTCTCGGCCTCCGGGTCGAGCAGGCCGTTGGCCAGCAGCTTGCGCAGCGTGGCGACGGTGACTCCGCCGGCGGTCTCGGCGAAGATGCCCTCGGTGCGGGCCAACAGCTTGATGCCGTCGATGACCTCCTCGTCGCTGACATCCTCGACGGCACCGCCGGTCCGGCGCGTGACGTCCAGCACGTACGGGCCGTCGGCCGGGTTCCCGATCGCCAGGGATTTGGCGATGGTGTCGGGCCGGACCGGCTTGACGACGTCCCAGCCCTTCTTGAACGCCTCGGATACGGGGGAGCAGCCGGTGGCCTGTGCGCCGAAGACCTTGTACGGGGTGCCCTCGACCAGGCCCAGTTCGATCAGTTCGGTGAAGCCCTTGTCGACCTTGACCAGCTGCGCCCCGGAAGCGATGGGGATGACCACCTGCTCGGGCAGCCGCCAGCCGAGCTGCTCCGCGACCTCGAAGCCCAGCGTCTTGGACCCCTCGGCGTAATAGGGGCGGACGTTGACGTTGACGAACGCCCAGTCCTCCTGCTCGGCCGCGATCTCGCCGGCCAGCCGGTTGATGTCGTCATAGGTGCCGTCTACCGCGACCAGCGTGCCACCGTAGGCGGCGGTGGTCAGGATCTTCTGCTGTTCCAGGTTGGACGGGATCATCACCACGGAGCGGATACCCGCCCGAGCCGCAGCCGCCGCTACGGCGTTGGCCAGGTTGCCCGTGCTGGGGCAGGCCAGCACCGTGAAGCCGAGCTCGCGGGCGGCGGCCAGCGCGACCGCGACGACCCGATCCTTGAACGAATGGGTGGGATTGCCGGTGTCGTCCTTGATCCACAGCCGCTTCATGCCGAGCTCCTTGGCCAGGTTGTCGGCGCGGACGAGCTTGGTGTTGCCGGGGTTCATATTCGGGGTGTCGGCGACGACGGCCGGCACGGGCAGCAGGGACGCGTACCGCCAGATGCTGGACGGTCCGGCCTCGATCCGCTGTCGCAACGCGTCGCCGCGCAGGGCGAACTCGTAGGCGACCTCGAGCGGACCGAAGCACTCGGTACACGCGTAGTACGGGCCGAGGTCGACGCGGTTGCCGCACTCGCGACAGGACAACGCCACAGCCGGGCCGAGATCCACGGTGGGAACGTCAGTTTCGGGCGTGGACAGCACAGACGTCATGACGAGGCCTTTCTGCTCATCTTCCCCGCCGTAGGCGGGACGGACGTGGCACCTGCTGTCGATCGGCCTCCCGGGAAACCGCGCGGTACGCGAACGGTCACGAGAAATGATCATCGGCAGTGGTTGCCGGGGCTTCGTCGGGCCGTGTCCCTCTGCCCCTCTGGATGAGTGGGTTATTCGGTTGTCGGGCCATCGTAACGTATGCGCGCGGACCCGCCCGGCGCAGCGACCGACCGCACCGTCGTGGCCGCCTGGCACCATGTCGGGCATGGCAGAAGCGGGCGGTGCACCGGTGGGTGCGCTCACCCCGCTCGTCCTGGTCACCGGCGACGAGCCACTGCTCGTCGACCGGGCCATCGCCCGGGCCGCGGCCGCGGCCCGCAGGGCCGACCCCGGGGTGGAGCGACGGGACGGCACGGCAGCCGGGCTGACCGCCGGCGAGTTCTCCGACCTGGTCGCTCCCAGCCTGTTCGCCGAGCCGAGGCTGGTGGTGCTCCGCGGCGCGCACGAGGCGTCCAAGGAACTGGCGACCGCGCTGACCGGCTATACGGCGGACCCCGTCGAGGGCGTGTGGCTGGTGGTCCAGCACCCCGGTGGGGCCAGGAACAAGGCCGTCGTCGATGCGCTGACCAAAGCAGGCGCGACCGTCATCACCTGCAACAGGATCACCAGGCTGAATGAGCGGATCGACTTCGTCCGGACCGAGATCCGCCGGGCGGGAGGGCGGACGAACCCGGCGGCGGTGACCGCCCTGGTCGAGGCGGTCGGTTCCGACCTGCGGGAGCTGGCGTCGGCGGCCGACCAGTTGGTCGCCGACACCGGCGGCACGGTCGACGAGCAGGCGGTCCACCGGTACCACCGAGGCCGAGCGGAGGTCAGCGGGTTCACCGTGTCCAACGCGGCGATGTCCGGTGATCTGTCCGGTGCCCTCGAGTCGTTGCGGTGGGCGCTGGGCGTCGGCGTCGCACCGGTG
Source organism: uncultured Actinomycetes bacterium (assembly GCA_964476495.1). Classification (GTDB taxonomy): domain Bacteria; phylum Actinomycetota; class Actinomycetes; order Mycobacteriales; family Nakamurellaceae; genus Nakamurella. Next base: position 609 of record CAYZBB010000093.1, on the reverse strand, counting down.
CTGATCGCCGATGCGCTGGCGGACGGGGTTCGGACCGTCGCCAGGGTCACGGGAGCCAAGGGCGCCAACTCCTACGCGATGGCGTCCCAGCTGGGAATGCCGCCGTGGAAGGTCGACCGCGCCCGAGGCATGGCCCGCGGATGGTCGTCCGACGGACTCGCAGACGGGATGGCGATCGTGGCAAAGTTGAACGCCGCGGTGAAGGGTGTCGCCGTGGACCCGGAGTACGCGCTGGAGAAGGCCGTGATCGATCTGGTGGCGGCACGACGGCGCCGATGACACGACAGTGCCACAGTGCGGGTGACCGGGTCCGGTCACCCGCGTCCAGATCGGGTTGTCAGATCTTGTTCACCAGATGCGACAACGCGGACTTGCGGTTCGCCGCCTGATTGGCGTGGATGATGCCCTTCGACGCGGCCTTGTCAAGGCTGCGGCAGGCGGCCCTCAGCTCGACCTCGGCGGTCGCCTTGTCCCCGGCCTCGGCCGCGGTCCGCACCTTGCGCACTGCCGTCTTGAGCGACGACTTGACCGACTTGTTGCGCTGCCGCGCAATCTCGTTGGTGCGGTTGCGCTTGATCTGGGACTTGATGTTGGCCACGCCGGAATGCC
>CAYZBB010000092.1:0-25311 GCA_964476495.1 uncultured Actinomycetes bacterium | reverse complement strand
TGAGATAGCGGGTCGCATTCAACCCGCCGAACCCGCCGCCGACCACAACCACCCGATGGCGTCCGGTCGGTGGGACGACCTGTGCTGAATCAGTCTGGTTCATAATGTGGTCCTCGCCTCAAGGGTGGACTAAAGGTTGAGAATCGCTGTGAAGGTCGCCACCGCATGGATGCGCCTGAGGAATGGTCCGTCGCTCGTCCTCGGATAATCCACCCCAGATCCCATACGGCTCACGTACTGTCAGCGCATGGTGTCCGCACTCGGCCGCTACGGTACAGACACCTGTCGCAAATCTGCTTGGCCCGGTCGATTCGTTCCTGACGCCGATGCCTTCGTTCGCCGGGCGGATGAAAGAATAGCTCGACACTCAATCCGAGGCAGGAGGCGTGACGTCGCCAATCCCAGAACTCGACCAAAGGGAGCCGCAGCTGCGAGTGATCCACGGGTCAAAACACCTTCCTGGCTCGGCGATATCAACGGGCCGCGGTCAGCGCAATTCGGCCAGGATGACCGCATTCGCCGCAGACGACCCCATCGGACCGATTGGACCAAGATCATCGCCTTCGACACGCTGTCCCCCACTGCGAGAACGAGCGTTCAGTCACGCGATACGTCGCCGAGCCATTTCCGCGCCAAGTGGTCGGCGGCAATACGTCGGATGGTGCCCGAGTGTGAGCGCAGCACGATGCTCTCGGTCTGGATGATCCGCCCACGGCGACGGACTCCCCGCACCAGATTGCCGTCGGTGACGCCGGTGGCGACGAACAGGGTGTTGTCGCCCGCGACAAGTTCGTCTGCCCCGTAGACATGGTCGAACTTGAGGCCAGCATCCAATCCACGTTGTCGTTCGTCGTCGTTCCGGGGCGCGAGGCGGGTCTGGATGAACCCGTCCAGGGCCTTCACTGCGCACGCGGTGGCCACACCCTCGGGACTGCCACCGATACCGGCGCAGAGGTCCACGCTGTCGTCCGCCGACGCCGCCACGATCCCGCCGGCAACGTCGCCGTCGAGCAGCAGCCGGGTAGCTGCCCCGGCCGCTCGGATCTCCCCGATGAGCCCCTCATGCCGCGACCGGTCGAGCACTCCGACATGAATCTCGCTCCGGCTCTTGCCGAGGGCCTTCGCCAGCGCGGCGATGTTCTCGCCGATCGGCAACCGAATATCGAGGACGCCGACCGCTTCGGGACCGGCTACGAGCTTTTCCATGTAGAACACACTTGAGGCATCGAGCATCGATCCTCGATCGGCAGCGGCGATCATCGAGATCGCGTTGCGCCGACCGTTGGCCGTCAGTGACGTGCCATCGATCGGGTCGACCGCGATGTCGCATGACGGCCCGCGTCCGGTGCCAACGCGTTCGCCGTTGTAGAGCATCGGGGCGCTGTCCTTCTCCCCCTCACCGATGACGACCAAACCATCGACATCGACCGTGCCGAGGAATGCCCGCATCGCATCGACCGCGGCCCCATCGGCCCCATTCTTGTCCCCGCGTCCGATGAACGGAGACGACCGGATTGCGGCGGCCTCGGTCGCGCGCACCAGTTCCAGCCCCAGGTTCCGATCAGGATGCCGGTAGAGCGCCTCGGGCTCGGCGGTGCGCGCAACCACGCTCACGGGACGACCTGCACCTTGATCTGGTCCGGGCGAGTCGCGGCGTCAAGAGCCTGCGCGTAGTCCTCCAGCGAAAAGGTCGCTGTGACGAGGCCACCAAGTTCGCCCTGCAGATCCACCATCCGTTCAGCCGACGCTGCGTACTTCTCCGCGAGCGAATTCGACCCGATGATGCTGAGCTCCTTCGCAAACACATCGTATGGGCTGAGCGCGACGGAGGCTTCAGGTGAGGCGACGCCCATCTGGACGAGCCGACCATGTGTGCGCAGCACGCCAATCGCTGCCCCGATCGCGGCCGGATGGCCAGTGGCGTCGATCGCGAGATCGAATTCTGCGACCGACAGCTCGTCGACCGAGGTCACGGCCTGCTGGGCACCCAGCTCGAGTGCGGCCTGGCGTCGACTCGGGTTGAGCTCGACGACGCTGACACCGGCGGCCTTCTCGGCACGCCCGAGGATCACCGCCATAAGACCGATGGAACCCGCGCCGAAGATGACCATCTCCTGGTCGCGCCAGTCGGGCACGCGCTCCAATGCGTGCAGGACGCAGGCGAATGGTTCGATAAGAGGTGCGGTTTGGTGCTCAATCACCGAATTCAAGCGGAACACGATGTTCTGGGGTACCGCCACGAACTCGGCGACCGAACCGTCGATCGCAACGCCGACCGGAATGATGTCGTCACACATGTTGGTGGCGCTGCGCAGACACCACCGACACTTCCCGCACGAGATGTTCGGGTTCACCCCGACGTAATCGCCTTCGGCGAAGCCGCTCACACCGGCCCCCACTTCCGTGATGTAGCCGGCGAATTCATGGCCCGGCACGACCGGGAACCGCCCGTGGGGATAGTCACCGGAAACCAGATGGAGGTCTGTGCCGCACACACCAGTGCCCACGGGTGCAATCACTACCCATCCTTCGACAGCGCGCGGCACAGGCACGTCACGAATCTCGATGCCGCCTCGCCCATCGGCAACTGCGGCACGCATGGTCTTGGTCACTTCACGACTCCAAACTCTAGGCATCGCTGACTGGAGGAGTAACGCCGCACATCGGCATCGGCTTCACGATAGTCGATGGTGTCCATCACGTCTAGTGTGTCTAGACAATGCGTATCAGGCGATTCCTCCGATCTGACGGGTCCGTACGGACCCACACGCTACGATGGCGAGAATAGGAGGATGGCGTGACGCAGACGATCGAACGGGCATCGCCGGTGCCCTACTACGAGCAGCTTTACGACATCCTCAAGGCTCGCATCCTCAGCGGTGAATTCCCCCTTGATGAGCGCCTTCCCAGCGAGTTGGAGCTCTGCCGGCAGTTCGGACTGGCACGTGCGACCGTGCGACAGACCCTGTCGAAGCTGGAGTCCGATGGATACGCCCACCGCGTCGCTCGTCGTGGGGTGTTCGCGGCGACACCCGAGCCGTCCTCGGGATGGATCGTGCAGGACACCGAAGGCTTCCTCGAGTCCCAGATACGGCACGGCCGCACCGGCATCGAGACCACGGTCGTTGGGGCGGGCTTCGCGGTACCACCCCGCCACGTTGCTGACGAACTCCACCTCTCGGCCGACGAAGAGGTCTTCGTCCTCGAGCGCGTGCGCTCGCTTGACGGCCAAATCGCATTGTTCAGCAAGAACTGGTTTCCCAACGATGCCGGCGCGGCAGTTGCCGCAGCATCCGATGTGCTCAATGGGTCAACCTCCGTTAACAACATATTACGCAAGGCCGGCTTGGTCACCGATGGGGCGCATCGCGTCATTCATGCGCTCGGCGCACCCACGGATGTTGCCCACCACCTGAAGGTCGCGACGGGCCATCCCGTCCTGCGGGTTCGGTCCCTGTCCTGGGACCAGAGCGGCCGACGATTCGACTTTTACGAGACATGGGTGCTCACCGATACTGTGCCGCTCGAGGTCAATGTAACCGCTGCCTTGGGACGCGCCGATAAATAACAGCTTCCAAGTCCTGATTGATCTGCGATCAATGGGGTACCGGCGATCGATGCGGATGGGGTGGAGGGGTTGCGGGCGAAGTTCGCCACGCTGCCGCCGCATCTGGACGAGTGTCAGCAGCGCCTGCTGATAGGCGCCGAGGCCCGCTCTCCGGGGCACGGCGGGATCGCCGCGGTGGTCGGGGCCCCAGCGCGTCCAGGTCACGGGTCTCCCAAGGGGTGAGCGAACTCAAGGGCGGCGCCGCGCCGCTGGGTCGGGCCCGCTGACCAGAGGCACAGGCCCATCCCTTTCGGACCGCGGACAGCAGCGGTTGATGCATCGGCTATGTCGGGAGTCCGCCGCCGTGGTGCTTCTCGCCGTGCGCAACCTCGGCCTCATGCACGACCTCGAACTCGTGCTCGACCTCGTCGGGGTGCTCAACCAGGTCCTGCAGCGATGCGTGCGCTTCGACGGCGTGCTTGGACTCCTCGGGGATCGTCAGCCAGCGGACCGAGAGCCCTGCCAGCACATAGAGCGCCGAGAAGATGAGCACGACGCCGCCGGCGCCGAGGGGCACCAGGAAGATCGTCGCGATGAGTGGACCGACGAAGACGGCGGCGCCGGCACCGAGGTTCAGGACCGCGATCGCGCTGCCCTTCTGCCCGGGTGCCATCAGCGACACCAGTACCGAGATCGGTGTGTAGGCGGCCAGCGTGACGCCGTAGAGGCCGGCGACCAGGATCGCGAGGGCGTAGTTGTGCGTCCACAGGGGCACGAAGTAGAAGGCCGCAATGGTGATCGCGCAGCCGAAGCAGCCGAACCACCGGAGCGTGCGGTGCCAGCCCAGCTTGTCGGACAACACGCCGAAAAACAGGTTCGCGAAGACGTTTGCGCCGCCCATGACGAAAACCAGGTTCAGCCAGCCCGAAACCCCAAAGCCCAACTGGACGGCGAAAACGGTCGGAAAGAACACGAACGAGCCGAACTGCGGCGCGGTGTTGACGATCCGCACGAGGCAGCCGAGGCCGATGTTGGGCTTCTTGAAGGCGATCGCGACACCGCTGGCGAGGCTCTTTCCTAGCGTGACCTCGGGCGGAGCGAGCCGGCCGCCGCCCTTGGCGCCGCGGAGACCGATGAGCGCGCACAGACCGCCCGTGATGACGAGGACGAGCGAGACCCAGAGAGTGTTGTACTCACCCAGGAACGGCACCGAACCGGCGGCCACGAGCCCGCCGAGGGTGGGCAACCCGCCGGTGAAGCCGAAGTAGAACCAGCCGACCGCCGAGCCGAGCCGATGAGCGGGGCTCGCCGCCAGAACCCAGACGAGGAAGCCGTACGCGAACAGCGGGTACATACAGCCCCTGAGCCCGTAGATCACCATCAGGATGGTCATGTTCTGGGACGGGATCGCAACGGCGAGGAACAGCACCTCGAGGATGCCCCACGCGATGAGGCCGATCCACATCACGCGGCGCGGACCCCAGACGTCGGAGAGGGCGCCGGCGGACCAGGAGCCGACGGTGACGAAGAGTCCGTACACGGTGATGATCAGACCCGCGTTGGTCTCCGTGCCGGCACCGTGGTCGACCAGGAACGGGGCAATGTAGCCGGACTCGACGCCGTCGCCGACCATGAACAACAACAGGCCGACGAAGCCCCAGACGAGTGGGCGCGGCAGACCCATCTTTTCGATCAGGCCCTGCCGTTCAGGTTCTCCGATGTGACTTGGGCTCGACATGGTGCTCCTTTGCGTCCAGCTTGTCTAGTTGGTCTATACAGACCGTATAATCGGATTGGACCGTACCAGTCGAACGGATGGGAGGGAAGAGGCACAAGTCGCCGCAACGCGAATGAACCTCGGGCATCGGCGGCTGAGTTCGACTCGGCTGACGTGACAACCCCGCCGGCCCCCGTCGCCGACTGCGGGCAGACGCAGGATTCCTCCGGCGACGGGTCGACAACGGGCAGGTTGACGACGGTCGAGAAGCTGGTGCGGGAACCTCTCCCAAGGGTTGACATGACAGACCATGTCGCCCAGACTGTACGTACAAGATGGGTCATTCAACGCGCACTACCGGACCCCAACCGGTAGTCCTTTCTCGGCCTGTCGGGAATGCCGGTGTCCGGGCCTTCCGAATCCGCATTTCCTTGCGGTCATCACTGTGGCCGCCGGCTTTCGGCGCCCGGCACCGCCGGAGCGCCCATACGAATCTTTCATCGAAAGGGACAGCCAATGGCTTTGGTAAGCGGGCTCGACGTCATCTCCGAATGCGTCTCGAAGCGGTTGGTCGCGGGAGCGTTCAACACCACCAACCTGGAAACGACGATGGGCATCGTCGAGGCGATCGAGCGGGTCGGCGTCCCCACCTTCGTACAGGTCGCTCCCACGAATGTCGCTCTGTCCGGATACGAGTACATCTACGACATGGTGAGCCGTCGGCTCGCGGACACGAAGGTGCCGGTCGCACTCCACCTCGACCACGGCAAGTCCATCGATGCCGTCGAGTCGGCGCTCGCTGCGCGATTCACCTCCATCATGATCGACGCCTCGGAGGAGCCCTACAAGGAGAATGTCGCCACCTCTGCCCGGGCGCGCGAGTTGTGCTCGTCCGACATCGCGCTCGAGGCTGAGCTGGGCAGCATCGGCGGCAAGGAGGACGACTACGGCCCGGAGGAGGAAAGCCGGACCAACCCGAATCAGGTCGGTGACTTCGTCGAGAAGGTGCGCTGCGACATGCTCGCGGTCTCGGTCGGGAACGTGCACGGCTACGCGCCCAACGCGCGCATCGACTTCGACCTGTTGACCAAGGTCCGGGAGGCGAGCAGCGCGCCGCTGGTGATCCACGGCGGTTCCGGGTTGCCGAGCGAGCAGCTCGGTCGGCTCAGCGAGTTCAACGTCGTCAAGGTGAATGTCGCCAGTGACCTGCGCAACGCGATGATCCGCACCTTCGGCGAGGCGTACGCTGCGAACCCGAATGAGGTTTCGCTGATCCGGGTTTCGAAGAACGCCGTCGGCGCGGTTGCGGACGTCGTCGAGCGGCGCATCCGCATCCTGAATCCCGCGGCCGCGTAGTCGGGTCCGTCATGCTTCCAACCGCGACCATCGACATCGGAACGACCAGCGTCAAGCTGTGCGTGTTCGATGCGGGCGGCGAGCCCGTGGTGGAAACACGCCACCCCACCCCCGCGATGCCGGACCAGTGGGGGGAGATCTACGACATCGCGAAGCTGAAAATGATCGTGCTGGACTTTCTCCGCGGTCTGGACAGCAACGTTCGGTCGTCCGTGGAGAGGATCACCGTCGCGGGGATCGGGAGTTCCGGCGGGTTGGTCCAACCCGACCTCACGCTCGTGTCGCCGATGATCCTGTGGCACGACCATCGCGGCGCCGACTACCTCGCCAAGCTCGGCGAAGCGGAACGCCGGCTCGTGTACCAGGTCACGGGCATCCCGGTGAACGCCAACTACGGGCTGTCCAAGGCGGCCTGGGCGGTTGCGACGGCCGGCGATGCGGCCGCCGGCGCGCAATGGCTGAACGTCATCGAGTATCTCGCCGCGTGGATGACCGGCCGGCGGTGGTCGGAGCGTTCGCTGGCCAGCCGAACGATGGCCCTGGATCTGGCCGGCGGCACCTGGTCAGCCGAGATCTGCGCACTGCTGGGTCTCGATGTCGCGGTCTTCCCCGAGTTGCGCGCCGCATCCGAGGGCTCCCCGATCGCCGCCGGGTTCGCGCGCGAGGCGGCACTGGACGACCGTGTCGTCGTGCACGTCGCCGGGCACGACCACATGGTGGGAGGGGTCGGTGCGGGCCTACGCGTCGGCGAGCTGCTGAACTCCACCGGGACCACCGAGGGTGTTCTCGTGCTGAGGGAAACACCGGCCCTGGACGACCATGCGGAGCAGTCCAAGTTGGCGAACGGCCTGGCTTGCGAGGGCTCGGACTTCACGCTGTTCGCCTCGATCCCGACCGGCGGCTCCGCCTTCGCGACGCTACAGGCCATGCTGGGGGTGGACGCCGAACGACTGTCCGCCTGCATCGGAGATCTGTACGCCCGGTACATGTCCGGCGACATCGACCTCGCCCGGATACCTCTCGTGCTGCCGCAGTTCCGAGGCAGCCCCCCACCGACGAAGCATGCGTGGGCGCGGGGCGTCGTCGCCGGTGTCGCATCGGACACGAGCCCGGCGGACATCGTCTTCGGGTGCTTCCTCGGCATGGCGCTGGAGTTCCGCGATGTCATGGACCTGTTCCGCACACCGGTCGGCGCGATGAAGGTGATCGGCCCGGCCAGCAGGAACGATCTCTGGCTGCAGCTCAAAGCCGATGTGCTGCGCACGCCGTTGAGCGTGTCGAATTCCGGGGAGGTCGTCTCCAGAGGCGCCCAGGCCCTTGCCTCCAGTACGTCGGTGGCCTGGGAAAGTTGCCGGCCCAGAGATGTTTTCGTCAACGACAGGGGAGCCGATGCGCTGAGCCAGTGGTACCGGAAGAACGCCGCTCGATGGGAGTACCTCAAGGACGTCCCGAGATGACCGTCCGGTATGAACATCGCCCGGTCCGGACAGGAGCCACCGAACTGGCGGGAGCAGACACATGACCCTCGTGGCGGGGATCGACTCATCCACTCAGGGCTGCAAGGTGACCGTGCGCGACCTGGCCACCGGCGTACCGGTCCGCGAAGGCAAGGCATCCCATCCACCGCAGACGATCGTGGATCCTGAGGTCTGGTGGACGGCCCTGGTCGCCGCAGTGAGCCGAGCCGGGGAACTTCACGACGTCGAAGCCATCTCGGTGAGCGGACAGCAGCACACGCCGATCTTCCTCGGACCGGCGGGTGAGGTCGTCTGCGACTCCCCGCTGTGGAACGACACCGGGTCACACCGGCACATGGTCGACCTCAACGCCGAGGTCGGACGGGACGAATGGATCCGACGCACCGGGCTGCCGCTCACGCTGTCCGACACCGTGACCAAGGTGCGGTGGTTGCGTGATGTGGACCCGCGGTCCGCCCGACGCACCGCCGCGGTCGCGGTGGTGCACGACTGGCTTACCTGGCGGCTGCGAGGCTTCGGGGCCCAGCAGGACGATCTCGACGAGCTGATCACCGATCGGTCCGAGGCCAGTGGCACCGGCTATTGGTCCCCTGACACCGGTGAGTACTGCCACGACCTCTTCGAGCACGCATTCGGCCACCACGCACACCTGCCGCGAGTCCTTGCGCCACTCGAACGCGCCGGCGTCACCGGAGCAGGCATCCCCGGCGTTCCCGCCGGCATCCCGGTCGGCATCGGCAGCGGCGACAACGCTGCGGCGGCACTCGCGCTCGGTCTGGCTGAGGGCGATACGGTGCTGTCCCTCGGCACCTCCGGCGTGGTGTACGCCCGGTCAAAGACATCCGTGCACGATCACGCCGGGTACGTCTGCAACTACGCGGACGCGACCGGTGAACATCTTCCGCTCGTCGCCACGCTGAACGCCGCGCGCAACCTCGATCTCGGCGCCGCACTCCTGGGATGCACCCACACGGAACTGTCCGAGCTGGCGCTACACGCACCGCCCGGCGCGGACGGCCTGACCCTGCTCCCGTACTTTCAGGGAGAGCGAACCCCGGACCTCCCGCACGCACGCGGCTCCCTGTTACAGGCCTCGATGACCAACTTCACCCGCCCGAACTTCGCACGTGCCGTCGTCGAGGGCACCCTGGTCAGCCAGGTGGTCATGCTCGATGCACTCAAGGCGTGTGGGATCCCCACCAAGAGGTTACTGCTCATCGGTGGCGCCGCGAAGAGCCCGGCAATTCAGAAGATTCTTCCGCAGCTGGTCGACGTTCCCGTCGTCGTTCCCGACTTCGACGAGTACGTCACCAAAGGTGCTGCCATGCAGGCCATCTCCGCCCTTACGGGAGCTTTTCCCGCCTGGAGGGTGACGGCGGTGGAGCTCCCCAAGGCGGCGCTCGAGGCGCAGATCCGCGAGCAACACATCTCCGCGAAGGCGGCAATGGGGTATCACGCGGTGGCACCCACCCTCGGCTGATCCGACTACTGCCGACGTTTGCGGCCGCGCCGGGATCCCCACTTGTCGTGAGTGTCCACCTGGGCACACCGATTCCATCACCATGACCTCTTGGAGAAGAGTGGAATGACCCAACCACTGCGTGCGGCTGTCGCGGATGGCCGCAGCGCGATCCAGAGCCCCCACCCGATCAAGGTCCAGGTCACCGCCTGATGACCCGCCGCGCGAAGATCGTCTGCACGCTGGGTCCCGCCACCTCCTCGGAGGAGGCCGTCGCCGCCCTGCTGGAGGCGGGCATGAACGTCGCCCGGATGAACTTCTCGCATGGCGACCATGCCGAGCACGAGGTGGTCTACCACCGGCTGCGGGATGCCGCCAAGAGACGCGGGCAGGCCTTGGCGGTCATTCATCAGAGTGCATCGACTCGGTCACAGCGATTGAGCCGTCGCGTCATCGAAATGCGCCGATCACGAATCCCGACAGGAGCAGCAGATGGTCTGCCGGCGTCTGCCGATACCGATCAGTGAGGCATGGGCATGGCAACTGCACGCGGCCTGCCGCGGCATGTCCAGCTCGTACTTCTTCCACCCCACCAACGAGCGCGGCCTGGAGCGGCAAGCCCGCATTCAACGAGCCAAGCAGATCTGCGCCGGCTGCCCGGTCATCGACGCCTGCCGACAGCAGGCCCTCGACCTTCAGGAGCCGTACGGGATCTGGGGAGGGCTTTCCGAGGACGAACGACTGATCCTGCTCAACCGACATCGACGGCATCGGCAAGGTGTTTGACGATGCCGCCCTCGACCACCAAGGAATCTCCGATACTGACAGCAGCCCCCGATCTGCCACCCGCCGGCGGGCGCCCGACCGGAACCTCGCCGTCGAGTTGATCCGGGCGACCGAGGCGGCCGCGATGGCATCGGGCCGGTACTGGGCCGGGGCGACATGAACCAGGTGGACGCCGCCGCGGTGGACGGCACCACTCTGGTGGCCGGCCCAGGCACGACGGGCTGGTGGCCCCGATCAGGCAAGCCGGGGCGCGGATCAAGTTCCTGCCGGACGATGACGTGGCCGACGCGTTCATGGCCGCGTCCGAGGACGCCATCGACACCGGTGTGGATCTGCTGTTCGGGGTGGGTGGCACTCCGGAGGGGATGATCGCGGCGGCGGCGCTGCGGTGTCTGGGGGGCGCGATCTTCGGTCGGCTGGACCAACCGCCTTCCGGATCACCCTCGGTCGGTGGTCAGCGGCCGCCCCGGTCGACGGCGCTGACGTTGACCTCCAAAGGCACGACATCGGTCCGCACATACGTCTCGTACACGTCGTAGCGTAGGCCGCCGGAGCTCCAGGAGGTGGATCGGACCTGCAGTATCGGCGTGGTCTTCCTGATACCCAGGGCGTTGGCGATCTCCGCGGTCGGGGGTACCGCACGGATGGACCGGTAGGCCCCGGCCAGCGGGTACCCGGACCGGGTCAGTAGGTCACTCAGCGACGCCGAACCGGCCAGCACGTCGGCGGCCCGGGCCACGAAGCCGGCAACCGACGGCGGGATGTAGTTGATACTGAAGACGGCCGGCGAGCCGTCCAGAAACCGCACCCGAACCAGCTGGAAACCCTCGGTGCCCTCCGGTAGTCGCAGTTCCCGGCAGACGATCGCCGGGAGTACCGCGTACCCGGAGCGGATCACCCGGGTGGTCACCGAACGGTTCTGATGGGTGATCGCGTTCTCCAGGAATCCCTGTCTGCCCTGGATCAGCCAGCCGTGCTCAGCCCCACGGTCACCGGCGAAGACGCCACGGTTCGGCACCCGGTACACCAGGCCACGGGATTCCAGCAGTTGCAACGCCTGGCGCACCGTCGCTCGGGACACCCCGAACTCCTTGCACAGCGCGTTCTCGCTCGGCAGCCGCGCATCCGCCACGATCTGGCCAGAGGCCAGCCGACGCTCCAGCAAGTCCGACAGCTGTTGGTAGTACGGCGTCTCCGACTGCCGCTCGATCACGTCCACGTTGGTATCGGGCGTCAGCGTCACGAGTGAATCCTCCCCCGGCCCCGCTGTCATCGATCCTGAACCACGGCAATGATACGGCTCGTCCGTACAGTTCGGACAGGTATCCAACGACCTGGGGCGTCGAGCGTCGGTGAGGACGCGTGCTGGTCGACACCGACCTGCGTCCACCGACCCCTGCCCCGGCCTGGTTTGATCCCCGCCGCGTCCCGCTCTTCGACGAGGTCGCCCACCGGCTTCGACCGGCCTGGGATCGGTGTGGCCACCGATCCCGCACGCCGGCTCGTCGGCTGGCTGTGCACGCCCGGCGCCAGTCGCGCGCCAACAGATCGGCACGCTGGCTACAGCCGACCCGACAACGCAAGCAGCCGCTGGCCCGACATAGCTTCAGCAACACCCTGGCCGCCCGCACCGAGGCATGGGACGGCCTTGGCGCGACGACCCCGTCATGGTCACTCGCGGCGCCGCCGACCTGCTGCCTTCGGTTGTCGCCGGGGGCATGTTCCAGCCGATCGACTCGGCGGCCAACAGAGCGGCACCCGACGGCGGTCACTTCAGTCTCGTTGACGGGGGTGGATTGCTCCCCCACTGGTACCCGGTCGCAGTGACCCGCACGGGACCTCGCCGATGGGACCGGTACGGTCGGTGCGCGGCGGGCGCAGGATGCGCCCGGATCTGACGTCGGGTACCGAGGGGCACGGGTATGGGTGCGCTGTGGCACGGGTTCGCGAACATGGGCGCCATCGACCGGGACGGTGAGTTCGTCGTCAGTCGGGGCGAGGGCGCCTATGTCTGGGACGCGTCAGGAAACCGCCTTCTCGACGCGACCGCCGGCCTGTGGTTCGCCAACGTCGGGCACGGCCGGGACGAGATCGCGGCGGCCGTCGCCGACTAGATCCGCCGGCTCGCGGCCTATTCGACCTTCGGCGACTACGCGGTCGACACCACCGTCGCGCTGGCCGAGCGGCTCGCCGGCATCGCCCCGGTGGCCGGCAGCAAAATCTTCTTCACCTCAGGCGGATCGGACTCGATCGACACCGCGGTGAAGCTGGCCCGGCGGTACTGGCGGGAGGCCGGTTGGCCGGCGAAGGAGGTCGTGGTCTCCCGGCAGCATGCCTACCACGGCATGCACGTCGCGGGCACCGCGATGGCCGGCATCCCGGGCAATCACGCCGGTTACGGCGAGATGATGAGCGACATCGCCTCCGTGGACTGGGATTCGGGCAAGTCGCTGCTGGAGTTGATCGAGCGCCTTGGGCCCGAACGGATCGCCGCGTTCTTCTGCGAGCCGGTCATCGGCGCCGGCGGCATCCACCTCCCGCCGGACGGGTACCTCACCGAGGTGCGGCAGATCTGTCGCGACCACGACATCCTGTTCGTCGCCGACGAGGTGATCACCGGCTTCGGCCGGATCGGCGGCTCGTGGTTCGCGTCCACCAAGTTCGACCTGCAGCCCGACATCATGACCACCGCCAAGGGCCTGACCTCCGGGTATGTGCCGATGGGCGCGGTGTTCGTGGCACCGGCAGTGGCGCAGCCGTTCTTCGACCCGAACGGCGAGGTGTGGTGGCGGCACGGGTACACCTACATGGGGCACGCCGCGGCAGCGGCCGCCTCGATGGCCAACCTGGACATCATCGAGCGGGAGGGTCTGTTGGCCGAGGCATCCCGGCTCGAAGGAACGTTGCACGAGCGCTTCACGCCGCTGGCCGAGCATCCGGCCGTCGCGCAGATCCGCAGCGGCCTCGGTGCCCTGACCGCGGTGCAGCTCGAGGACGCTTCGGCCGCCCCGGGTTTGGTCAAGCGCTTGCGCGCATACGGCGTCGCCACCCGCGCCGTGGGCGTGGGCGCGATCCAGGTGTCGCCGGCGTTCGTGATGACCGACGAGCAGGTCGACGATCTGGTCGGGGCGATCCGCGCAGCACTCGGCTGAGCCGTTCCCGGGCAGGTTCACGGGGCCGGGCACCGCGTGGCCGGGCCGACGAGGTCAGCTGCGGCGCAACAGCTGCTCGAACGGCACGAGGTTGTCGAACGGATCGGCGTCGCGGCGGCGCCGGGCCTCGACCGCGGACGGCTCCGGTCCCAGGTGCACCCGGGCAGCCCGCTGCACCTCGTCGTCGGCGAGCTCGTCCTCGAGGTCGGGCCCAGGCTCCTGCCCGAACCCGGCCTCGGGCGCAGGCGATGCCGTCGACGCGCGGGAGTCTGTCACCGCCGACAGCAGCTGCCGGCCGGCCTGCTCGATCCTGCGGTCCAACGATCCGGACCCGGAGTCCGCGCCGAAGTCGGCGGTGGCGGCGAACACGCCCGTCGTCACCGGCTCGGCCTTGAGGTAGGCGAACAACGGCCGCATCGCGTAGTCGAGCACCAGCGAGTGCCGGGTCGATCCACCGGTGGCGGCCAGCAGCACCGGCTTGCCGACGAGGCCCTGCGGGTCGGCGACGTCGAAGAACGACTTGAACAACCCGCTGTAGGACGCGCTGAACACCGGCGTCACCGCGATGAGCGCATCGGCCGACATCACCGTGTCGAGCGCCGCCTGCAGCGCCGGCGGCGGGAAGCCCGTCACCAGCGCGTCGGCGATCGGCCTGGCGAGCCCGCGCAGCGGCACGTCGACGACGTCGATGCGCACTCCTGTGCCCGCACCGGCCCGACGCACTGCCTGGGCCAATCGGTCGGCCAGCAGCCTGGTCGACGATGGCTCGCTCAGCCCCGCCGAGACGACTGCCACGGTCAGGGTTGTCACGCCGATGCCACCTCCAGTTCGGCAGCGGCGTCCCTGGCCGCCACCAGCGACGCGTGTGTCGGGCCGTTCGGCACGTGCGCCGGCCGCTTCGCGTCGAACTCCGCCCGCATCACGGGCAGGATCTCACCCAGCAGGTCCAGCTGCTCCAGCACGGTGGACAGCGGAAGGCCGGCGTGGTCCATCAGGAACAGCTGCCGCTGGTAGTCGCCGAACGATTCGCGGAACGTCAGCGTCCGGTCGATCACCTGCTGCGGGCTGCCCACCGTCAGCGGTGTCATCTCCATGAAGTCCTCCAGCGACGGCCCGTGCCCGTAGACCGGGGCGTTGTCGAAGTACGGCCGGAACTCGCGGATCGCGTCCTGCGAGTTGCGGCGCATGAACACCTGCCCGCCCAATCCGACGATGGCCTGGTCGGCCGACCCGTGTCCGTAGTGCTCGAACCGGTTCCGGTACAGCTGGATCAGCCGCTGGAAGTGCGAGGTCGGCCAGAAGATGTGGTTGGCGAAGAAGCCGTCACCGTAGTAGGCGGCCTGCTCGGCGATCTCCGGGCTGCGGATCGACCCGTGCCAGACGAACGGCGGCACGCCGTCCAGCGGCCGCGGGGTCGAGGTGAAGCCGCGCAGCGGGGTACGGAACTGGCCCTTCCAGTCCACGACGTCCTCGCGCCAGAGCCGACGCAGCAGGTCGTAGTTCTCCACGGCGAGCTCGATGCCCTTGCTGATGTCCTGCCCGAACCAGGGGTACACCGGGCCGGTGTTGCCGCGGCCCAGCATCAGGTCGACCCGGCCGTCGGCCAGGTGCTGCAGCATCGCGAAGTCCTCGGCGATCTTGACCGGGTCGTTCGTGGTGATCAGCGTGGTCGAGGTGGACAAGATGATCTTGGACGTCTGCGCCGCGACGTAGCCGAGCATGGTGGTCGGCGACGACGGCACGAAGGGCGGGTTGTGGTGCTCGCCGGTGGCGAATACGTCCAGCCCGACCTCCTCGGCCTTGCGCGCGATCGTCACCATGGCCTTGATGCGCTCGTGCTCGGTCGGCGTCCGCCCGTTGGTCGGGTCGGTGGTCACATCGCCGACGGTGAAGATTCCGAACTGCATGTCGCGCTCCCTCGAGTTCGCTGCCGTGGAACCCGATAGTTGAACTGTCAACTGGTTCCGCCCGCTGCAACAGCAGCCCGTCGATTTCTATTCCTACGCATGGATCGGGCCCGGTGAGCCAGGGTTGAGGACCCGACGCGGGTCGGGGACCCGATGACGGTCCAGCCGGGCCCGGGCGTCCTCGATCGCGTCAGCGGGCACCGGCTGCGCCACCATCTCGCCGAGCCGCGCGTATCCGTCCAGCACCGCGTGGTGCACGTCGGTCACCGTGACGCCCGGGGCGGTGTCCTGGACCGCCCCCACGGTCGCCGGGTCCCAGTCCAGACCGAGCGCCCGGTAGACCTCGACGAGCACCGACCGCACCGGGTCGGCGTCGGTCACCAGGATCACCGTGCCGAACAGCCAGGCCCCGCGGACCAGTCGCTGCGCCGTACCCACCAGCTTGTGGCCGTGACCGTCGTTGATGCTGAACTCTCCGGGGCAGTACTCCCCCGGCACCGGGCCCAGCCGCGCGTCGACCCCGACCGATCGCAGTGCATCCACCAGCAACCGGCCGAAGACGGTGAATCTGGATCGGATCTCGCCCCTGCCGTGCGGATCGGCGGAGACATGATCCAGGCACAGGGCGCCGCCGTGGTAGGCGGCGGCGCGTCCACCCGGACCACGGCGGACGGGTACGAAGCCGGCTGCCCGCGCCCGCCGGGCCGCCTCGGCGATGCCGGGCGAGGCGCAGTCCCGCCCGCTGAACGCGAGCGTGGGCCCCGGTCGATACGGACGCACGCGATCCGGTCCGCCCTGCGCGGCGACCGTGGCGAGCAGCGCCGGCCCGAGGGCGATGTCCAACAGGGGGTCGCGCTCGGCACCGGTGTCATCCAGCAGTGCGATCAGTTTTCCGTCACCGTTGTCGGGCACGGGTGCGATGCTGGCACACTCGCCCGAGTCACGAAGCTGGGAAGGGACGGTTCGATGGATCTGAAGGCGCAGATCGCCGGCTGGCCGGTCGGATCGGCATCGGTCGCGGTCATCGGGCCGCAGGGGGTGATCGATGTCGTCGACGACGGGCGGATCCACCGCTGGGCGTCGCTGACGAAGATCCTGACCTCGTTGACGGTGCTCGACGCCTGTGTCGAAGGCGTGGTGAGTCTCGACGACGAGGCCGGGCCGCCCGGTTCGACCCTGCGTCACCTGCTGTCCCACGCATCCGGACTGTCACCGGACTCGGACATCGTAATGGCCCGGCCGGGTACCAGGCGGATCTACTCCAATCACGGGATCGACGTCGCCGCGCACCACCTTGAGAGATCCGGCGACCGGCGCTTCCACGACCATCTCGAGGAACGGGTGCTCGACCTGCTGGGAATGGGTGACACCACGCTCGTCGGACCACCCGCGCACGGGGCGCGCGGATCGATCCAGAATCTGGCCACGCTGGCCCATGAGCTGCTGCGTCCACGGTTGCTGATGCCCGAGGTGGTACGGCTCGCCTCGACGGTCGCGTTCCCGGGCCTGTCCGGGGTCGTGCCCGGATTCGGCAAGCAGCAGCACAACGACTGGGGTCTCGGCTGCGAGATCCGGGATCACAAGAGCCCACACTGGACGGCGACGGCGAACTCACCGGACACGTTCGGCCACTTCGGCCAGTCCGGTTCCTTCCTGTGGGTCGACCGGGAGGCAGATCTTTCCTGCGTGTCGCTGTGCGACACGGATTTCGGGCCCTGGGCGGCGGAGGCCTGGCCGCAGCTGTCGGATCGGGTGCTCGCCGCCTACGCCTGACACCGGTCAGCTCCAGGGCAGGGGTCGGTCGCCGATGCCGGCCAGGCTGGCGTCCAGCATCCGACCGCCGGCCACCCGAACCGCACAGGTGGTCGCCTGCCTGCCCGCGCCGTCGTCGGACGGCGCCACACGCGGATCGAACGACCCGGCGCGCACCACGAGTTGCCCGCCGGCGGTGGGGTCTGCCATGCCGGTCCGCGCCGCGACCAGCGTCGCGCAGGAATCGGCGAGGTCCGACCGCCCGCCCGCGTCGACCATCGCCACGCCGAATACCTCGGTCGTGTGCGGTTCGCTGCACGGGATTTGGGACGACGCGGTGCTGCCCTCGCACTGCCCGTAACGGTCGGCGGCCCGACCGAAGCCGTCGCGCACCGAACCCGTGTAACCCTGGCCCCAGCCGGTCAGTGCACAGGCGATCCAGCGCTGTCCAACGGCGTACTGACCGGCATCCGGACCGACCATGGTGAGCGGGTCCAGGATCACCGGCTCCCACGGCCCGGCCGGCCAGTCCAGATAGTCCCGGAGTGCCCCGTCGCAGGCCTCGGGGTCGGGAACGGGCTGCCGACTGACGCCGGTTGTCGGGAATTCACGCACGTCCGGCGTGACGGACACGATCTCGCCGAAGGCTCGACCGCTGTCACCGGGAGCGGGACAGGCGGCGTACGGGGCCGCGGCGATCGCGATGCCGAGGGAGGTGAGCGCCGAGCCAGCCGCGACCGGCGGTGCGAGCAGGCAGTCGCCGACGACCGGCGGCCCCGGAATCGGGGTGCGCTCCGCCATTCCCGCGACCCGCGGGCCGAACCCCAGCACGGCCGGCCCGACCACTGCCGCGATGATGACGGCGGCGAGCACGACCACTCCCCAGGCTCGCCGAGACATACCGCACCATAGTGCGGACCGGAACGTACCCGCCGGCGCCCGACCGACCCGAGGAAAGCCATCAGCGAACCAGGCTCCACTGCGCCGCCCGCGCGACCAGACGCCACTTCGGTGGCGGCGATCGTCACGCTGTGCACGTACA
Organism: uncultured Actinomycetes bacterium; assembly: GCA_964476495.1. Classification (GTDB taxonomy): domain Bacteria; phylum Actinomycetota; class Actinomycetes; order Mycobacteriales; family Nakamurellaceae; genus Nakamurella. Next base: position 7,115 of record CAYZBB010000092.1, on the reverse strand, counting down.
CCTGGTTCCTGTATGGGATCGGCCCGTCGATCCCGCTCCTGCGGGACGAATTGGGGGTGTCCAGTTCGATCGCCGGATTCCACTCGCTGATGCTCGCCGGCGGGGTCATCCTGTCCGGTTTTCTCGGCGTCGCGCTGATGCGCAGGTGGGCGCGGTCCGGGCTGGCCAGGCGGGCGGTGCTGGTGCTTGCCGCCTCCATCACCGTGTTCTGCGCCGGCTCCCTGGTTGCCGGCGTCGAGCTGGCGATCACCTTGCCGGCGATGCTGGTCATCGGCCTCGCCGGGGGCCTCGCGTTGAACGTGTCGACCACGGTCGTGCAGGAACACCATGGTCGGTTCGGGCCGGCGGTGCTGACCCTGGCCAACGCCGCGGCGGCCGGGGTAGGGCTGATCACCCCACTGGCGGTCGGTGCGGCCACCGTGCTGGGGCTGACCTGGCGGGCCGCGCTGATCCTGGTCGTGCCGCTGGCGGCCGTCGCCTGGGCGCTCGTCGGTCGGCAGCGGGCGGTACCGGTCTATGCGGCGCGTCCGGTCGGCGACGGCCGGTTCTCGCTGCACGGATTCCCGGCCGCCTACTGGCCGGCGCTGCTGGCCGTGGTCTGCGCGGTCGCGGTCGAGTTCTGCCTGATCACCTGGACCCCTGACCTGCTTGTCGGGCAGACCGGGATGTCGCCCGGCACGGCGGCCGGGATGGTGTCCGCGGTAGTCGGCGGCATGGCCATCGGCCGGCTGATCCTCGCCCCGCTGGCCCGCCGCTGGTCCACCCTCGCCCTGTTCCTGATCGGCGTCGTGGTGACACTGATCGGCTGGGTGCTGGCGTGGCTGTCCACGTCGGCGTTGGTATCCGTCGGAGGCCTGCTTGTCCTCGGGCTGGGCCTGGGCGGCCAGTACCCGCTGGGCGCGGCCATGACGATCATCGCCTCCGCCGGGCGGCCCGACCGGGCGGTTGCGGTGCTGGCCGTCGGGGTCGGGTTGGCCTCCGGACTCGGGCCGTTCGCGCTGGCCACCCTGTCCGATGCGATGGGTGTGCAGACGGCGTTTCTCGTCGTGCCGCTGCTCGGACTGGGCGCCGCCGCGGCGGCGCTGATCTCGGCGCGAACGGCACGCGCGGCACCAAGGTCCGGCTGACTCCGCATCCGCGGCGAACGTCCCGATCGCGTCGGGTGACCGGATGTTCCCCGGAGCAGGGCCGACGCCCGCGAGGGCTTCGAACCCAGATGTCGTACCCCTGCGCCACGATGGTCCCGTGCTGTTCGTCGAACTCGCCACCACCTCTGCCGCCGTCGGTGCGACCCGTTCCCGGCTGGCCAAACGAGCCCTGCTGGCGACCGCCATCCGGGCCGCCGACACCGACGAGATCGCCATGGTCGTCACGTACCTGTCGGGGTCGTTGCGGCAACGACGCACCGGAGTGGGCTGGGCGTCGCTGTCGTCCGTGCCACCGCCCGCGACCGAGCCGACGCTCGCCGTGCATGAGGTGGACGCCGCATTCGACCGGATCGCGGCGATCGGCGGGCCGGGGTCTGCCGCGGCGCGGGCGGCGGCGGTGGCAGCGCTGTTCGCCCGGGCCACCGAGGACGAGCAGCGGCTGCTGCGCGGTCTGGTATTCGACGAGATCCGGCAGGGCGCGCTGGACTCGCTGGTGCAGGACGCCCTTGCCGAGGCGTTCGAGGTACCGGCCGCGGCGGTGCAGCGGGCGTCGATGCTGCTGGGCTCGACGGCCGCCGCGGCGGTGCGACTGGCGACGCAGGGCCTTGGCGGACTGCTCGATGTCGGGCTGCAGGTCGGCACCCCGGTGCGGCCGATGCTGGCGGCGTCGGCGCCGGACCCGACGGCGGCGGTGGACAAGACCGGCCTGCCGGCGCTGGTGGACTCCAAGCTGGACGGCGTCCGGGTGCAGGTCCATCGCTCCGGCGGCGAGATCCGTTTGTACACGCGGACGCTGGACGACATCACGGACCGGCTGCCGGAGGTCGTGCGGGTGGTCGCCGCCCTGCCCGCGCAGCGGTTGGTCCTCGACGGCGAGGTGCTGGCCCTGGACGGCAGGGGTCGTCCGGTGCCGTTCCAACTCATTGCGTCCCGGACGATGACCAGGACTGCCGATTCCGGCCCGCCGCTGCCGTTGTCCCTGTTCTGTTTCGACCTGCTGCACGTGGACGGCCGGGACCTGCTGGACGAGCCGCTATCCGAACGGGCCGCCGTGATGGAGTCCGTCCTACCGGCGACCCTGATCGTGCCCCGCACGGTCGCCGCCGACCCGGCCGCGGTGGAGACGGCGTTCGTCCAGGCGGTGTCGGCAGGCTTCGAGGGGGTGGTGGTCAAGAAGCTGCACGCCCCCTACGCCGCTGGGCGGCGCGACTCCGGTTGGGTCAAGCTCAAGCCACGGCACACCTTCGACCTGGCGGTGATCGCCGCCGAGTGGGGGTACGGGCGGCGGCAGGGCTGGCTGTCGAACCTGCACCTGGCCGCAAGGGACCCGCGCACCGGCGACCTGGTGATGCTGGGCAAGACGTTCAAGGGCCTGACCGACGCGATGCTGACCTGGCAGACCGAGCAGTTCCTGGCTCGCGAGTCCCGGCGGACGAAGACCACCGTGTTCATCGACCCACCTCTGGTCGCCGAGATCGCGTTCGACGGAGTGCAGGCCTCCACCCGGTACCCCGGCGGAGTGGCCCTACGGTTCGCCCGGGTCCTGCGCTACCGCGAGGACAAGTCGGTGGACGAGGTGGACACCATCGACGCCGTCGTCGCCCTGGGCGCGCCCGCGACGTCGGACTGATTCTGACTCGCCGACCCGCGGCTATGCGGGTGGGCGGGCGGCGCGCACCGGGTTGCTGAGCCTGCCGATGGCCGGAACGACGATGTTGCTCAGGGCACCCGGACGCAGCCGGTGGCTAGGACCCGGCGCGCCGGCCAGTACCACGTCGCCTGGATGCAGGGACATCACCGAGGTCAGATAGACAAGGATCTCCACGACGCCGCGGGCCAGCCCGGATGTGCTGGCCTGCGGGCCCATCCCCTGCTCGTCGCCGAGCTGGATGGGCAGGTCGGACGGATCGAGATCGGTGCGGATCCACGGACCCAGCGGGGTGAACGTGTCACGGCTCTTTGCCTCGGTCCAGCGGTCCTCGGTCGACTGCGCGAGCCGATCGGTGACGTCGTTGCCGATCGTGTACCCGAAGACCGCGTCCAGGGCGTCGGCGGCGGTGAGGCTCCGCGCGTACCTGCCGATCACGACAGCCACCTCGCCCTCGGCGTCCACGTCGTCCTGGCCCGGTTCCAGTTCGATGGCATCGCCCGGACCGATCACCGAATGCGGGGACTTGTGGAACGCCTGCGGGGCCAGGAGCCGGTCCGCGGGCCCGGTGTTGTGGGCCATGCCCATGACGACCCGGGGGACGCACGGCGCCAGCAGGCGGGCATGCTCCGCGGGCACCGGACCGTCGATCGCGGAGCCGGCAGCCGCACCGTTCCCGAACGGATCAGCAAGGGGCAGAAAGCATTCCGGGGCCCCATCGGCGTCGACCCGAACCTCGGCGTAGGTCCGGGCGCCCCGCTGCGGGCCGCCGATCACCTCGATCCTGGCGACCAGCATCACGCTTCCCCTTCGCGCGGATCGCGGTCGCCGACGGGCGTGAGCGGCTCGGTCACCCACGACACCAGCTGCCATGCCGACCCGACGGTCGGCCGGCTGAAGATCCGGATGTTGCGGTGCTGCACGGTCCCGTCCCGATCCTGCTTGGCGACCGAGCAGACCACGATCGCCCGATTGTCGTAGACGGTGGTCGAATCGATCCGGGTGTGGCGCAGCGAACTCAGGGTCAACGCGTCAAGGAACCCGGCCCGGTCGTCGAAGCGAACCCCGTCCGGGCGGGTCATGCTGAACGCCGGGGCCAGCAGGCGCTCGAAGAAGCCGCGGTCGGCCCGCGCCTCGGCGTCGCCGATGGCGTGGTTGATGCTGCCCAGGTCGTTGCCGGTGGAATCGGCGGGCGTGCTCACGCGTTGACCTCGCTCCGGTCGCCGGACCAGCGCGTGTGGTAGACGCCGGCCGCGTCGACCCGCCGGTAGGTGTGCGCTCCGAAGAAGTCCCGCTGTCCCTGGATGATCGAGGCCGGCAGCCGGGTGGACCGCAGCCCGTCGTAGTAGGCCAGGCCTGCGGAGAAGCCGGGAGTCGGTATGCCGGCCCGGACCGCCTCGATGAGCACGCGCCGCCAGGCGGACTGCGACCGGGCGAGTGCCTCGGTGAAGTAGGGCGCCAGGATGAGGGAGGCCGGAGCCTCGCCGTCCCCGGCATAGGCCTCGGCGATCCTGTTCAGAAAGGTGGCGCGGATGATGCAGCCACCACGCCAGATCCGCGCCACCGCACCGAGATCGATGTCCCAGCCGTACTCCCGGGCACCGGCCGCGATCGCGTCCAGACCCTGGGCGTAGGCGATGATCTTCGACGCGTACAGGGCCTGCCGGACGTCCTCGACAAATGCCCCCACATCGGTGGCGACCTGGACGGCGGCCGGGCCGGCGAGCCTCCCGACCGCGGCCTCCCGCTGTCCCTGCGCGGACGACAGCCCTCGGGCGAACACCGCCTCCGCGATACCGGACACCGGGACGGCGAGATCCAGGGCGGTCTGCACGGTCCAGGTTCCGGTGCCCTTCATGCCCGCGGCGTCGACGACGACGTCCACGAAAGGCTTTCCGGTTCGCGCATCGACCTGCCGCAGCACCTCGGCGGTGATTTCCACCAGGAAGGAGTCCAGCTCGCCGGAATTCCATTCGGCGAAGATGTCGGCGATGGCGGCGGGTTCCAGACCGGCGCCGCGACGCAGCAGGTCGCAGGCCTCCGCAATCAGCTGCATGTCGGCGTACTCGATGCCGTTGTGGATCATCTTCACGAAGTGTCCCGCGCCGTCGGTACCGACGTGGGTGCAGCAGGGTTCGCCGTCGACCTGCGCGGAGATCCTCTCCAGGATCGGCCCCAGCGACAGGTACGACTCGGCCGACCCCCCGGGCATGATGGACGGCCCGTTCAACGCGCCCTCCTCGCCTCCGGAGATGCCACAGCCGACGAAGTGGATACCCTTGTCCCTCAGTGCGGCCTCGCGGCGCCGTGTGTCCTGGAATCTGGCGTTACCGCCGTCGATGAGGATGTCGCCCGGTTCCAGCAATTCGGCCAGCTCGTCGATCACCGCGTCGGTCGGGTCGCCCGCCTTGACCATGATGATGATCTTCCGTGGTGTGGCCAGCGAGTTCACGAAGTCGGCGGCCGACTCCGCTGGAATGAACGTACCGTCGTCGCCGTGATCGGCGATCAACGCGTCGGTCCGCGCCCGGGTGCGATTGTGGACCGCGGTGACGAAGCCCTTCCCAGCCAGGTTGCGCGCCAGGTTCGAACCCATCACCGCAAGCCCGGTGACGCCGATCTCCGCCTTTCCACCGGCCCGGACCGGGGTGGACGCAACGGCTTGCGCCGGTTGCCCGTCGAGCGCCGCGCCGGCCGCAGGCACCAGATCGAGCAGTCGGATGATCTCGGCCGCCTCCTCTGCCGGCGCCCGCCCGGCCAGGATCGTCACCGCGTTCTCGTCGGGTTGGGGTGGTTCGAGGGCGGAGATCTGTGAATCCAGCAGCGAGGCCGGCATGAAGTGGTCGAGGCGGGCGTTGAGTCGCTGCCCGATGACCTCCCTGGATCCGGCGAGGTGGACGAACACCACGTTGGGCCCGGCCAGCTTGTCGCGATAGCTGCGTTTGAGAGCCGAGCAGGTGATCAGACCGGGCCGGCCGGCACCCGTGTGATCGGTGATCCACCGGGACACCTGGTCCAGCCAGGGCCAGCGGTCCTCGTCCGTCAGCGGCGTCCCGGTCGCCATCTTGGCCACGTTCGGCGCCGGGTGCAGATCGTCGCCCTCGGCCAGGTCCCATTCCAGTTGCCCGGCGAGAATGCCTGCAACGGTGGACTTCCCGGATCCGGATACACCCATGATGACCAGGACCGGCTGCTGGCTGCGGGCACGAGCGTCTTCGGTCATGCGAATCGCCTTTCGGTATGCGTGCTGCGACCGAGACCGGGTCGCAGCATGGGGAGGGTGGGTTCAGGACACCTGGCCGTAGAGCCGCATGAGGTTGGCGTTGTCGCCCTGACCATGTCCCTGGTCGACGAGTTCCTGGTTCTGGGCCAGGACAAGGTCGGTCAGCGGCAGGGTGAGCCCGGCGGCTCGGGCCGCCGCTGCGGCCGTGCCCAGGTCCTTGACCATGTTGGCGATGTTGCCGGTCGGCGTGAGATCGACGGCGGCGAACTTGCCGAAGAACTCCTGGAACAGCGCCGAGTCGGCCCGTCCTCCGGTCAGGCTGGCCTGGACGGCCGCCGGCGACAGGCCCGCGGCACGGGTCATCGCCGCGACCTCGGCGAGCGCGCTGAAACCGATGCCGACCAGGACCTGGTTGATCAACTTGACGAACTGGCCGGCGCCGCTGCCCCCGACATGGGTGATTCGGCTGGCCAGATGTTCCAGCACCGTCCTGGCCCGGGCGACTGCGGCATCGTCCCCGCCGACCATCAGGCTCAACCGGCCGGCCAGCGCACCCGGAGCACCACCGGACAGCGGGGCGTCGACCCACGAGAACCCCTGCTCGGCAACCCGATCAGCAAGCTCACGGGTGGGCTCCGGTGCGATCGACGACATGTCGATGATCAGTCCGGGACGAGCACGCCCAGCCCACCCGTCAAGCACACCGCCGGCGCCGAACACCACCTGCTCGACGATCGGGGCCGTGTTCAACGACAGCACCACGACATCGCTGTGCGCCGCGACTGCCGCGGCGCTCTCATAGAACTCGGCACCGTCGGCGACCAGGTCGTCCGCGGACTCCCGGCGCAGATCGGTGACGGCCAGGGCGCCGAGTTGACCGAGCAGACGGGTCGCGATGGCGTGACCCATCACTCCCAATCCGACCACGGCGACTACGGTTGTGCTGTCGATGTTGTCGACGGATCCATTGCTGGACATCGGTTCTCCCGGATTCTGACAGAGAGTGGTGGTCAGTGCTTGTGCTTGGTGAGTTCCTGTGAGACGGAGTCGAGTAGTTCCTCCCAGGCCTTGATGAATTTGTCGACGCCTTCGGTTT
>CAYZBB010000091.1:0-25390 GCA_964476495.1 uncultured Actinomycetes bacterium | reverse complement strand
AGCCGTAGTAGGCGTCGTAGTAGCCGGCGGACAGCGCGTAGGTGCCCAGGATGATGCGCCGCTTGACCTCCGCGCCGAAGCCCTTGCCGCGGGTCCGGGACATCACCTCTTCCGCAGACACGGTGGAGGCGTCCTCCACTCGCAGGCCGTAGCGCATCGCATCGAACCTGGCCAGGTTCGATGAGCACTCGCTGGGCAGGATCAGGTAGTAGGCGGCCAGGCCGTACCGGAAGTGCGGGCAGTCCACCTCGACGATCTCGGCGCCGGCCGCGGTGAGCGTGCGGACCGCCTTGTCGAAGGACTCCAGGACGCCGGCCTGGTAGCCCTCGCCGCGCAGCTGCTTGACGACGCCGATGCGCATCCCGGCGATCCCGTCGGACCGGCCCCGGCGGACCGCGTCGACCACCGACGGCACCGGACTGTTGATCGAGGTGGAATCGCGGGGGTCGTGCCCGGCGATCACCTCGTGCAGCAGCGCCGCGTCGAGGACGGTGCGGGCGCACGGCCCGACCTGGTCGAGCGAGGACGCCAGCGCGATGACCCCGTAACGGGACACCCCGCCATAGGTGGGTTTGGTGCCGACGGTACCGGTGACCGCGGCGGGCTGGCGGATCGAGCCGCCGGTATCGGTGCCGATGGCCAGCGGCGCCTCGAACGCGGCCAGCGCCGCCGCAGAGCCGCCACCCGAACCACCCGGGATCCGGGCCAGGTCCCAGGGGTTTCGGCTCGGGCCGTAGGCGGAATTCTCGGTGGACGAACCCATGGCGAACTCGTCCAGGTTGGTCTTGCCCAGGATGACGATGCCGGCGTCCAGCAGCCGGGTGGTGACGGTCGCGTCGTATGGCGGCAGCCAGCCCTCGAGGATCTTCGAGCCCGCGGTGGTGGGCACGCCCTGCTGCACCACGATGTCCTTGAGCGCCAGTGGAACGCCGGCCAGCGGGGACAGTGGAGCCCCAGCAGCGCCGACGCCCGCGGCAATGGCCCGATCGACGGCATCGGCCTGGGCGAGGGCCCGGTCGGCGGACACGTGCAGGAAGGCGTGCACCGCATCGTCGACGTCTGCGATCCGGTCCAGATGTGCCTGGGTGACCTCCCGCGAGCTGACCTCGCCGCCGGCGATCATGTCGGCGAGCGTCGCCGCTGTGGCCCGGATGAGGTCCGTGGTCACTGTTCCTCCCCCAGGATCTGCGGCACGCGGAACCGGCCGTCCTCCGCGGCAGGCGCACCGGCCAGCACTGCGTCGCGGGTCAGGCCGGGGCGCACCACGTCGTCCCGGTACACGTTCGTCAGCGGCACCGCGTGGCTGGTCGGTTCGATATCGGACGCACCGGCCACCGAACTCACCGTGGCCACCGCATCCAGGATCACCGACAGCTGCCCGACGTAGACCTCCAGCTCGTGGTCGGTCAGCTCCAGCCGTGCGAGATGAGCCAGATGTGCGACATCATCCCTGGTCAGGATGGGTGGGGCAGGTTCGCTGACCGGGTCGGGTAGCGGATCGGGGCCGGTAGGCAGGCTGGTCACGGATCTCCCGGTGCAGTTCGGCGCGGTCGCAAGGGCGGCCCCGATCCTAGTCGCCGGCACGCCGGCGCCCCCCGGTCAGGGGGTGCCCCGGCCGGCCCGACCGGCGTGGTCGACGCGTGTCTGTGATCTGCCGGAAACGCGATGCGGTGACAATGGGCCGCGGACGGGCCGCGCACGACGGGTGGGCGCAACGAAGGCCCTGGGGTCGTCACCTGGGAAGCGAGCGAATCGACATGTCGTTTGTTCTTCGTGTCGTCCTGCCGGACAAGCCGGGCACGCTCGGCGCGGTGGCCACGGCACTGGGTGAGGTCGGGGCGGACATCCTGGCGATGGACGTGATCGAGCGGTCGCCCGACCAGGCGGTCGACGACATCGTGGTGACGTTGCCGGCCGGCCGACAACCGGATGCGCTGATCACCGCCGCCGAGGCGGTGGACGGCGTCTATGTCGAGTCCGTTCGACCCGACCCGGGTGTCGCCGCCCGTCACAAGGAGTGGGAGCTGGTCGAGGCGATCGCGGCCGAACCGAAGCTGGCCGTGCACACCCTGGCCCGGATGCTGCCGCTCGTGCTGCGCGCCGGATGGGCGATGGTGGTGCGCACTCCTGCCAACGGTGCTCCCGGGTCGGCGGAACTGCTGGCCGGTGGCGGTGGTGTGCCCGACCTGACCGACGTCACGCCCGGCTGGGCGCCGATCGACAAGGCCGTGGTGCTCGATCCCGACGCCCCGTGGGTGCCGGAGGACTGGAAGACCGTCGGCACCGAGATGGCCGCGGCGCCGCTATGGGATCCGGAGACGACGGTGATCGTCGGCCGGCCCGGCGGACCGGCCCTGCGGGACTCCGAGGTGGCCCGGCTTGGGCATCTCGCCGGGCTCACCTCGGTGGTGACCGGCCGGGCGCCGCTTTCGATGATGGACTGATGCCCCCACTGATCCTGTGCCTCTCACTGACCCTGCCGGACCTAGAGTCGGCTCGTGCCGACCAGCCTGCGTCTCGAGATCTTCCCGGCCGACCTGAACGCAACCGTCCGGTTCTACGTGGGCATCCTCGGCTTCTCGGTCGTCGACGATCGCCGGGCCGACCCGCTGCCGTACATCGCATTGGCGCGGGACGGCTTTCGCCTCGGCGCGGTATCCCTGCCCGGCGGCGTCCCCGCGCACCGGCACCCGCCGACCGGGGTGGAGATCGTCATCGAGGTCGACTTCCTGCACGCGGAGCGGGACCGGGTGGCCCGTGCAGGGTGGCCGATCGAGGAGGACATCACGCTACGCCCATGGGGCCTGAAGGACTTTCGGATTCTGGACCCGGACGGCTACTACCTGAGGTTCACCACCCACGGGGCCTGACCGCGCATCCGAAGAATCTCAGACCTGGCGCCACCAACGGTTGCGGCCGGACAGGGCCAGCAGCTCGGTGAGGTCGTCGGTGCAGCCCGGCACGGGGATCGGTGGCGCGAAGGCTCCCGGCCGCAGCCAGTGCTCCTGCGACCGTTTGGCCTGCTCCAGCACTGCGGAGATCAGGTCGTTGGGCAGTTCGTCGGGGGCGCCGATCGCCCTGGCCAGGTCCCACGCATGGATGGCCAGGTCGGCCGTGATCAGCCAACCCAGATTCTCCAGTGTGGACGTCGACCCATCCGGCAGCGGGGCCGGGGCACTCCAGTCGGTGACCCCCTCGAATGCGGCGGTCGATGCTGCCGATGCGGCGGACCAGGCGTCGACCAGGTCCGCACCGGTCGCCGCGGTCGGCCGCGACGTTCGGCCGGTCAGCTCGCCGGCCACTCGGTTCTGCACGTTGACGATGTGTCGCACCAGACGCTGCACATCCCACTCGTCGTCCGGAGTGCTGGACGCCCACTGCGCCGGACCGACGGCGCGGATGCGGCTATCGAACTGGCGGACGGCGCTGCGGTAGAGCGGCACAAGCATCATCGGGTCAGTCCAACACATACGGCGAAGGAGTCGCCACGATCGCCTGCCTCGTGTTTCCGTGCACCATCTCGGCCAGCAGGTACGTCAGGGCCAGCGTGTTGGTGAACGACAGCGCCGCCTCGGGTTCATCCTTCACGTAGAGCCCGGGGTCGCGGAATCGGGAGGTCAGCATCGCGACGAACGACTCGCCGTGCGACATCTCGTGGAACGCCGGGTCTCGACCGCCCGGGTCGGCTTCCAGGTACGAGTAGAAGCCGTGCATGGTCTCGGCGCGCAGGAAGCATCCCCGGCGCACCCCACCCGTGCGGATGAGCGAGAGCCGTTCGTACGGTGGCGATTCGGTCGGCCGCGTGGAATGCCGCGATCCGGTCGACCCGCCCTCCGGAGACAGCCCGTAGGCCGCCGCGATCGCCTCGACCACGTGGACTTCCCGCTGCCGTTCTCACCACCGGACGCGCAGTTCCTGCAGCCCGCGGATGACGAAGAACGGCTCGTACTCGGGCTCGGCGGCGAGTTCGATCCGCGGGCAGTCCCGGCGCAGCCGGTCCAGGGACACCGCGATCTCCAGCCGGGCCAGGGGCGCGCCGATGCAGAAATGGGTGCCGCCGCCGAAGCCGATGTGCCCGGTGTCGCCGCGGCCGATGTCGAACCTGCCGGCATCGGCGAAGCGGGCCGGATCCCGGTTCGCCGACCCGAAGAGCATCGCGATTCGGTCGCCCACCCCCAGCCGCTGCCCGGCGATCTCGACACCATCGTCGAGCACCCACCGCTCGAACAGCTGCAATGGCCCGTCCCAGCGGATCATCTCCTCCACGGCCGGCCCGGGGTCGATCTCCCCGGACAGAATGCGGGCCCACTCGTCGGGATGCCGAAGCAGCGCTCGTATCCCGTTCCCCAATGTGTTCACCGTCGCCTCGTGCCCGGCATTGAGCAGAACGATGACGGTGCAGACGATCTCGTCCTGCGACAACCGGTCGCCGCGGTCTGCGATCCCGATCAGTTTCGAGACGAGGTCGTCTTGAGGCGCTGCCCGGCGGTCGGCGATCAGCGCGGTGACGTAGTCGATGAACTCCCCGGCCGCAAGCTCGGCTGCGGCCCGATGCTCGTCGTCGGTGCTGATCTCGTACATCTTGACGATGGCGTGCGACCAGTCCAGCAGCCGCGGACCGTCGGCGACCGGTACTCCGAGCAGGATGCAGATCACTGCGACCGAGAACGGTTGAGCGTAGTCGGCAATCAGGTCGAACTCGCCGAGATCCCTGGCTGCCGAGAGCGTCCGGTCACTGAACTGCTCGATCACCGGGCGCAGCGCGGCAACCGCACGGGGAGTGAACACGGCACTGACCAACCGGCGCAGCCTGGTGTGGTCGGGCGGTTCGAGGTTCAGCAGGGACCAGCGCTCCGAATCGGCCCAACGACTCCATCGCGGGTCCGGTTCCGGTTGGCCGAACTCCGCGGCCGTGTACCGGTGGTCGTAGGCGCGGCCGAGCCGCCGGTCCCGCAGCGCTGCATGAATGTGCTCGAACCGGGTGAGCAGGTACACCCCCCGCGGCTCATGCCACAGCACCGGACCCTGCTCCCGGAGCCGCGCGTACACCGGGTACGGGTCGGCCAGGAATGATGGGGACGACGGATCGAAACCCAACTCCGCAGGGGTCATTCCGAGTTCTCGTCCAGCTCAGCGGCGGTGGCGTTGGTGGCGACCGCTCGAGCCGCGTCGGGTCCCTGCGCCAGCAGGGTCCGGAACCCGGCCTCGTCCAGGATCGGCACGTTCAGCGAGAGTGCCTTGTCGTACTTGACTCCCGGGCTGTCCCCGACCACGACGAACGCGGTCCTGGCGGACACCGATCCGGCTGCCTTGGCACCTCGTTCGATCAGCGCGGCCTTGGCCTCGTCCCGGGAGAAGGTCTCCAGCCCACCGGTGACCACGATGGACAGGCCCGCGAGGGTCTGCGTCGGGCGCTCCGAGACCTCGTCGGCCATCCGGACTCCCGCCGCCGCCCAACGGTCCACGATCCGCCGGTGCCAGTCGACGGTGAACCATTCCAGGACGGCGTCGGCAATGGTCGGGCCGACACCCTCGGCGGCGGCCAACTCGTCCCGGGACGCGTTCCGGATCGCGTCGATCGACCCGAACTGCTGGGCCAGTGCCCGGGCGGCGGTCGGCCCGACGTGCCGAATAGACAGCGCCACCAGCACCCGCCACAGCGGCTGGCTCTTGCGCTGGTCCAGGTTCTGCAGCAGCTTGCGGCCGTTGGCCGAAATCGCTCCGGCCTTGGTGGTGAACAGTCCGACGGTGAGCAGCTTGTCCTCGGTCAGATCGAAGATGTCGCCCTCGTCGGTGATCGCACCCGCGTTCAACAGGGCGATGGCCGCCTCGTAGCCCATGCCCTCGATGTCGAACGCGCCACGCCCGGCCAGGTGGAAGACCCGTTCCCGCAGCTGTGCGGGGCAGCTGCGGGAATTGGGACAGCGGATGTCGACGTCGTTCTCCTTGGCCGGCGCCAGGGCGGTACCGCATTCCGGGCAGTGCGTGGGCATCACGAAATCCCGCAGCTCCCGACCTTCCCGCAGGTCGACCACCGGGCCCAGGATCTCCGGGATGACATCGCCGGCCTTGCGCACGACCACGGTATCGCCGATCCTGACGCCCTTGCGGACCACCTCGTCCCGGTTGTGCAGGGTGGCCATGCCGACCGTGGAGCCGGCGATCAGCACCGGCTCGAGTACCGCGAACGGCGTGACCCGGCCGGTACGGCCGACGTTGACCTGGATGTCCCGGAGCAGCGTGGTGGCCTCCTCCGGCGGGTACTTGTAGGCGATCGCCCACCGCGGCGCGCGGGAGGTGGAGCCCAGCCGCCGCTGCACCGAGACCTCGTCCACCTTGATGACCAGGCCGTCGATGTCGTGCGACAGGTCGTGGCGGTGCTCGGCCCAGTAGGCGATCCGGTCTGTCACTTCCGCCTCGGAGTGCACCACCCGGTTGTGCTCGGAGATCGGCAGGCCCCAGGACCGCAGCCGGTCGTACGCCTCGGACTGCCTGGCGATGTCGAAGCCGACCCGGGCACCGATGCCGTGGCAGAGCATGGTCAGCGGGCGGGACGCGGTGATCCGCGGGTCCTTCTGCCGCAGCGACCCGGCCGCCGAATTACGTGGATTGGCGAACGGTGCCTTGCCGGCGGCGACCAGCGAGGCGTTGAGCTCCTCGAAGCCCTCGAGCGGGAAGAACACCTCGCCGCGGATCTCCACGAACTCGGGCACGTCGTGCGCGCCATCGTCGCGCAGCTGCTCCGGGACGGCCCTGATGGTGCGTACGTTGAGCGTGACGTCCTCGCCCACCCGACCGTCGCCGCGGGTGGCCGCGCGGACCAAGCGGCCCCGCTCGTAGGTGAGGTTGACCGCGAGTCCGTCGATCTTCAGCTCGGTGAGCCAGCCGACCGGGCCCCCGGCGTCGCGGACGGTGCGCTGAAACCAGCCGGCCAGCTCGTCCGCGGAGAACACGTTGTCCAGCGACAGCATCCGCTCTGCGTGCTCGACCGCCCCGAATTCGGTGGAGAATCCACCGCCGACGCGCTGGGTCGGCGACTGAGGGGTGCGCAGCGACGGGAACCGGTCCTCAAGGACCTCCAGCGCGCGCAGCAGCGTGTCGAACTCGCCGTCGCTCATCGTCGGCGCGTCCAGCACGTAGTAGCGGAACTGGGCGTCGGCGACGACCTGGGCCAGCTCCACATGCCGGTGGGCGGCCTCCTCGGGCACACCGAGCGCCGGCAGCTCGGCGGCCGGCGGCAGGGAATCGGTCTCGCTCACGTCGACCACAGTAGGGTCGGCAGCACCCGACGGCACCCGTGACACAGTCTGGATCCATGCCACCACCCGCCACCGCGCTCGGTCCCGACCTGCTCGCCTTCCTGACCGAACGCCATCTGGCCACGCTGTCCACCCTCCGTCGGGACGGGTCGCTGCACGTGGTCGCGGTCGGTTTCACCTTCGATCCGGAGGCCGGTCTGGTGCGGGTGATCACCAGCGACGGCAGCGTCAAGGTCCGCAACGCGGACCGTCCCGGACCCGGCGGGCGATCGACACGCGCCGCGGTGGGACAGGTCGACGGCCGACGTTGGGTGAGCCTGGAGGGACCGATCCGGGTGAGCCGGGAGCGCACCGAGATCGTCGAGGCGGAACGCCGCTACGCCCAGCGGTACCGCCGGCCGCGGGTCAACCCCCGGCGGGTGGCCATGTTGATCACCGTCGAGCGGGTGCTCGGCCACGCCTGACTGCCGGATCGAGCGCTGCATGGCATGCTTGGTTCACATCGCACCCGGTGTCGATGCCGAGCCGCATGGAGGCCAACATGGACAAGTCGCACGACATGGCCGAGGCGTTCGGTGCCTTCGTCAAGGCGCAGCGGCAGCTGGCGAACATCTCGCAGCGGCAGCTGGCGAAGGCCAGCGGGATGTCGGACTCCTATCTGAGCCAGATCGAACGCGGCCAGTACCGGCCGTCCGCCGAGGTGCTCAGGGGCATCGCGGGCGCCCTGCACATCCCGCCTGCGGTGCTGTTCGCGCAGTTCGGCCTGCTCGACACCGACGAGGAGCAGGCCCCCCGGGTCAGCGTGGAGGAGGCGATCCGGCTGGACGACTCCCTGACCCAGGACAAGAAGGACGCCCTGCTGCACATGTATCGGACGCTCCGGGACTCTGCTTGATTTATCAAGCAAGATGCTTGACATACCGCGGTTTGCTTGGCAGACTAAGCATCGTTAGTTGAACGCCACGCCACTCCACAGCAATCCGAAGGATGACTCTCATGACCGATTACATCGCCGAGGCCACCAAGACCGCCGATGAGTTCCTGGCCGCCGTCGCCAAGATGCAGGACAACTTCGTCGAGGCCGTCGCTGCCTTCGTGAAGGCGCTCCCCGAGCTGCCGCAGCCCGTCGTCGATGTGCCGGTGCCTGCCGACCTGCCCAAGGCCGAGGATGTCACCGCCGCGACCTTCGACTTCGCCGAGAAGGTTCTGGCTCAGGGCCGGGCAACCACCGACAAGCTGTTCGCCGCGCTCGCGCCGGCCGCCTGAGAACCTCAGGTCCCGCAGCACCACTGAAGACTCACGGCCGCCCGGAGGACAACGGGCCCCCGGGCGGCTGTGACCCCAAGACATTCCAGACCTATCCAACCTCCCTCATAGCCGGGTTCGTCCGGCCCCGACCTCCCGCCGGGGCCGGACGAACCCGCACCTCGATAGCCAGAAAGGGGCCACCGGACATGACCCAGCGCGTCAGCTTCGCTCCGGCCGCCGGATCCGGAACGCCCCATCACCACACACAACTCCGGCGGGTCGACGTGCACTCGCCGACGCCCAATATCGCCGATCGGTTCGCCGATCTGCTTGCTCCGCTGAGCCCGCGGCGACGACGCGGCGTCATCGCCCGGCTGTCCCAGGGCTACTACGAGGGATGGCGACCCAGTCGCGCCGAGGTCGCTGCCCTCGTTGCCCAGGAACTGCGCAAGAGCCCCCGGTAGGACCGGGACTACCAGCCCTCCGGCAGGTCCGGCAGCGCTTCGGCCAGTCCCCGGCACAACCGCATCGCCTGCACGGCCCACCCCCGGTCCGCTCCGGCCAGACCACAACACGGGGTGGGCACCACGGTTTCGGCCAGTTTCTGGCGACCGAACCCCAGACGGTTCCACAGGTTCAGCAGCGGTGACGCCCACTGCCTCAGCGGCGCGTCCCGTCCGACCGGGATCGTCCCGGGAATCACTCCCGCCAGCAGGATCCCGCCGCCGTCGATCAGCTCGCCCAGCCCGTCAAGGGCGGCCGCCCGCTCCCCGAGAACCGTCAGGTCGATCGCCAGCGCATCGAACCCGGCCGCGCGCAACAGTCGCAGCGGCGCCCCGGCGTGGCAGCAGTGCGCCACGGTCGGATGCCCGCCGATCGCCGACACCAATGTCGTCAGCAATTCTTCCGCACGGGCCGCGGGCACGGCCGGCACCGTGCCGAAACCGCTGGCGGTGGGCAGGCTCCCGGCCAGCACCGCGGGCAGCGAGGGCTCGTCGACCTGTAGCACGAGTCGCGCGCCCGGAATCCGCCGGCCGATGTCGGCCAGGTGCCCGCGCACGCCCTCGATCAGCGACTCGGTCAGGTCGCGGACCGCGCCCGGATCGGTCAGGGCGCGATGCCCGGACGGCAGCTCCAGCCCGGCCGCCAGCGTCCACGGACCGCAGACCTGCGCCTTGACCCACCGCGCGCCGGCGTAGTGCTGCTCCGCCGCATCCAGGTCCCAGGCCATCAGGTCGTTGGCCCGCAACGCGTCCCGACCGGGCCGGCGGGCGATCCGCCAGCCGGACGGGACCACTTCGGCCCAGATGTCGACCAGCAGGCCGGCTGTCCGGCCGATGAGGTCGGCGCCCACGCCGCGCGCCGGAAGCTCGACCAGATGAGGCAGGTCCGGCAACTCCCCCGCCACCATGCCGGCGACCGCACCCGGCGAGGTCCCCGGCATCGACCCGATCCCGGTCGCCGCACCCGCATGCCAGGCTCGCTCGACCGGGAACTGCTCGATCAGCGACGCGGCGGTGTCCGGCGACGGGATCGCCAACCGTGGAACGGCTTCGGCCATCATGCGGTCCGCACGATCGTCGCGGCCGCCAGCACGAACTGGTCGGCCGCCGGCGCGCCCGCCGCGGCCCGCACGTCTGCGCCACCGTAGAGCACCATGGTCTGTCCGGGCGCCACGCCCCGGATGGGTTCGTCCAGGCTCAGCCGCAGGCAGTCGTCGACCAGATCCGCCGAGCCGCCGACGGTTCCACCATGTGCCCGCAGCTGCGCCTGCACTCGCAGCGGGAAGTCCGGCCGCCGGCCGCCGTGCAGGACCACCCGGTCGCCGATGATCAGCCGCACGTCCAGACCACTCGCCGGGCCGACGGTCACCGTGCCCGTCGCCGGTTCGATCCCCAGCACGTAGCGTGGGCGACCGTCCGGCGCCGGCCGGTCGAGCCGCAGGCCCTTGCGCTGTCCGATCGTGTAGGCGAAGAACCCGTCGTGCTCGGCGAGTCGCTCGCCGGTCGTCGCGTCGACGACGGCACCGGGCCGGGCCCCGAGCTTCTCGACCAGATAGCCGTGCGTGTCGCCGTCCGGGATGAAGCAGATGTCGTAGGAGTCCGGCTTGGCGGCCACCGCGAATCCGCGGCGCCTGGCCTGTGCCCGCACCTGCGCCTTCGTCATGCCTCCCAGCGGAAAGAGACTGTGCGCCAACTGTTCCGGCGTAAGGACCGCCAGCACGTAGGACTGGTCCTTGGCCAGATCGACGCTGCGGTACAGCAGCCCGTCCAGCTGCCGGGCGTAGTGCCCGGTGGCGACGGCGTCGAATCCCAGGGCGACCGCCCGGTCGAGCAGGGCCGCGAACTTGATCTTCTCGTTGCACCGCAGGCACGGGTTGGGCGTCCGTCCGGCGGCGTACTCGGCCAGGAAGTCCCTGACCACGTCCTCGCCGAAGTCCTCACTGAAATCCCAGACGTAATAGGGGATCCCAAGCAGATCGCAGACCCGTCGGGCGTCGAACGCGTCCTCGACCGTGCAGCAACCGCGCGATCCGGTGCGCAGCGTGCCCGGCGTCCTGGACAACGCCATGTGCACGCCGGTGACCTGGTGGCCCGCCTCCACGGCCAGGGCGGCGGCCACCGCGGAATCGACGCCGCCGCTCATCGCGGCAAGCACCCTCACGACCGCTCCATCAGCGCCGCCGCGCACCGGCCAGCACGGCCCGACGCGACCGGTCGACCGCCGGCCCGATCGCGTCCGCGACCGTCACGACGTCGGATGCGGCCGACGTGTGCCCGAAGGAGAATCGCAGCGCCCCGCGAGCCTGCCGCTCGTCCAGGCCCATCGCGAGCAGGACATGCGACGGCCGGGCCACCCCGGCGGTGCAGGCCGACCCGGTCGAGCACTCGATGCCTGCGGCGTCCAGCAGCATCAGGAGCGAATCGCCGTCGCAGCCGGGGAAGAGCAGGTGCGCGTTGCCGGGCAACCGGGACGGCCCGCCGTCCATCAGGCCCGCACCCGGGTCCCCGGTCAGCACGACGTCCGGGACCCGCTCGGTGACCACCCGGATCAGCTCGTCGCGCAGGGCCGCCTGAGTCGCCGCCCGCTCGGCCCGGTGGACCACGGCGTCCTGGACCGCGACCGCCAGGCCGACCACACCGGCTCGGTCCAGCGTCCCCGACCGGATCGACCTTTCCTGCCCGCCCCCGAAGATGATCGGCTCCACCGGGGTGTCCCGCCGTACCAGCAGCAGGCCCGCACCGGTCGGCCCGCCGATCTTGTGACCGGTGACGGTCAACGCATCGGCACCGCACTGCGTGAAGTCGACGGGAACCTGGCCGAGCGCCTGGACCGCGTCGGTATGGAACGGGATGCCGTGGGCGTGCGCCACGCCGGCCAGCTCGC
Source organism: uncultured Actinomycetes bacterium (assembly GCA_964476495.1). GTDB lineage: Bacteria > Actinomycetota > Actinomycetes > Mycobacteriales > Nakamurellaceae > Nakamurella. The sequence continues at coordinate 13,496 of CAYZBB010000091.1, read as the reverse complement.
GAACCGGATTGACCGTGCCCACCTCGTTGTTGGCCCACATCACCGTGACCAACGCCACATCGGCCGGGTTCTCGGTGATCGCCGCGGACAACGTGTCGGCGTGTACCCGACCGAAGTCGTCGACCTCCAGCCACGTCACCCGAGCCCCCTCGGCGGTGGCCAGGTGCTCGACGACGTCCAGCACCGCGTGGTGTTCGACGGCCGGCGCGAGGATACGGGTGCGGGCGGGATCCGCGGTGCGCCGAGCCCGGAAGATGCCGGCGACGGCGAGGTTGTTCGATTCCGTGCCGCCGGAAGTGAACACCACCTCGCTCGGGCGGGCGCCGAGCGCGTCGGCGATCGACTCGCGGGACTCCTCGACCCGGCGCCGGGCCGCCCGTCCCGAGGTGTGCAGCGACGAGGCGTTGCCGGTCACGGTCATCGCCTGGGACATCGCCGCGATCACCTCCGGCAGCACCGGGGTGGTCGCGGCATGGTCAAGGTAGGTCATCGCCCCATCAGCGTAGGTCCTGACCCCGGGGTCTCCCGAATCGGATTCATGAACGTTCACCCAACGGCCGCGGTCGTGGCCCGATCCGCGTTGCCGATCGGGCCACCCTGCCTCACGCTGATGGGGCATGGCCGCCACCCGGCGGCCAGAGAAGGGGATCAACGGACATGGCAGTGTCGGTGAACCTGGACAAGGCCCTGGACAAGGCCTACGAGGACAAGAGCCTGGACGAGGTCCTGGCGGCACCGCCGTCAGCACTTGCCGGCCTGACCGAGCAGCACGACAAGCTGCTCGCCGAACTCGGCATCAGGACGGTGCGCGACCTGGGTGCGAACAAGTACTTCGCCGTCGCCGGCGTGCTCGTGGCCCTGGCCGGCAAGACCGGCTGACCCGGCGGCAGCCCCCTGCGATCGGGTCCTCAGGTGTGGTGCCGGAAGCGGTAGACGTGCACCTCGATCGCCTGCGGCACGGTTGACACACCCTGGGTCGGAACGAGTACGTCGTCGATGATCTTCCAGGAACTGCCGAGCGCCTGTTCCACCCCGGGCAGGCGCACCCCCGGCGGCGCCGGGAACGGTGCGCCCGGCCCGAACGCGAGCATTAACAGGGTGGCTCGGTCGGCCGCCAGAGCGGTGACCCCTCGCCCGTACGCGGCGCGGTCGGAATCGTCAAGGGCATGGAAGCACCCGATGTCCAGGTAGAAGTCGACCGGTCCCTGCACGCTGGCCGACAGGTCCGTGACGTCACCGACCACGAAGGTGGCGGCGGAGGCACCGTCCTGCGCTTGCGCGGCCTCGACAGCCGTGCTGACGTAGTCGATCCCGGTCACCTGCCAGCCGGCCGCTGCCATCTCCAGCGCGTGGAATCCGCGACCGCAGCCAAGGTCCACGGCCCGACCGGGTGGCGACTTCCGTTCGGCGGACTCGCGTTCGAGCAGCCGGCTGAGCATCGCGGCGCCCGCTCGCCCCGACTCCTCCCACGGCAGGAAGCCCGTGCGATACGCGTTTTCGAAGAAGTCCCGCATGTCAGCCTCACTTTCGCTAGATGAGCTCTCTGATTAAATTAGACTAGGGTCGGTTCGTGGTCAAGAGGCAGTACGACGGCCGAAACCGGCAGGAGGCCGCCCGAAACACGAAGCAGCGCATCGTCGCCGAGGCGCGAACACTGTTCGTCTCACCCGGCTACGCGGCTACCCGGATGGGCGACATCGCACAACGGGCGGAGGTGTCGGTCGCGACCGTGCACGCGTTGTTCGGCACCAAGCTCGGGCTGCTGTCCGCGGTGATGGATCAGACCGTCGCCGGCGACGACGACCCCGTCCCGTTGGCCGAACGCCGGTTCGTCGACGACATCAACGCGCTCCCCGATGCCCGGACCAAGCTGGCCAGGTACGCCTCCCATCTGTCCACCACCCTGGGCCGGGTCGCCGACATCCAGCTGGCTCTCCAGGCGGCCGCCAGCGCCGACGCCGATGCAGCCGAGGTCTTCGCCAAGAACGTCGCGGAGCGCCGGGCGGGCATGGGAATGTTCGCGCAGGGGCTCATCGGAACGGGGCACGTGCGATCCGACCTGCGCGTCGATCAGGTCACCGACATCCTCTGGCTGGCCATGGATGCCGGCAACTACGACTGGCTGGTCCGCCGGTGCGGGTGGACCGACGCCGAGTTCGAGCGCTGGTACGTCGACTCGGTCGCCGGCGCCATCCTGCGGTGATTCAGCCGGTCAGTGTCCGCCGACGCCGATCACCCCTTGCGCGCGCGGACCGCCTGCGCAAGCTGCGGCGCAACGGCGAACAGATCGCCCACCACCCCGAAGTCGGCGATCTCGAAGATCGGCGCCTCCGCATCCTTGTTCACCGCGACGATCGTCTTGCTGGTCTGCATGCCGGCCCGGTGCTGGATCGCGCCGGAGATGCCCAGCGCGACGTACACCTGCGGTGACACGGTCGTGCCGGTCTGGCCCACCTGGAACTGCGGCGGGTAGTAGCCGGAGTCGACCGCGGCGCGCGAGGCGCCGACGGCGCCTCCGAGGGAGTCGGCCAGCTCCTCGACGACCTTGAAGTTCTCCGCCGATCCGACCCCCCGCCCACCGGACACCACCACCGACGCCGAGGCGAGCTCCGGACGGTCGCCCGGCGGTTCGGGGTGGTCGGCGACGATGACGGCCGAGATCTTCGGGTCGACGGTGATTTCGAGCGCCGTCACCGTCGGCGATGCCGCGGGCGCGACCGCGTCGATCGCACCCGGCCGCACGGTGATCACCGGGGTGCCCCGGGTGACCTTGGCGTGCACGGTGTACGCACCACCGAAGACGGACTGGGTGACGATCACTGTGCCGTCCTGCGCCTGGACGCCGACGGCCTCGGCGAGCAGTCCGGAGTTCAACCGAGCCGCCAGCCGTCCGGCCGCCTCGCGACCGTCGACCGTGGCGGCCAGCAGGATCGCCGCGGGTCCGCCGCTCGCGGCCGCCGCGGCGGCCAGCCCGGCTACCGCCGGCGTGACGAGAAACCCTGCGGCCTCGTCGGACTCGGCCGCATACACCGTGGTCGCGCCGAGCGCACCGAGTTCGCCGACCAGCGATTCGGCGGTGCCCGGCCTGCCCACCACCACGGCGGCGGGCTCGCCCAACTGGGACGCCGCGGCCAGCAGCTCACCGGTCACCTTGGCGATCACGCCGCCGTGTTGCTCGACGAGAACAAGAACCTGGGACATGTCGGATTGCTTCCCTTCTCAGATCAGCCGGGCCGCGGCCAGGAACTCGGCCACCCTGTTGCCGCCGGTACCGTCGTCGGCGATCTTCTCGCCGGATTCCTTGGGCGGTCGCGGTACCGCGTCCACGACCACGGTGGCGGCGTCGGCCGGCCCCGTCCCCTCCAGGCCCAGATCACCCACACCCAGCACCGTGACCGGCTTCTTCTTGGCGGCCATGATGCCCTTGAACCCGGGGTAGCGTGGCTCGTTGATCTTCTCGGTGACCGATACCAGGGCCGGGAGCGAGGCCGTGACCTCGCTGAAGCCGCCGTCCCGGACCCGTTCGGCCTTGATGATCCCGCCGTCGATCTCCAGGCTGCGGACCGAGGTGACCTGCGGCAGGCCCAGGCGCTCCGCCAGCATCGAGGGCACCGCTCCGGTGCGTCCATCGGTGGACTCGTTGCCGGTGATCACCAGGTCGACCGACAGGGTGCCGATCGCCGCAGCCAGCGCGGCCGAGGTCTGCAACGCGTCCGAGGCGGCCAGCCCGTCGTCAAGGACATGGACGGCCCGGTCCGCCCCCATCGCCAGGGCCTTGCGCAACGATTCGGTTGCCCGCTGCGGGCCCATGGTCACCACCGTCACCTCGCCGCCGTGCTGCTCCACAAGCTGCAATGCCGCTTCGACGCCGCGCGAGTCGATCTCGTCGATGACCGCATCGGCGGCCTCCCGGTCCAGGGTCCAGTCGGATTCCCGCAGCACCCTCTCCGAGTAGGTGTCCGGGACCTGCTTGATCAAAACGGCAATGTTCATCGCCGGTAATCACCCCTCATGCTTGTGGAGCATCCATCATGCCCGCCGGCACCGACAACCAGGTCGCCCGGCTAAGTTACCGGTCAGTAGCCTACGTCATTGTCGGCCGGCCAGGGCAGATGGCAGGCTGACCGGTCATGAAGGTGACGCCGGTGATCATGGACGTGGACACCGGCATCGACGACGCGTTCGCGCTGATGTTCGCCGTCCGCCACCCCGCCATCGAGCTGCGGGCGGTGACCTGCGTGAACGGCAACACCGCGGTCGACCAGGTGGTCGCCAACACGCGCTACGTGCTGGACGCCGCCGGCGCCGGCGAGATCCCACTCGGACGGGGCGCGGCGGCACCGCTGCTGGTCGGCCCCGCCGACGCGCGGAGGTTCCACGGGTCCGACGGGCTCGGCGGGTTCTCCCGCCAGTCGGACCGGCGCCTGGATCGCCGGTCCGCGGTCGACCTGCTCCGGCACGAGCTCTCGGCCGCCATCGCCACCGGCGAGACGATCACCCTGATTGCCACCGCCCCACTGACCAACGTCGCGCTGCTGTTGCGGGCGCACCCGGAGCTGGCGGCGGGCATCGAGCAGCTGATGTTCGTGGGCGGATCGTCCGGGCCCGGCAGCGTCACAGCGGTGGCCGAGCACAACGTCTTTCACGACCCCGAGGCCGCGGCGATCACCCTGGCCGCGGCCAGGGACCTGGACATTCCGGTGACGATGTACGGCCTGGACGTGTTCGGCCAGGTGCTCGTCGACCGCACGGACGCCGACCGGCTGACCGGGAACCCGGACCCGGGATGCCAGCTGGCCGCCGCACTCATCAGGGCACGGTGCGACCTGCAGGGGGTGGACGCGGTCACGATCGGGGACGCCGGCGCCGTGTGTGCGGTCGCCGACCCCGATGGCCTCACCACCCACCGGCACCCGGTCCGGGTGGACACCGGGTTCGGCTACTCCCGCGGCCAGACGATCGTGGACCGCCGGGAGCCTGCCGCCGACCGGGTGCGACTGCCGGGCTACGTCACGCCCACGGAGGTGGACGTGGCCGAGCACGTCGACGCCCGCGGGTACGCGCAGCTGTGGCTGCGCACCCTCCTGGGATGAACATGGCAATCGCTCGACGGATATCCGAACGTGATCGAACACCAGATCGACAACCAGCTCGCCGCGTAGCCTTCAGCTCAGGACGCTCGCTCAGTCCGGGACGCCGATGTCCTCGTGCCACAACGACGATCGCTCCTGGATGAACGCGGTCATCATGGCGACGCACTCCGGGTCGTCCAGGACGATGACTTCCACGCCACGGGAGCGCAAGAGGTCCTCGGCACCGTAGAACGTCCGGTTCTCGCCGATGATCACCCTCGGGATCTTGTACAGCAGGATCGCGCCGGTGCACATGTCGCAGGGCGACAGGGTGGTGACCATCGTCGATCTCGCATACACCGTGGCGGGCAGCCGGCCGGCGTTCTCCAGGCAGTCGGTCTCGCCGTGCCGGATCGCGCTGCCCAGCTGCACCCGCTTGTTCCAGCCCGTGGCGAGCACACCCCCGTCCACCACCAGGGCTGCGCCGATGGGAATGCCGCCCTCGGCCAGCCCCTGGCGGGCGGCCCGCACCGCGGCGGCCAGGTAGTCCGGATCCGTGGGTGCACCCGTCACTTGTCGCCTCCGGTCATCGCCAGCAACGCGTCGACGGCAGCCGCACCGCCGAGTCCGGACACTCCCCCGCCACGCCGGGACCCCGCCCCGGCCAGCAGGATTCGCCGTGACCCTGGCACCTCGACGCCGTACGCAGCGGCCGGGGTTTCGGCCGGGAAGTCGTCGGCGAGCCAGGGCCAGCTCAGGTCGTCGTGGAAGATGTTGCCGCCGGGCATCGCCAGGCTTCGTTCCAGGTCGACCGGGGACGCGACGTCCACACAGGGCTCACCGTGCTCGTCGCGGGCCAGGCAGTCCAGCAGCGGCTCGGCCAGGTGCTTCTGCAGCGCGATCAACGCCGCCTCCGCGGCCGCCGATCGAGCCTGGTCTGGGTTCGACCGGAACAACCCGACCGGTGTGTGCAGGCCGAACAGGGTCAACGTCGCCCCGGGATGGCCGTTCATGATCGTCGGGTCGGTCAACGAGTGGCAGTACACCTCGGACGGCAGGACCGGCGGAAGGCTCCCCGCGCTCGATATCGCGTACGCGGCTTCGAGTTCGGAAAGCTCCTCGTTCAGGTGCATGGTGCCGGCGAAGGCCGTCCGCGGGTCGAGCCCGGACTTCAGGCGCGGCAGCCGGTCCAGCAGCATGTTCACCTTGATCTGCGCGCCGACGGGGACGTCGATCTCTCGGCCCAGGCATCGGTCCAGCACGGCGGGGGCCACGGCGGCCAGCAGGTAGGGCGCCGCAAACGTGACCTCGTCGTCCTCCCGGGAGGCGGTGACGGTGACCGACCCGGCCGTCTCCTCGACGTCGATCACCTCGGCACCGCAGACGATCTCGACGTCCAGTTCGCGAGCGCGACGCACCAGGGCGTCGGTCAGCGCGCCCATCCCGCCGATCGGCACCAGCCATTCGCCGGCGCCGCGGCCGACCAGGTGGTAGAGAAAGCAGCGGTTGGCCAGCAGATCCTCGGCGAACAGCGAGGTGTGGGTGCCGATCAGGCCGTCGGTGGCCACCACTCCGCGCACGGTGTCGTCGCGGAACCGCCGTTCGATCATCGTCCCGATCGGCTGCTCGACCAGGTCGTCCCAGATCTGCGCGCCGGCCGCGGCGACCACGGCGTCCGCGACATCGCCGCGTCGGCGCAGCGGACCGGTCAGAGCGGGCGCGACAACACCCGCCATTGCGCGTATCTCGTCGTACATCGATCGCCACGCGACGAAGTCCTCGGCGGAGCCGGTGAGGCGGCGGAACGACTCCTCGGTGGCCGGGCCGAGATGACGCTCGACCAGCAGTCCGGCAGCCGTGCCGCCGCGCATCACCGGTGTGTACGACGACACCGCACGCGATGCAAGGGGTATCGCGATCCCGAGACGTCGGATCAGCTCGTCCGGCATCAGCGCGATCAGATAGGCGTACCGGCTCAGTCGCGTCTGGTGCGGTGGGAAGACCTTCTCTCCCACGGTCGCTCCGCCGGGATGGACCGACCGCTCCAGCAGCCTTACCGTCCTCCCTGCGTTGGCAGCGAGAATTGCTGCCACCAGGCCGTTGTGGCCGCCGCCGACGACGAGCACGTCCGTCGTCATGCCGCCCGCCCGTGGTTCATGCGGCCCGCCCTGCGCTCATGCAGCCGCTCCCCGGATCGCCATGGCCCGCTCGTACTCGCGGTCGACGTTCTCCAGGACCGTCGACCACGCGGTCGGCGGCGCCGTGGTGCGGTTGTGCTCGGCGATCGCCCGCCGAAGTTCCACGTCGGTGGCAAGTTCGACCAGCGCGTCGGTCATCTGCGCGTCGCCGTCGGCCAGCAGGCCCTCCCGCCGGTCGGCGACGAACTCGGTGATGCCGGTCCGCCGCATGGCCACCACCGGCAGGCCGGCACAGCGCGCCTCGAGGGCCGCGATGCCGAACGACTCCAGAAACGCCGGCGCAAGGAAGATGTCCGCCCGCCGGTAGATCTCGGTCAGCTCGGTGCGGTCCACCCGTCCGGCGAGCCGAACGCTGCCGGTCAGGCCGTGCCGGTGCACGTAGCGGCGCATCCGCGGCAGCAGCTTGCCGTCACCGAACACGGTGAGCCGTAACGTGATCGGCGAACGCTGGGCGGCCACCCGGCGCCGCGCGGCCAGGAACATCGCCAGCATCGGCAGCGGTCGTTTGCGGACCGACAGGCGCATCGTGCTGACCACCTCGACGACGGACGGGTCGTGTTCGGCGGGCTGGACCGCCCAGTCGTGCGGATCCAGCCCGTTCGGCACCACGGTGACCGGCCCCCCGGTTCGCCGCCGCAGCGGCTCCGCCGCCGCCTCGCTGACCGCCGACAACGCGATCCGGCGGGCGATCCCGGGCGACGCCCAGGGGGTCAGGACGTCCGGCAGCCGGAAGGGAGCGGGCAGGCAGTGCACGGTGACCGCAAGCGGGAACCCCAGCTCCAGGGCCACCCGGACGCCCGCCGCGGCGAAAGGTGAGCCGACTCCCGCATGCACGTGCACCAGGTCGAAATGGCCGGCCCGCAGCGCGCGCCTGATGGGCCGGGACGGAAGCGGGTTGTTGGCGATCTCCGCGGGGATCGGGATGCCGGAGCGATGGATCGGTACCTCGAAGACCCGGCCGGCCAGCCGGCGCGGCAGCGGGGTGGCGGTGATCACCTCGGGCTCCAGGCCACCCGCCAGCTGCCGCCTGGTCAGGTCATTGACCTGCATCTCGATGCCACCCAGCCGCGGGACGAAGCAGTCGGAGATGTGCGCCACCCGCACGATCCACCGCCCTCCCGACTGCCAGCACCGGCCCGGCCCGGCGGGGCCTGGCCGCGACTGGGTCATGCTAGTCCGGTGCGTCGCTGCGTCGTGTTCTTCCACGCCCATCCCGACGACGAGGCGCTGCTCACGTCGGGCACGATGGCCGACCTCGCCGCCCGCGGGCACCGGGTGGTGCTGGTCGTGGCCACCGCCGGTGAGGCCGGTCTGACCGCCGGAACGCTGCGCAGCGGGCTCGGCGAGCGGCGGCTGGCCGAGTTGCACGCCTCCGCGGACGCCCTCGGCGTGAGCCGGGTCGAGGTGCTGGGGTACGCCGATTCCGGTCTGGCCTCGGATCCGACGTCGCCGCCACCGCAGGGTCGCCGACCCCGGCTGGCGGACGCGGACGTGGCCACCGTCGCGGCCGAACTGGCCGACGTGTTGAGCGACGAGCGGGCGGACGTGGTCACCGGGTACGACGCCAACGGCGGCTACGGCCACCCGGACCACCTGGCCGTCCACCACATCGCCGCCGCGGCGGCCCGCCTGGCCGGCACGCCGGTATTGCTGGAGGCGACCGTGCCACGGGACCGGTTGCTGGCCACGGCTCGCCGGGTGAACGTGCTGCTGCCCCCGTCGCGTCGGATCGACCTGACCCCCTGGGCGCGGGCCTACAGCGCGTCGGCCGAGGTCACCCACTGCATCGACGTGCGTCGCCAGGCAGGGGCGCGGCGAGCCTCGATGCGTGCGCACGCCTCACAGGCGACCGCCGACTCGGGGGCACGAACTCTTGGGGTGTTCACCAGGGTGCCGCCGCCCCTGTTCGGCGCCGTGTTCGGCCGGGAGTGGTACCGCCAGCCGGGCCTGACCACGAGCCGCCGGTACGACGACGTGTTGGCCACGCTGCCCAGGTGACGGCCGACCCTCGATCTCGAGCCGCCTCCAGGACTGCGGCGGGATCCGGATCAGGGGTCGACCGCCTCGGGCAGCTGCTCGTCGACGTCGGTGACGGTTTCCGCCGGGCCTTGCTGCCGCTTGCGCCCCCACAGCCACGCGAGCCAGGCCAGGATCCCGAACGGGATCTCCAGCACGTGGGTGAAGATCGTGAACAGCAGAGTTCCGGCGGCCGCCTGCGCCGGGTCCGCGCCCATCGCCACCAGCAGCGCGACCGAACCCGCCTCCACCAGCCCGAGCCCGCCCGGCGTCACCGCCACCGACGTGAGCAACCGGCCCAGCGCGAACGCGGCGAGCATGGTGCCGACGCCGATCACCAACCCGCAGATGTGCAGGCACACCCAGAACAGCACGAAGTAGATGACGAAGTAGCCCAGGGTGCCCAGGCTCATCGGCAGCCAGCCGTGCCGCATGACGTCCTGGGTCTGCGCGCGCAGGCCGGCGATGCCCGACTCCCAGCCCAGCTGGCGGGGACGTCGGATCATCCGCAGGAATGACTCGGCGACACGCTGGACGAAACGGCCGACTGCATGCGCGGCCCGGTCGCTGGCCATCACCACGACGAACGCCAGGAGCAGGGCGACCAGGGTGAGCACGCCGAGCAGCGCGGCGTCCCGCAGGGCGGGACTGATGTGCCCACCCTGCAGCAGCAGCGCCGCCAACCCGACGAGCGGCAGCAGCACCTTGCCGGCGGTCGCGAACACCCCGCCGAGCACCACCGCGATGCCGATCGCGGACCGGCTGAAGCCCCAGGAGCGGCAGATCGCGTAGGTCGCGCCGACACCGAGGGCGCCGCCGAACGGGAGGGTGTTGGCCACCAGCGATCCGGCGAGGTTGACGACAAGAGCCCGGCCGTGGCCGATGCCTGGCAGGGCGCCGGTGATGGTGAAGGTGAAGGCGAACAGCGCGGACAGCTGCAGAACGGCCAGCAACAGCAACGCCGGCACCGGAAGCCGCTGCAGCGGCTCCACGATCGCCTGCCAGCTCACCCCCGCGATCTGCGGCAGACCCCACACCAGCAGGGCGACCGCGAGGGCGAGGGAGCCGACGTCCCGGAGGATGCGCCACCACACGGCGCCGCGCCGCCACCAGCGCCGCGTCGTCGGGGTCTGCTGCACCGCACCAGGGTGTCATGCCGCTTCCCCGGATCCCGGGGCGTTGTCGGTGGCCGCGGTTACCGTGTCGCTTGTGCCACCGTCCACGTCCACCGCCCCGTCCGGGGTCACGCCGCGAACCCCACCTGCACCCGACCGAGGCAGGTCCGGATCGGGATGGTTGCGGCGGCTGTGGGGCTACTGCCGGCGGCACCCGGTGGTCACCGCACTGTCCGGGCTGGCCGCGGTCGGGGGCGTCGGTCTTGGGGCGTTGACCCCGCTGCTCACCCAGATCGCGGTGGACGATGCCACCGCAGGTTCGACCGACAACCTCGGGTGGGTGATCGCCGGCCTCGTCGCGCTCGCCCTGATCCGGTTCGGGTCCTCGTTCCTGCGCCGCTGGGCCGGCGGCAGGTTGTCGTTGGACGTGCAGCACGACATGCGTCAGGACGTGTTCGGCGCGCTGCAGGGCCTGGACGGGTCGGGGCAGGACAGGCTGCGGACGGGCCAGGTGGTGTCCCGGGCGAACACCGACCTGCAGATGGTGCAGTCGCTGCTGGCCATGGTGCCGCTCTCGGCCGGCCAAGTGGTGCTGTTCCTGGTGTCCCTGGTGATCATGGTGGCGCTCTCGCCGTTGCTCACGGTGATGGCCCTGCTGGTCGTCCCGGCCGTGGTGCTGGTGACCCGACTGACCCGCAGCAGGCTGTTCCCGGCCACCTGGGCGGCGCAGCAATCGGCGGCCGAGGTGGCCGAGATCGTCGAGGAGGACGTCACCGGGGTCCGGGTGGTCAAGGCGTTCGGGCAGGAGGACCGGGAACTGGCCCGGCTCACCGAAGGGGCCACCGATCTGTTCGCCGGCCGGATGCGGGCCGTGCGCAGCGCCGCGACGATCGGTCCTGCCCTACAGGCGCTCACATCGCTCGGCCAGGTGGGGGTGCTCGCACTCGGCGGCTACCTCGCCCTGACCGGTGCCATCTCGCTCGGCACCTTCCTGGCGTTCACGCTCTATCTGGCCCAGCTCGTCGCGCCGACTCGCATGCTGACCATGTTGCTGGTGCTCGGCCAGCAGGCCAGGGCGTCCGTGGAGCGGGTGCTGGAGATCATCGACTCGCTTCCGGAGATCACCGAACCCGACCACCCGCAGCCACTTCCGGACGGTCCACCGGCCGTCCGCTTCGAACGGGTCGGGTTCGGTTACCACGCGAGCGAACCGGTCCTGCGCTCCTTCGACCTGGACGTTCCGGCCGGGTCGACCGTCGCGCTGGTCGGCCCGTCGGGATCCGGGAAGTCGACGGTGTCGTTGCTGTTGCCGCGCTTCTACGACCCGCAGGCAGGCACGGTTCGGGTCGGCGGGGTCGATGTGCGGACGGTGGCGATGACGCAGCTGCGATCGGCGGTCGGCGTGGTGTTCGAGGAAGCGTTCCTGTTCTCCGACACCATCGCCGCCAACATCGCGTACGGGCGGCCGGACGCCACCGAGGCGGACATCCGGGAGGCCGCCGAGGCCGCCGAGGCGGCCGAGTTCATCGACGCCCTGCCGGACGGGTACGCCACGACGATCGGCGAGCGGGGATTGACCCTGTCGGGCGGGCAACGTCAGCGGCTCGCGCTGGCCAGGGCGTTGCTCACCGATCCGCGCGTGCTGGTGCTGGACGACGCCACCAGCGCCGTCGACCCGGTGACCGAGGCGGCGATCCACGCCACCCTGCGGCGGGTCACCGCGCACCGGACCACGATCCTGATCGCGCACCGCCGGTCCACGTTGACACTGGCGGACCGGATCGCGGTGGTCGACGGCGGGCGGGTCGTCGACGTCGGGACCCACGCCGAGTTGGTCGCCCGGTGCGCTCGATACCGGGCGCTGCTCGGGGCGGAACTCGCGGACACCTCGATCCCCGTCGACCACACCCGAGCCTGGGTCGCGGACGACGGCGGGGTCACTCCCGAGCTGTGGCCGGCGGAACCGGGCACGATCGCCACCACCGAGGCCGAACTCGCCCGAGCCGGCAACCAGGCGCTGCGCGCGGCCGGTGACCTGCGAGCGGTGCCGGCCGGGCGCGGCTGGGCAAGCCGTTCCGGCGGCGGTGCCGGTTTCGGCTTCACCGGGATCCTCGGCTCGGTCCCACCCACCCCCGAGCTGCTCGCCCAGGTCGCTGCCCTGCCACCGGCACTGGACCGGCCGTCGCCGGTTCTGCCCGAAACCGGCCGGTTCAGTCTCGGCCGGACCCTGCGGCCGGTGCTCGGCCTGCTGATGGTCGCCCTGGTGCTCGTCGCCGCGGACGCGGCCGCCGGCATCATGGTGCCGATCCTGATCCGCTACGGCGTCGACAACGGCGTTACCGCGGGCTCGGTGCCGGTGGTGCTGGCCACTGCCGGCGCCGCCCTGCTCGTGGTGGCCGTCGACTATCTGGTCCAGCGATGGCAGCAGCTGGCCGCCGGGCGGGCCGGCGAGAACGTGCTGTTCCGCCTGCGGCTGCGCGAGTTCGCGCACCTGCAACGGTTGGGCCTTGACTATTACGAGCGCGAGATGGCCGGCCGGATCATGACCCGGATGACCACCGACGTGGACGCCCTGTCCGGTTTCCTGCAGACCGGGCTGCTCACCTCGGTCGTGTCGCTGGCCACCTTCGTCGGCATCGCCGTCGTGCTGGCGCTGATGGACCTGGGCCTCGCGCTCATCGCCTTCCTGGCGTTGCCGCTGGTCGCCGTCGCCACGGTGATCTTCCGGCGATACTCGACCCGGGCGTACCACGACGCGCGGGAGAAGGTCGGCATCGTCAACGCCGACCTGCAGGAGAACGTGGCAGGGCTGCGGGTGTCCCAGGCCCTCGGCCGGCAGCAGCACAACGCCCGCGGTTTCTCCGCCCGCAGTGACGACTACCGGCGCTCGCGGATGCGGGCGCAGACCGCCATCTCCATCTACTTCCCCTTCGTCGCGTTGCTGTCCGAACTGGCCGCCGCGGCCGTGCTGGGCTCCGGCGTGCTGCGCGTGATCGGCGGCACCATGACGGTGGGCACCCTGATGGCGTTCGTCCTGTATCTGGACAGCTTCTTCACCCCGATCCAGCAGCTGTCCCAGGTGTTCGACTCCTACC
>CAYZBB010000090.1:0-25488 GCA_964476495.1 uncultured Actinomycetes bacterium | reverse complement strand
CGTTGATAGGCGTGATAGGGCAGGCCGGGCAACAGATGATGCAGGGCATGTAGGCGAAGGCCGACCGGCGCCCAACACTCGCCGAGCCAGCGACGCCGCGGATAGTTGTACGTGTCCAGCATCTGTTCGACGATGGAGCTGCCATCCTCGTCAGCGAGGTACCGGTGCGCCCCTAACAGCCTCAGTGTGTTCAGCGAGGCGATACCCAGATAGGTCAGATACCACTGCAGTATCAGGGGCCAGGGGATCCAGCTGGACAGGGCAGCGCAGGCCACTGTCGCGAACACCAGCAGACATCCAGCTTCCTGCACCATCCAGGAACGGCGCTCGGCCGGTCCGTCGGGTGGTCGGCCGCGGTACTCAACATCGAGTTTCAGAGTCGACAGATTGGTGTAGACGTAGGCCCGCAGAGCGGGGACCAGCCAAGAGACCGGCGTAAGGATGCCAAAACGAAGGGGTCCAAACAGGGGAAGCAGCGGAACTGCGGCGAGGACACCGACGATGTCGCGGGGGCGCATCCGGGCCAGCGGCAGGTACTCGGCGTCCTGCACCGTGCCGTACCACCGACGACTGTGATGCTCTGCGTGGCACTCATACATGAAAACGGGTATGAACAGGGGAATCCCGCACAGAATGTTCCAAACAAGCCGGAAGCGGGAAAACTGTCGGCGCGAGCGGAAGTGCACGATCTCGTGGATGAACACCGCCGCTCGATACAGCGCGAGGACCGACGCGACGAACGCGACCATGCCGCCGACCGTGACCGGCCCCAGTAGCCCGACCGCGACGAACGCGCCGACGCCGACAGCCAACGAGACCAGGAAGTCCGCCCAGTAGATACCCATCCGGGGCATCATGTGCCTTCGCACGATCCCATGAACCAGCTTGGGCGAAAAATCCCGCCATTGCCCGTCGGACACCTGCATGGTCTCTCGCCCCCCAGGCGCAATTCCGCGATCCGATGTCCGGCCACACTAGGACATGCATCGACGGCGACGCCAGCACATATCGACGGCAATCACCGCGCAACCTGGGCGCAACAACAACCCATCTGAATCAAATATCACTTGACGCCGGGCCGGAACACCGGCGAGGGTAGCGCCAGGGGAACCGCTGCCGATTCGTCGGCTCTGGTGAGGGGGAGCATTGTCGGGCATCGATGGTATCGAGAATCCTTCGCAATCAACCACTCTGCGTCAGCAGCTGCCCGGCGGCACCGACCAGCTCGCATCACCTCCATTCCGAATCGTCGACGTCCACGGACGCCGGATGACCACACAATTCATCCAGATGGCCCGCTCGGTCTACCGGCACGACAAGCATTGGATCCCACCGCTGACTTCGGCGGCCCGCAAATTCATGTCACCGCATCGAAATCCTTACTTTGCCGAAGCAAATGCCGATCACTTCCTAGCCTTGGACGCCGACGGGCACCCGATTGGCCGCATTTCCGCCAGCATTGATCACCGCTACGTGACGACATTTTCCCCGACAGGATTCTTCGGTTGGTTCGAATGCATCAACGACCAGGCGATCGCCAGCGCGCTGCTTCGCCGGGCTGAGTCGTGGGTCGCCGATCGGGGCCTGCGCCGGATCGCCGGACCCTACTCCTACTGCAGCACCCAGGAGTTCGGTCTACTGACCGCCGGATTCGACAGCACACCCGCAGCATTCCAGGCGCACAACCCGCCCTACTACCAGAACCTGATCGAGGGGGCGGGCTACCACCGCGCCTACGGCACCGATGTCTACCAGTGGTCGGCACAGACGGATGCCGAGGTCCTGCGCTCGATCGCCGATCGGGGCTGTCGCGCCCAGGAAGCGTTCGGGCTGCAAGTGCGGCACCTCGATCCTCGGGCCTGGGACACCGAGATGGACCTCCTCTACGAGCTTTTTCTCGCATCGTTCTCGAACAACCACGATGTCGTGCCGATCAGCCGGCCGGTCTTCGACGACCAGGTCAAGGAGCTGCGGGCCTTCTTCGACCCGGACCTGACGTTCTTCGTGGAGCGGGACGGTCTACCGGTCGGGTTCGGTCTGCTGATCGCCGACGCCAACGAAGTGTTAGCGGCCGCGGACGGGCGCCTGACCCTGGATTTCCTGATCCGATTCAAAGCGCTACGGGCGGCGGTCACCGGCGCCGTCGTGCTGATGATCGGTGCCCGCCCCGACGCGGTGGGCTCCGGGGTCGGCCGGGTGCTAGCGGGCGTGGTCGCCCGGATCGCGCTCGGTGAGGTGGGCAGCTACGCACGGGTGCACACGACGTGGATCCACCAGGACAACTGGCAGAGCCGGGCCCTGGTGGCCGGCACCGGCGCCCAACCGCGTCGCTCGTACGCGATCTTCGAGCGGGAGCTGGGCCGATGAGCCGCATCTTGGTCACCGGCGCCACCGGCAGCCTGGGATCGGCCCTGGTGCGGGCGCTTGTCGCCGACGGCGACGAGGTGAGCGCGATGGTGCTGCCCGGCGACCGAATGGGCGGGATCGAGCCGGTCCGCGATAACGTGCAGATCCGGTTCGCCGACGTCCGCGACCCCGTGACGTTGGATCAGGCATTCCGTGACGTCGAGATCGTCTATCACGTGGCCGGAGTCGCCGTCACATTGAACCGCCTGCACCGCCAGATGCTCGCGGTCAACGTCGACGGCGCCCGCAATGTGGCGGAGGCAGCCGCCCGAGCCGGTGTCCGTCGTCTTGTGCACACATCGTCGATCTCGGCGGTGGGTTACCCGCCCGCCGGTGAGATCGCCGACGAGCACTTCGACATGACTCGTTCGGTGTGCAGCAACAGTTACGCCGAGACGAAGACCATCGGCGAACGGGCCCTACTGGAGGTCGCCGAGCGACGGGGACTGGACGCCGTCGTGGTGAACCCAAGCGCCGTCATCGCCCCGTACAGCGACCTGCGTTACGGCTGGGCCGGCTTCGTACAGATGGCGCAACGCGGTGTTCTCCGGGGGTACCCGCCCGGGGGGGTTGCCCTGTGCGGGATCGACGACCTGGTCGCCGGGTTCCGGGCGGCTGCCGATCGCGGTAGGGCCGGCGAGAGATACATCCTGTCCACCCAGAACATCTCGTATCGCGATCTTTTCGGGCTGGTCTGCCGGATGGTGGACGCACCACCCCCCCGCTGGGCAGTGGGCGCAGGCGCGGTCCGGGCCGCCGGTCGGGCCGGCCGGCTGGTCTCTCTCCTGTACCGCAACCCCTATCGGTCACCGTTTCTGGTGCCGGAGAACGCCGAATTGTCAGTGCACCATCTGTATTACAGCTCCCAGAAGGCGCAACGAGAGTTGGGCTTCGTCCCGACCTCGATCGAAGGCTCGATTCACCAGGTACAGGCCTGGTTGGCAGGGGGGATGATCCATGAAGGCACGACCGCCTGACGCACCCACACTGGCGCACCGGCTACTGGACCGGGTCGACCGACACCCGGACCTGACCGCGGTCGCCTACCACGGCGGCGACGGCTCCCGGGCCGCGATCAGCTACGCGGAACTGGCCGCGCGGGCCAGTGCGATGGCCGAGTGGATCCGCGGCCGGACTCCAGATCAACCCCGGCAGCAGTTCGCCGTCATCGCACTGCCCAACGAAATCGACTACGTGGTCGCCTTCGTCGCCTGCCAACTGGCCGGCGTGACTCCGGCGACATTCATGTCGCCACCGCTGTCCACCGACCGGGCGGTGGACGCCTACGTGACCAGGCTGGGAGCGCTCGTCCGGGACTGCGACCCTGCGGTGATCATCGCGCACACCGACCTGGTGCTCCGGCTGTTGGCGCACCCGACCGGCGCGGTGGTCTGCGGGGGGCGGGCGACGCTCGCACCGGAACTGATCGAACCCGGCGCCGACATCGGGTTCGCGGACCCGACCGGCGGCCGGAGCCGACTTGCGCTGCTGCAGTACACCTCCGGATCCACCTCCCAACCGAAGGGAGTGATGATCGGGCACGACAACCTGACCCACAACCTGGGTGTCATCGCGCAAGCGTTTCGATCTGTCGAGGGCGAATCGATCGCCGGGTGGCTTCCACTGCACCACGACATGGGCATGATCGGGTTGATCTGCCACGCACTGTGGGCCGGTCTGACCGCCCAGATGATGGCCCCCCACGTGTTCATCCGCCGGCCGGCTCTGTGGCTGCAGACGATCAGCGCCACCGACGCACCGTCGACCGTGGCCCCCAACTTCGGCTACGACCTCGCGGTCCGCCGCGTCCGTGACGAGGACCTGCGCGAGGTGAGCCTGACCTGCCTGCGCACGGCGATGAACGGTGCGGAACCGGTTCGGGTGGCCACCGTGGACGCCTTCGCCAAGCGGTTCGGACCCTTCGGGTTCAACAGCCAGGCCATGATGCCGGTCTACGGGCTGGCCGAAAACACCGTCGCGGTGTCGTTGGACCACCGGCAGCGGGACCCGGTGGTGGTCAGTGCCGACCCGGTTCAGTTGCGGGACAACGGGATCGTGCGGGCGGTTCGGCACCGACCGGCAGTGGACATGGTCGGCTGCGGAACCGGCGGCACCCAGGGCATCGTGACCCGGATCGTCGACCCGCACACCCGGCAGGTTTGCCCGGACGGCACCGTGGGTGAGATCTGGGTGACCGGACCCAGCAAGGCCCAGGGGTACTGGCAGCGGCCCGGCCAATCCGAGGAGACCTTCCGAGCGACCCTGTCCGGCAGCGACGATCCACGCACCTACCTGCGCACCGGCGACCTGGGTGCCCTGCGGGACGGGCGTCTGTTCATCGTCGGGCGCATCAAGGACCTCATCATCGCTCGCGGCATGAACCTGTACCCGCAAGATCTCGAGCACACCGCCGAAACCTCCCACCCGGCGCTCCGAAGGGGCGGCGGCGCCGCGTTCGGAGTGCCCGACGAGAACGGCGAGCGGGTCGTGCTGGTGCACGAACTCGACCGGTTCGGCGCCGATGTCGACAAGAACCAGGTGATCAGCTCCATCCGTCGCGCGGTCGCCGAGATCCACGGGGTCACCCTCGACGAGGTCTGCCTCACCGGAAAAGGTCAGGTGCCCAAGACAACCAGCGGCAAGGTGCGGCGCCGGGAGACCCAGCGCCGCTACCTGGCCGGTGAGCTGACCGTGCACGCCGCCTGGGCGACCCCGACGAAAGGTGCCACCCAATGACGACCCCCAGTCCCATGGCGCTGCGTGACCTGGTGGAACGCCGCCTCGTGATCCACCTGGAGCTGCCACCCGGGTCTCCGGTCGACCACGAACTGCCGTTCACCGACCTGGGACTGGACTCCACCGGTGTCCACGCCCTGGTCGCTGACCTGGAGGACGAACTGGGTGTGCCGGTACCACCGGAGACTGTGTTCGACCATCCGACCGTCCACGCCCTCGCCGACCACCTGCGTGACCTTCTCGGTCGGGACGCCGACCCGGTGCCGGTGCGCTGACCGACCGACCAGGGGGATGAAGTCGTGAGTATCGCGATTGTCGGTGCCGCCTGCCGGGTGCCGGGCGCCGAAACGCTTCCGGAGCTGTGGCAGTTGCTGCACGACGGCGTCACGGTCACCGGACCGGTTCCGCCCGACCGGTTCCACGGCCCGACCCGGGACCCGGGCCATGCTCCGGACGGTTCCGGATTCGGAGGCTTCCTTCCGTCGGTGCGCGACTTCGACCACGAGTTCTTCTCCATCTCGGCAGCCGAGGCGGCCGAGATGGACCCACAGCAGCGGCTGTTCCTGGAGGTGGCCTGGCACTGCCTGGAGCACGCTGCGGTACCCGCACCCCGGCTGGCCGGTTCGGCGACCGGTGTGTACGTGGGTCAATCGACCTTCGACCACGCCATGGCCGTCGCCCGGCGCGGCACCCATCAGCTCGGCCCCTACACCAACACCGGCCTGTCCCACGCGGTGACCGCCAACCGGCTGTCCTACCTGTGGGACCTGCGCGGTCCCAGCCTGACGGTCGACACCGCGTGCTCATCCTCGCTGGTGGCCGTACACCTGGCGGTGCGGGCGCTCCGCGCAGGTGACTGCGACCTGGCCCTGGCCGGTGGGGTCAACGTGCTGACCTCCCCGGTGCCGCACGTCGGCGCCGCCCGGCTGACCGCGTTGTCCCCCGACGGCCAGTGCCGCGCCTTCGACCGGTCCGCCAACGGGTACGTCCGCGCCGAGGGAGCGGCGGCGCTGCTGCTCAAGCGGTTGACCGATGCGCGCCGTGACGGCGACCGCGTCCTGGCGGTCATCCATGGCACCGCGGTCAATCAGGACGGCCGCACGAACGGCCTGACCGCGCCCAGCGGCCGCGCGCAGACGGCAGTGGTCACCGCGGCGCTCGCCGACGCCGGGATGACCGTCGATGACATCGACTACGTGGAGGCGCACGGCACCGGCACGCCGCTGGGCGATCCGATCGAGGCCCGTGGCCTGGGCGTCGCCTTCACCGGCCGCAGCCGACCCTTGCCCGTGGGATCGGTGAAGGCCAACCTCGGGCATCTGGAATCCGCGGCCGGAATCACCGGACTGCTCAAGGCGGTGCTGATGCTCGAGCACCGAACGATGCCCGGCATCGCCAACCTGCGAACCGTGAACCCGTTGATCGACCCGGATCGGTTCAACCTGCTGCTGGCGCCCGAATCCCTCCCTTGGCCGCATCAGGATCCGATCGCCACCGTCGCGGTCAGCTCGTTCGGGTTCGGCGGCACCAACGCTCACGTGATTGTCAGCAGTGACAACGACCCGCAGCTCGCGGATCGGATTGATCAGGAGGGGCAGGTCGGCCCGGACAGCCAGTGCTGGTGGTTGCCGATCTCCGGGCGCACCCACGCAGCCGTGCGCACGTTGGCCGGTCACTACGCCCAGCTGCTGTCCACCGACGACGCCGTGGCACGGACCGGCATCGTTCAGGCCGCCGTGCACCGTCGGCGTCATCACGAGATCCGCGCGGCCGGCGTGGGTCGCGACGCGGACGACTTGGTCGCCGCTGTGCAGGCGATCGCCGCCGGCGTCCATTCTTCGGTGCGGGTCACCACCGACCGGGAGCCAAGAGTGGTCTTCGTGTTCTCCGGACACGGGTCGCAATGGATGGGTATGGGCCGGGACCTGTTGGCCACCGAACCGAGATTCGTCGAGGCCGCGCGACGGTGCGAGGAGGCGTTCGCCCCCCTTCTGGGATGGAGTGTCATCGACGCCATCGACGGCACGATCGACGAGGGTGACGTGGCAGTCATTCAGCCGCTGATCTTCACCGTGCAGGTCGCTCTGGCGGCGGCGTTGCGCGGTCATGGGGTCCTCCCGGACGCGGTAATCGGGCACAGCGTGGGCGAGGTGGCCGCTGCCGTCGCCGCCGGCCAGCTCGGCATCAATGACGGTGCCCGGATCGTCGTGAGCCGAAATGAGGCCGTCCGTTCCGTACGCGGCACCGGTGGCATGCTGGTCGTCGACCTGGCGGCCGAGCAGGCCCAGGCCTTCCTGGCTGCGGTCGACCCACCAGCCGACACCGTGGCCGTCGCCGCGAGCAACAGCCCCCGCAATACCGTGCTGTCCGGAGCCACCGACGGACTGAACCGGGTCGCCGAACTGCTCCGCGCCGCCGGCCACGAGGTCCGCCCGGTCAACGTCGACTACCCGTCGCATTCCCCGGCAATGACGGGCCCGGCGGACCACCTGAACCGTAACCTCGGGCCGGTCGAGCACCAGGCGGGCACGGCCGTCTACTACTCGTCGGTGACCGGCGCGTCGGCGGGCACGCGACCGCTGCCCAGTGACTACTGGGCCCAGAACCTGCTCAGCATGGTTGATTTCGGCAGCGCCGTGGCCGCTGCCACCACCGACGGCGCCACCCATCTGATCGAGCTGTCCCCACATCCGGTGCTGCTGCCCGCACTGCGCGAATGTGTCGCGGATCGCGGCGAGCGGGTCGCCGTCCTGCACACCCTGCACCGCGACGACAGGACCGGGGGCGGAGTCGGCGGTGTTCTCGCCCGGCTATACGAGACGGGGTGGACACCCACCACCGCCGCGCCCTGCCCGGCGCCCCCGGTGCCGTTACCCGGCTATCCCTTCAACCGCGCGCTCTTGCCCGCACCAGAAACAGAATCCCTCCACATCGACGCGGCCCCCGGCGGACGGCGGCCCGGCGAGTTGACCGTCCTGGGATGGCTTCCGGACGCCCGGTCCTGTGACGTGCCCACCACCTTCTTCGGGCCCGCCCACCGCGTCGGCGGAACCGCGGTAGCGGCCGCGCACGGCCTGGCGCTGGGGATGCGGCACCTGGCCCGTGACAGCGGCATCGACACTGTCGCGCTGTCGGCGCTGCGGATCACTCGGCCGGTGCCGGCAGGGGACAACCAGACCGCCAGGGTCACCCTGCTGACCCCGGCGGGGAACGAGCCGACCATCACCGTCGCCGTCCAGGACGGCGCCACCTGGGTCGTGGCGGCCACCGCTCGCCTGCCCCGCGGCGGTCCACGCCAGCCGGCGGTCGAACCGGCCAATCGACACGGACACCGGCCGCCCGGAATCGACCTGGAGACCCGGCTGAACGAGCTCGGTGCCGGCCTCGGGGTGGGCGCCGAGTGGCTGACCGGGCTGACCGTGACCCCGGCCGGCGAGGCCCACGGTCGGATCGATCCGGCCGGGCACCCCAACCACCAGGAGTTGCCGGTCGGACTCGGCAACGCCGCCGTGCTGGTCCTGGCGGCCGCTGTGCTGGCCCACCATCCCCTGCCCGCCGGGGCCGGCTGGGTCGTCACGGGCATCGACGAACTCATCCTGCCCGATGATCCGGTCCACGGCCCCGTGGATGTGACGGCGACCGTGGCTCAGGTCGATCCGACGGGTGCCACCGGCACCGTGACCGGCCGCGACCCATCGGGACGGCCGGTGCTGCACATGGCCGGAATCACCCTGGCGATGGCGGCCGGTCTCGCCGGTCCCGACCCCGGCCGCGACTCGTCGGGTGTCAGCGGCACCGCGCCCGCCGCCCTGTCGCTGCCGGAATCACCGAGTCGACGCCGCCGCGCCCTGCACGCCGAGGTCTGCGACCAGTTGGCCCAGGTACTTCCGGATCTACGGCACCGGGGCCGGCCGGACGACCGATCGTTCGCCGATCTGGGCCTCGATTCGCTGACCGCCGTCGAGCTGCGCAACCGGCTCGAACGACGGCTGGGACTCAGATTGTCGGTTGCCCTGTTGTGGGCGAACCCGACACCAGCGGCGCTGGTCGAGGCCCTGATACCGCTCACCGGGGCCGGACCCACCGGCTCCGGCCACTCGACCGGCTCCCCCGGCTCGCCGCGGGAGGCCGCTGACGACGAGCCGGGGGCGCCGGGCGACGACGCGAGCAGCGACGCATCGGTGACTGCGTTGCTCGCCGAACTGGCCGCCGAGATCGACGCGGCCGGGTTCGATGCGACGAGCACAGCCAGCAAAGGAGGAACCGGTTGATGACCACGGTCGACGACACATTGCGTCACGCGCTGACCACGATCCGTCGGCTCCGCCAGCAGAACGCGGAGCTGACTGCCGCTGCCGATCAACTCGACCAACCGGTCGCGATCGTCGGGGCCGGATTCCGGCTTCCCGGCGGCGCGGACAACCCCGACAGTCTGTGGCAGGTGCTGACCGCGGATACCGACGCGGTCAGGCCGCTGCCCACTGACCGGTGGGCCCACCTGGATTTCTCGGCGTTCGGGCCGGCGGCCGCCGGGGCGACCGGATGGGCCGGCGTGGTCGACGACGTCACCGGCTTCGACACCGACTTCTTCGGCATCAGCGACCGCGAAGCGACGCTGATGGACCCGCAGCAGCGGTTGGCACTGGAACTGACCTGGGAGGCGATCGAACGGTCCGGGTGGACGTTGCCGGACCTGCAGGCGGACGTCACCGGAGTGATCCTCGGCGTGGCCCACCAGGACTACCTGTTCACCGCGATGGTGGCCGAACCCGGCATCGGCACCCATCTGGGCGCCGGGAACGCCCGCAGCATCATCGCCAACCGGGTCTCGTACCTGCTGGGCCTGACCGGCCCGAGCCTGGCGGTGGACACCGCCTGCTCGTCCTCGCTGATGGCCATCCACCTGGCCTGCCAGAGCCTGCGCACCGGCGAAGCCGACCGGATGTTCGCCGGTGGCGTCAACCTGATCCTGTCCCCGCTGTCCACCGCGGTGACCGGGCGGGCGCTGCCACTGGCCCCGGACGGCCGGTGCAAGGCCCTGGCCGACGGTGCGGACGGCATGGTTCGAGCCGAGGGCGCCGGGGTGGTCGCGTTGCGGCGTCTGCCCGACGCCGTCCGCGACGCCGATCCGATCCTGGGCGTCATCCTGGCGACCGGCACCAACCAGGACGGTCGCACCAACGGGCTGACGGCCCCGAACCCGGTCGCCCAGTCCCGACTGCTGACGACCACCCTGAACCGGGCTCGGCTCACCCCACCGGATGTCACCTATGTGGAGATGCACGGCACCGGGACACCTTTGGGCGACCCGATCGAGGTGGAAGGAATCATCGGCGCCTACGGTGCTCCCCCCGCCCCGACATGCTGGCTGGGCTCGGCGAAGGCCACCTTCGGTCACCTCGAGTCCGCAGCCGGCGTCACATCGCTGATCAAGGTGCTGGAGGTGCTCCGGCGCCGACAGATCCCCGGCCAGGTGAACATCGAACGGCTGAATCCCGAGATCCGACTGGACGGCACGCGATTCCGGGTCCCGTCCACGGTCACCGACTGGTCCACCGCACCCGGCACCACCCGCGCCGCCGGGGTCAGTTCGTTCGGGTTCGGCGGCAGCAACGTGCATCTGATCGTCCAGGAACCACCGGCCGCCCCACCTCACCCGGTGCGCGACGCGGTCGGTCGGCCGGTCATCATCCCGGTGTCCACCCGCGGCGCGGGGGCCCTGCTGGCGTTGGGTCACCGCTACGCCGACGCGGTCGAGACGATCGACGACGGCGCCGGCCTGCACCGGTTCGCTGTCGCCGCGGCCCGTCGCCGCACCCATCACCCCCACCATCGGGCAGCCGTGGTCTGCGGGCCCGACCCGGCGGCCGCCGCGGCCGCGCTGCGTGAGCTTCACCCGTCCGCTTGCGCACCGGTCGACGGGGTGGTGCTGGTGTATCCCGGCCAGACCGGTCAGTGGGCCGGGATGGGTGCCGCTCTGGCGGCCGCCGATCCGGTGATCCGCGCCGAGTTGCAGGCGTGGGACGAGTCGGCCGCCCGGCACGGATTCACAGACCTGGTCAGCTCACTGTTCGGTCCGCGCTCGGCGGACCACCTGGCGGACACCCGGTTCGCGCAGCTGGCCATCGGCGCCCTGCAGGCTGCGATCACGGCCAAGCTCCGCGCCGTCGGGGTGGAACCGGACGCGGTGATCGGGCACAGCGTCGGCGAGGTCAGCGCCGCCCACGCCGCCGGCGTCCTGACCCGCGACGACGCCGTCCGGGTGCTGCTCGCCCGCGGGAACGCGCTGCACACCCATGCCACACCCGGCGCCATGCTGGCGGTCGCGGCCGGCGCCGACGAGATCAGCGTCGTCCTGAGCGCAACGGGTCTGACCCGCACCGGCATCGCCGTCCGCAACGGCCGGCGCGCGTGTGTGCTGGCCGGCCCACCGGCGGAGATCGACGCCGCCACCGACCTGTTGGCGCACTGGCGGACCACTCGCCTGCCCACCGCCTACAGCTTCCACGCGCCGTTCCTTCGCGGCGCCGCCGCCGACGAGGTCACGGCCGCACTGAGCGGACTGATCCCCCGACCGGAACGATGCCCGCTCTTCTCGACCGTGTCCGGCGCCGCGATCCCCGGAACCACCATGGACGCCGCGCATTGGGCCCGCAACGTCGCCGAGCCGGTCGACTTCGTGGACGCCGTCGGGGCCGTCGCGGCCACCGGTCACTGGTGCTACCTGGAAGTCGGTCCTGGACGAACCTTGCTGCCGCACCTGACCAGCGAGATCGGCCGGACCGAAGCCCACCCGGTCACCGTGACCCTCCTGCCACCGAACACCGATGAGGACCGCGCACTGCACGAGGGCCTGGCCCGCATGTGGACGTCGGGAGTCGAACTGAACTGGTCGGCGGTGTGCCCCGGCCCGGTGGCCGCCGTCGACCTGCCCGGCTACCCCTGGCAGCGGCGATTCCTGTCCGTGCTGGCCGACCCCGGGTCCGCAGACCCGCCGGTCGCGGCGGACGCCGTGACCGCTCGGCCCGAACCCCACGTTCCACACCTCGGCCCGGACACCGTGTTGGACCTGCTTCGCGGTCGGATCGCCCAGTACATGGGATTGGCCTCCGGCGCCGTCATCGATCCCGATCGACCGGCCCGCGACCTGGACGTGGACTCCATGGCCTTCGTTGAGTTGAAGAACACCGTGGAGGACCAGTTGGGGGTGGCGCTTCCCCTGACCGCGCTGCTCGACGGCGCGTCGCTGCGGGAGATCGCGGCCACCGTCGCCGCCGGTCGGTCGGCCGCCCAGCCCCCGGCGCCCACTGTTCCCGGCCATGCCACTGCCCCACACCCGTCGACTGACCAGGCGGCCACCCTGCTGACCCGATTGGACGAGATGACCGAGGCCGAACTCGATGAGCTGCTCGCGCGGCTGCCCGGGAGTGACCGATGACCGACACCGTGACCGCAGGCCCGCTGGACAAGCGCCGTGAGGTGGCCAGGCGGTTGGCCGCGCTGACCGCGCCGGCATCACCACACCCGTACCACCGGTGGATCAACCCCGACGTCGGCGACCTACTCGATGGCCTCGGGTTGGACGTCGCATTCGTCCGGGGTGAGGGCAGCACCCTGTACGACGCGGACGGCCGCGGATACCTGGACTTCGCCGGGGCCTACGGCGCCCTGCCTTTCGGACACAATCCCCCCGGCATCTGGCAGGCGATCGATGCGCTGCACCGCACCCGGGAACCGAGCTTGACCCAACCGTCGTTGCTGACCGCGGCCGGTGACCTCGCCCAGGCCCTGCTGGCGGTCGCCCCACCCGGATTGACCAGGGCATGGTTCTGCAACAGCGGAGCCGAGGCGGTGGAGGCCGCGATCAAGCTGGCCCGCGCCGCCACCGGGCGCCCAATGATCGTCTCCACGGTCGACGCATTTCACGGCAAGACCCTCGGCGCGCTGTCCGCGACCGGCCGCCCCCGGTACCAACACCCCTTCGGCGCGCCGGCGACCGGGTTCACCCATGTCCCCTTCGGCGAGACCGACGCGCTGGAACGGATGTTCAGCGAACACCCCGACCGGATCGCCGGGTTCCTGATCGAGCCCATCCAGGGAGAGGCGGGGATCCGCCCCGCCCCACCGGGCTACCTGCAGGCCGCCCGCGAGCTCTGCGACAAACACGGCGCACTGCTGATCGTGGACGAGGTGCAGACCGGGCTCGGTCGAACCGGCCGCCTGTTCGCCGTCGAACACGACGGTGTCACCCCCGACATCATGCCGCTGGCCAAGGCGCTGGGCGGGGGTCTGGTCCCGATCGGCGCGGTGCTCTATAACGCCGCGGCGGCCAGCGAGGACTTCGCGTTCCGGCACACCTCGACCTTCGGCGGGAACGCCTTCTGCGCCCGGGTCGGCCTGCGCAGCCTGGACCTGCTCCTGGCCGACGACCAGGCGCTGATCAGGTCCGTCGCGGCCCGCGGCGACCAGCTGGCGACCGGGCTGCGTCGGCTCGCCGACCGGCACCCCCAGGTCATCACCGACGTCCGTGGCCGAGGGCTGCTGCTGGGACTGGAGATCTCCGCGAACCCGGACGACTACCCGAGGCAAGGCCTGCTCCGATCGCTGGCCGCGCAGGAAGGACTCGCCGCGTTCCTGTGCGGACACCTGCTCAGGTCCCACGGAATCCGTCTAGCACCAACCTATTTCGCGGGAAGCACACTCCGCGTCGAACCGCCGCTGACCATCACCGCCCAGGACTGCGACCGATTCCTGCACGCCGTCACCGCAACCGTGGACTCCGTCGCCACCGGCGACAGCGCCGCCATCTTCGGACATCTGCTGCCGCACCCACCGGTGCCGCATCCGGCGCATCCGGCTCCCGTCAGCGCGACCACACCGGTGCGGCCCCGGGCCGGTGAACCCCGATGGGCGTTCGTCGTCCACCCCACCGACGCGGAGAGCTACCGCAGCTTCGACCCGGCGCTGCAGCTGCCCGGCTCGCAGGTGCGGGCGCTGTTCGACCGGATGAACCGGTGCCGCAACATCGACGGACCCGGTGCGATGTTCGTCGGCCGCTGCCGAGTGCACACCGCGATCGGCGACACCTCCTACGGCGAGTTCTACGCCCTGCCGCGCAGCGCCCGGGACCTGATGGACCTGCCCTCCCGGGAGGCGACCGCACTGGTGCAGGAGGCCGTCGACCAGGCCGTTGCCGCCGGCGCTCAAGCGGTCGGCCTGGGCGCCTACACCTCCATCGTGACCCGCAACGCCGAAGCGCTCCGCGACGTCGGAGTGCCCATCACCACCGGCAATGCCTATACCGCCGCCGCCGCGGTGGACGGGGTGGGCCAGGCCGCAGACCTGCGGGGAATGCGACTGTCCACCGCCGACTGCGCGGTGCTCGGCGCGCCGGGGGCGATCGGCCGGGCCACCACCTTGCTGCTGGCCCCGGACGTCGGCTCCCTGCACATGGTGGGCAATCCCCTGCACCGTGACCGCAGCATGCACCTGCTCGGTGAACTCGGCCTCGACATCATCCGACACCTGCGGCTCGGGCCGGCCGCGCATGGAGCCCTGGCCCGGCGGGCGGAACAATTGGCAGACGTTCCGGTGGAGCGGGCCGCGCAGATCCTGCGGCAGGAAGGGTTTCTCACCGTCGGTGTCGACAGCGCGGCGGCGGTTGCCGCCGCCGACGTCGTCGTCGCTGCGACCTCCACCCCGGATCAACTGATCACCGCCGACGATCCCCGGCCGAACGCGATCATCTGCGACGTGTCGCAGCCCGCGAACGTCCGCAGTGACGTGCGCACCCGGCGACCCGACCTCCTGGTCGTCGACGGCGGACTGGTCCGATTGCCCGGCGACCGGCCTCTGGAGATCGACCTGGGGGTGCCGGCCGGCGTCACCTACGCCTGCGCCGCGGAGACGATGATCCTGGCCCACCGGTTGGCCGACCCCCGGGTCAGCCGCGGCGGCCGGCTGGACCCCCTCTTCGTGCAGGAACTGCGGGACGCCGGCGCCCGACTGGGGTTCGCTCTCCACCTGCCCGACGCGCCGGCGGCCACCCATGGCTGAGCCGCCGCTGACACCCCCCGGGAGCGGCGCGTCCACCCCGGACACGATGGTTCACCTGTGGTGGCTGCCGTTGGGAACCACCGTCGCCGCGGACCCGACCGCCGCGAGAACCCTGACGGCACAGGAACAGGCCCGGGCCGACCGGTTCTTCTTTCCCGCCGACCGGGCCCGGTTCATCACCGTGCGCGCCGCGGTGCGCGAAGTGCTGGCCCACGAACTGGGCTGCGCTCCCATGCGGGTACCGCTGGGCGTCGGCCCCTACGGGCGGCCCACAGTCGAGGTGCCCGGCGTCGACGTCAATGTCACGCACAGCAAAGACGCCGCGATCATCGCGGTCACCCGCGGTGGTCAGGTGGGAATCGACCTGGCGGACCCCCGACCGGACATCGACTGGGCCAGGATGGCCCGGTCCTGCTTCACCCCGGTCGAGCAGCACCGCATCCGGCAGGACCCGGCCGGCATCCAGCGGGCCGGGCTGTCGGTATGGGCGGCCAAAGAGGCGTGGCTCAAATGCCTGGGAGTCGGACTACACCGGCCGATGGACAGCTTCCACACCATCGTGCACCCAGGCACGGGCCGCGGTTTCGTGCTTGACCCGGACCCGCCCGCCATCGGCACCGTGCTGATCATCGATGCCGACCGGTTCGGCGCGGCGGCGGTGGCCATCCAGGGCCGCCGCCGACTCGCGATCACCCATCACCGCATGCCCGGATCACCACGTGGTCGCCGCGTCCAGCAACGGGTCGGCGACCTGCCGGACGAAACCCGCCGCCTCCTGCACGAAGAAGTGGCCGCCCGGAACGACCGCCAGCTTGGTGACGGCCAGGGTCAGCTCCCGCCACGCCCGAACCGCCTCGAGATCCAGCAGGCCGTCGGCGCGGCCGACGGTCACGCTGATCGGACACCGCAACAGCGGCCCGGGCCGGTGCCGGTACGCGGCCAGCAACCGCAGATCTCGCCGGATCCGAGCCAGGTATGCGGCGGCGAACTCCTCATCGCCCAGCACCGCCGTGGGCGTCCCACCGTACTCTCCGAGCACCCGCAACAAGTCGGCGTCCGAAAGGTCGGCGTGGCCGTGGTCGGTCCGCCGATGGGGAGCCTCCATGCCGCCGACGATCAGCTGCGCCGGGCCGGGCGGCGGCAGGAGCCGGGCGGTTTCGTAGGCCAGCAACGCCCCCATGCTGTGCCCGAACAGGCACGTCGGCAGCCGCGGCAGGTCCGCCAACCGGCGGGCCGCCGCCTGCGCCGCGTCGGTCAGTGCGCCGGCGGCCGCCCCCGGCGCAACGACGACCAGGTGCACCGCGACCGGCAGCTGCGACGCCCATCTGAGCAACGTCCGCGGATCACCGCCGGCGTGCGGGAAGCACACCAGCCGGACGGACGCCCGACCCGCGTCGTCCGTCGCCAACCAGGACAGTTCGGTGCGCTCCTCGACGACGCTCAGCGTAGCCGTCAGAGTGCTCACCGCCCCGCCTCGACCACCCCCGGGAGATCAGGATGACCGGCACCACCGTGCACGCCAACCGGCAACCCGACGGGTTCGACGTGGTCGTCGCCGACAGCCTGTTGCCCGCGTCGGACGCCGACCAGGTGTGGGCCCACGTCACCAGCCCGGCCGGAATCAACGCCGAACTCGCCCCGCTGCTGCGGATGCGGATGCCACCGGACCTGACCGGCTCGACCCTCGATGAGGTTCCGCTGAACCAGCGGCTCGGCCGGGCATGGGTGCTGTTCCTGGGAGTGCCGCCGGTCGACTTCGACGACCTAAGGATCATCGAACGCGGCGACCGCCGCTTCCTGGAACGGTCCAGCACCAGCTCCAGCCGGGTCTGGCAGCACGAACGCGCGGTCAGCCAGGAACCCGGCGGGGTGCGGGTCCGAGACCAGGTGACGTTCGCCGTCCGCGGCCCGCTCCGCCCCGCCCGTCGGATCTACCTACGAGTCGTCACTGCGCTGTTCCGGCACCGACATCGCCGGCTGGCCCGCCACTACGCAGCCTCCCGATAACCGCAACCCTTCATCGAAGGAGCCACCTGCATGACACGCACCGCCGACGCACCCGAGGACCCGGCCACGCCCGCCCCGATGCGGGCGGACGTCTGCATCATCGGCGCCGGCATCGTCGGACTGTTCAACGCCCTGCAGTACGCCAAGCGGGGCCTGTCGGTGGTGCTCATCGACCACCTCACCGAGCGCGGCATGGCCAGCTACAAGGTAGGTGAATCACTGCTGGTGTACGCCAACGCGTTCCTGCGCACCATCGGCGAACTCGACGACGAACTGACCCGCTCCCGCGGCAAACTCGGCTTCTGGATGGCCTACGGCATGGAGCGCCGGACAACCTTCGGCGACGACATCAACGAATGGGGATTCCAGGCCCGGCTGCCGCAACGCTGGCTCGATGCCATCCCCGACCGCATGTTCGCCCGCACCATGTTCGGCGACGTGCAGATCGTGCGTCCGGACATCGAGGCCGCCATGCGCGCCACCGTGCGCCGACACCATCAGATCACCTTCATCGACACCGGCCACGTGCGGGACGTGCAGCTGGGCGACGGCGCCGCCGACCACCTCATCAGCTGGACCAACCCGACTGGCGGCGACCAGGGCACCGTGCGCGCCCGGTGGGTCATCGACTGCTCCGGCCGAGCCCGGTTCCTGGCCAAGAAGTTCGGCCACGACGTGCCGTTGACCGACGGATTCGCCAGCACCGCGGTCTGGGCGCAATTCAAGAACTGCACCGACCAGATGTTCGACCAGCGGTGGGAATTCCGGTTCCCGGACGGCGAACGCATCCGGCGGGACCAGGACACCGTGCACCTGTGGGGTGATGGCTACTGGATCTGGCTGATCCGGCTGGCCGACGACCGGATCAGCGTTGGGGTCAGCTACGACCGGTCCCGGGTCCCGCCGGGCACCAAGATGAAGGAGTTCTTCTGGGAGATCATTCGGCGGTACCCGCTGCTGGACTTCCTGCAGGAACCCGATGTCCTGGAATTCCGCGCCTACCGCGACGTGCAGCACATCACCGACACCTTCGTCTCCGAACGCCGATACGCCATGTCCGGCGACGCCTCCTCGATCATCGACGCCTACTACAGCCAGGGCATCTCCCTGTCCCTGTGCATGTCCTGGCACGTAGCCAACATCGCCGAACGCGACATCCGCGACGGCAACTTGGATGTCGACTACCTCCGGCACGCGAACCGGGCCGCGGTCGCCGACTGGCGAATCATGCGCAGCATGATCAAACACAAGTACGGTCCCGCGATCCGCGACGGCCGGTTCTTCGTCCTGGACCACCTCCTGGACTACATGGTGTTCGGGGCCGCCCTGCTGGGCCGATACCGCATCTCCCGGTGGCTCGCCGAAACCGGCGGCGACACCAGCCGCGAAACCCCCACCCAGCTCGCACTGCGACAGGGCCTGCAACGCAGACTGTTCCTGTCCCAATCGACGCCCTGGCACCGGCAGGACCCACAGCGGGTGGCCTCGATGATCGAGCGCGGTCACGCCGGACTCGCCCGCCGCGCGACCGAGCGGGTGACCAACGGCGATCCCCACCCCCCGATGAAGGCCGCACTACGCGCGCACGCGGCAATCCCGGGGATCTGGCGGCTGCCCACCATCCGCCGACGAACCCGCCGCGACCTGACCCTACGAGCAATCAAAGAACCCGCGTTCATGCGACTCAAGGGCACCGAGACCCGGCCGCTGGCCCTCGCCGGGTCAGGACCGATGCTGGTGCTGCTGTGCACCACCAGCATCGGCTTCGACATGCTCGACAACGCGGCCCGAACGCTGCTGCGGCGGCGGCGTGGGCGGGTGGTCGCCCCGCCCGGCCACACCGATCCCCGCGCGGAACCGACACCCGCCGCCGCCGGGCCAGAGGTCCGCCAGTATGCGTGAGCACCGGTCCGCGCTGCAGGCCCGGCAGATCAGCCGCGACTTCGTCAACGGACGGGAACGCACCACGGTGCTCCAGGACATCGACCTGACGATCCGGCCGGGTGAGTTCGTCACTCTGGTCGGCCCGTCGGGCTCCGGCAAGTCCACGCTGCTGCACATCCTGGGTCTGCTCGACGCGCCCACCTCAGGGGAGGTGATCGTCGACGGCCGCTCCACCAGCACCGCGTCCCGCGCAGACCTGGCGCGGTTGCGCAACGAGAGCATCGGGTACGTCTTCCAGGCCTACAACCTGCTCGCCTCACTGACCGCGCAGGAGAACGTCGCCTTGCCCGCAGTGCTCGGCGGGGTGCCGCGACGCCGTTACGAGTCCCGGTCGCTGGATCTGCTGGAACGAATGGGACTGCGGGACCTGGCCGGCCGGTACCCGGCCGAAATGTCCGGCGGACAGCAGCAACGAGTCGGCATCGCCCGCGCCCTGATGATGGAACCACCACTGATCCTGGCCGACGAACCCACCGGCAATCTCGACTCCCGGTCCAGCGCACTGGTCATGGAAATGCTCACCGGACTGAACCAGACCGGGCAGACCCTGGTCATCGTCACCCACGACCCCGGCATCGCGGAATCCGCAAGCCGCACCGTCACCCTGCGAGATGGCCGGATCGTCTCCGACACCGGTGGCCCTGCTCTCGGCGCTGACCGCACGGTGACCGATCCGGCGGACGAACCGGACGACGACCCGGACCGGCTGGCCCGCCGGTGAGCCGCCTCGGCCGGCTCACCGGATTCCTACGGCTGACCAACCTGCGGAGCCTGCGCAAACACCCGCTGCGCGCGGCGCTGGCCATCCTGACCGTCGCCTCCGGCGTCGCGGTCATCGTCGCCATCGCGATCGAGCTGACCAGCGTCCAGAAGGCGCTGGACGACTTCGGCGAACGGCTGGCCGGACCCGCACCGGTACGCGTGGTCGGACCCACCACCCGCGGCGGCCTCACCCCCGAGGTTGTCGACACCATCGCCGACACGCCAGGTGTCCAGCAGGCGGTACCCGTCGTCCGCGCGGTCACCCAGATCGACGACCGGGCCGGCAGCACCACCGTGCTCGCCCTCGGGATCGATTGCCGCGCCCAGGAACTGCTCGGCGACTTCGGCTGCACCACCAACCCCACCGACACAGCAGCCACACCCGCCGTCGTGTCCGGGACGCTGGCCGGCAACCTGGCCGCAGACCCGATCCTGCGCGGCAACGCCGGCCCGCTGACGCTGTCCGGGGCCCGGGTGGCGACGCAGATCGACGACTTCAACGACGGCCAGGTGGTGCTGCTGCCCCTGCCGGTCGCCGACCAGCTGTTCGCCCGGGACGGGCGGGTCGACGTGGTCTACGTGCTGCCCGCCCCCGGCACGTCGGTGGAGGCACTCCAGGAGTCCCTCAGCGCCGCCGTCGGACCCGCCCACGCGGTGCTGGACGCCGCCGACCCGCCCGCCGGGTTCGACGCCACCGGCATCCTGATGCCCCTGCTCGGCGTGTTCGCACTGGTCGGGATCGGCGTCGGCGGACTGCTGGTGTACCAGGTGGTCGCTCTGTCCGTCGCGGAACGGCGCCGCGACCTGGCCGTGTCCGGTGCACTCGGCGCCTCCCCCCGGATGGTGGCACTGGGGTTCCTCGCCGAGGCCGTCACCATCGGCATCGCCGGGTCGGTGGTCGGCATCGGCGCCGGGATCCTGCTGGCCCGCCCGCTGGTCAGCAGCGCCAGCGGCCTCACCGAACAGTTCCTCGGCGTCCCGGTGACACCCGTCGTGCAGCCGTCCATCGTCGTGGTCGGCCTGCTCACCGGTGTCCTTACCGCCGTCGGCGCCGCCATCCTGCCCACCCGCAAGGCCACCCGCGTCGACCTGGCCGGCGAAATCTCCGGTCGCAGCACCCGCGCCGAGGACCGGCCGCGCAGCACCTGGCGCCGCGCGGCGATCCTGATCGGCATCGGCGGCGGAGCGATCGTCGCCGCCCGGATCGGCACCATCGGCGGCGGACTGACCGGCTGGCAACCCACCCTCACCCGGCTCGGCCTCGTCGTCGCCATCGCCGCGTTGTTCGCGCTCGCCGGTGCGCTGGCCCCCAACCTGATCGGCCTGGCCGCGCGGCCGCTGCGGCTGCGGACCGCCGGCCGGCACGCCCGAAACCCCCGCCGGACCGGCGGGCCACCCACCCTGACCGTCGGTGTGATCAACCTGGTCGGCGACGCCCGCCGGACCTCCGCCCTGGCCACCGCAGTCGCCGTCCCAGTGGCCACCGCCGGGCTGCTGTCCGGCCTGCTGCTGGCGGTCGAACAGGGCTCGGTCGACGTCACCCGGATCGCCGCCGACGACCGGGCGGTGGCCACCACGACCCGCTTCGCCGACTACGGCCCCATCGAGGCCAAACTGTCTCCGGCCACTTTGGCCATCCTGTCCGAGCTGCCGCAGGTCGAACGCGTCGACCGGGCCACCGAGATCGAGGTCGGCTTCACCGGCGGCGAGCTGGTGTACATCCAGGCCCAGGAGAACCCCCGGTTCCCCTATGCGGTGCTGGCCGGCGACCCGGCCGGCGACGTCATCGCCCGCGGCGACGTCATCATCGGCTCCATGCTCGCCCGGCAGCGCGACCTACGACCCGGGGACACCCTCACCCTGCCCACCCTGCAGGGCCTGCACGACTGGACCGTCGGTGCGGTATGGGCCGAACCCCAATCCGGTGGCACCACCGTGCTGATGACCATGAGCGACGCCGAAGAATTCTTCGGCCGACAACCCACCGGCCTGATCTACGCCACACCCACCGGCGGGAACACGCAGGCCACCGTCGAGGCCATCGCCGCCGCCCAGGTCGACCAACCCGTCCGCGCCGTCGACCCAGCCGGGTACGGCGCCGCCGTCGCCGACGACACCGCCCGCTTCCTGCGCCCCTTCACCGCACTGCAGGCCGGACTGCTGTCCGTGGCATTCATCTCCGTGGTGTCCACCCTGCTGCTCGTCGGCATCCAGCGGCGCCGGGAAATGGCCACCATCACTGCCATCGGCGCCACACCCCGCCGGCTGCTGTCCCTGGTCACCGTCGAGGCCATCATCGCCGGCACCGCCGGTGCGCTACTCGGCGCCGTCGTCACCCTCGGCGTCCTGGACGCCATCGGTCAGGACGCCGTCATCGACATCGGCATCAAACCGCCCTTCCTGTACCCGGCCGGCACCGTCGCCGTCTACGGCGCGCTCGCCGTCGCCATGGCCGCCGTCGCCGCGCAGATCCCCGGCTGGCGGGCCACCCGCATCGAACCCGCGCAGGCGCTGCGCGACCAATAGCACCGAACAACCGGGGGTACCGCATGGCGACCATCGCCGCATCAACGACCACCGCACTCGTCCAGCCACCATCCCGGACCAGCCGACCGCTCATCGGGCTGTGGCCCGAGATGCGCAGCGACACCCTCGGTCTGCTCACCGATGTAGCCACCCGCGGCGACGTTGCCGGCTTCCGATTAGGCACCAAACCAGCCGTCGTGATCAGCGCCCCCGAACCGATCCGGGACATCCTGATCACCCACCCCGAGGACTTCGAGAAGGGCAAGTTCCTGCTGCGCGTACTGCGCCCGGTCCTGGGCGATGGCCTGCTCGTGTCCGAAGGACAGCTGCACAGCCGCCAACGTCGCCTCATCGCCCCCACCCTCGGCGCCCGCCGGATCAGACGCTACGTGGACTGGATGGTCGAGGAAGCCGACACCGTCATCGGCAGCTGGCGTCACGACGCCGAAATCGACGTTCTGGGGGAGATCAACACCCTGGCCATGAACATCATCGGCCGGATCCTGTTCGGCGCCCCGCTACGCGACGAACACCGCCTCGCCGATGCCGTCACCGCCGTGTTCGAGTGGGAGATGAAGGCCCTGACCCGCCCCATCCCGCTTCCCGCGACCCTGCCTCTACCCGGCAATCGGCGGATGCGGGCGGCCCGCCAACTGGTCCGCGAGCGCATCGGCACCCTGGTCCAGGACCGCAGCGACGCCGGGGACAGCCTGTTGGACCGCCTGGCCGCGGCCACCGACGACACCGGTGCCACGATGCCCGCAGACCAGCTATTGAACGAGGTCCTCACGCTGTGGGGCGCCGCACACGAAACGTCCGCGGACGCCCAAGCCTGGACCGTCTACCTGCTCGCCCGGCACCCACAGGTCCTGAACGCGGTCACCGCAGAGGTGGACCAGGTCCTCGGCCGCCGGGCGGCCACCTTCGACGACCTGAGTCGACTGCCCCTGTGCCTGCAGGTTTTCAAGGAATCCCTGCGCCTCTACCCACCCGCGGCGGCGATGGTCCGCGTCGCCCGCCGCGACACCACCGCCGGCCGCTACCGAATTCGGGCCGGCACCATCGTGTTCATCTGCCCGTACACCTTGCACCGAAATCCCCGCGTTTACGACAACCCGGAGGAATTCCAACCGGACCGATTCGCAGCGGACCAGGAAAAGCACCTGCCCAAGCAGGCGTTCCTGCCCTTCGGCGCCGGAGCCCACGGTTGCATCGGCAACCACCTAGCCCTCATGGAGGGCCACCTGATCACCGCCGTCCTGGCCCAGCGCGTCCGCTTCCAACTACCCCTCAACCAGACCATCAGACCGGAACTGCTGATCAACCTGCGGCCGGCGCAGCCGCTCACCGCGAAGGTGACCCACCGAAATCCGCCGAACTGACCGAGGCACAAGCTAACTCGCCCGCCGCCCAGCGACGATGCAGGCGCCACCACACAACTGGAGCAACCGATGGCATCCCGCCAGCAACTCTTCCAACGGCCGATCATGTTCTGGATCGGCATCGCGGCGGTGACCACAGGGGTGATCCTGCACCTGCCCATGTACCTGCATTCCGCCGATATGGGGTACCAGATGGTCGGGATGCACATGGATCCCGCTATGACCGCGGGCATGATCCTCATCCCGATCGGGATGGCCTGCACCATCGTGGGAATCTGGCCGCGCCGCCCCCCCGACCCAGCACCGGGTGGGCCCCAATCGTACCGAGTCACCGCTTTGGACTCCGCGCCCCTGAACCGAGCACACGTCGCCCTTCTGCTGGTCATGGCTGCGGCAGTGACCATCGACGTGATGAAGCCGACCACCCTGGCCTTCGTTATGCCCGGCATGGCACAGGAATACGACCTCAAGTCCCCGCTCAACCCGGACGGACAGATCCCCGTCGCTTGGCTGCCGCTCGTGGCGCTGACCGGCATGGTTCTCGGCGCCCTCGTCTGGGGCTCGCTAGGCGATCGCATCGGGCGCCGCGCCAGCATCCTTCTCGCCGGCGTCATGTTCATCGGCACCTCCATCTGCGGCGCCATGCCCTCGTTCGCCGGCAACCTGCTCATGTGCTTTCTCATGGGCGCCGCCGTCGGCGGCATGCTCCCCATCGCCTTCGCCTTGCTCGCCGAGACCATCCCGGCCCGCCACCGAGGCTGGCTGATGGTGCTCATCGGCGGCGACGTCGCCGGCGCCTACATCCTCACCAGCTTCCTGGCCTCCGTCCTAGAACCACGCTTCAGCTGGCGAATCCTCTGGCTCATCGGGCTACCCACCGGAGTGCTGCTCATTCTGCTCAACCGGTGGATACCCGAATCCCCCCGCTTCCTGCTAGCCACCGGACGCATCGACCAGGCCCGCGCCGTGATGGCCCGATTCGGCGCCAAGCTGG
Organism: uncultured Actinomycetes bacterium; assembly: GCA_964476495.1. Classification (GTDB taxonomy): domain Bacteria; phylum Actinomycetota; class Actinomycetes; order Mycobacteriales; family Nakamurellaceae; genus Nakamurella. The sequence goes on along the minus strand of CAYZBB010000090.1, from coordinate 675 downwards.
TACCAGACCCCACCCCGACACCGGCAAACGCTCCGGAACAGACCACGACCCGCTTGCGGCAACTATGGCGACCCCCATACCGAGGGCTCACCGGCGCCCTCGCACTCTTCGCGCTGGCCTGGGGCCTGGTAAACAACGGGTTCCTCCTGTGGCTTCCCACCAACCTGCGACAACTCGGCCTGCCGGTTGCATCCGCCGACCAACTGCTCGCCGCATCCGCCCTGATCGGCTTCCCGGCCGTCTTCCTCGTCGCATGGCTCTACGGCTTCTGGAGCAGCAAAGCCACGATGATCATCGCCGCGACCGCAGTCGCGGCCGCCCTCACCACCTTCGCTGTCCTCGGTTCCAGCATTGCTCACAACGGTCTGCTCCTACAGGCAATGATCGTTCTGCTGCTCGCCGGGACCGGCGCCATGCTGGCCATGCTCACCCCCTACAGTTCAGAGGTCTTCCCCACCCAGATCCGAGCCCGCGGAACCGGCCTCGCAGGAGCGTGCGCCAGAGCCGGCGGGTTCCTCGGGGTGGGCGCCGTGCTCCTCACGATCACCCCCGCCAGCCTCACCGGCGCAGCCCTCCTCGGCGCTATCCCTACGATCCTGGCAATCGCCGCCCTATGGTTTTACGGTGTGGAAACTCGGCGACGGTCCCTCGAGGAGATCAATGCCGACCGCCAAG
>CAYZBB010000089.1:15794-26149 GCA_964476495.1 uncultured Actinomycetes bacterium | reverse complement strand
CCGCCTGCTTCAGCCTGCCGGCCACCGTGTTGCCCACGCCCGCCTTGGCGCCCAGCCCCATCAGGCCCCAGGACACGGCCCCCTGAACGGCACGGAGCGACCGTAGCTGTGCCTCCATCTTGCCCGGGTCGCCGCCACGCTCCCGCTCCCGGTCCACCGCCTGCTTGTCCTCGCCCGAGAGGGGCTCCACGGCACCGAGGCCAGCGCCCGTGGCGGCGGCGCCCGCGATCCCGCCGGGCAGGGCAGGGGCGGCGGCGACATACGGGATCATCGAACCGATGGTCTCCAGCGCCTGGATGGCCACCTTGCGACTCCCCGTCGCCTGATGCACGGTCTCGCCGTATCCCTCCTGCATCGCCTGGAACGCCAGGTCCCGGCGCTCCTGCGGGGAGAGCGCGCCCGGGCCGCCCGTGGTGACCGGCGGCTGCGCGTACTCGCTGCGCTGCGGCATCAGGCCGCGCACCATCCCGAAGATGGCGGACTGCACGCCGGGCGGGCCGACGTACTGCTGCCCCTCGGAGAACGCCGTCGCCTCGTCGTACATCAGGCGGGCGTCATCGCCAGCCAGCATGGTCGCGCGGGCCAGCTTGTCGGGGAGCGATGCACCGGCATGGAACTTCGCCGCCGCGTGCTGCTTCCCGCGCTCATAGAACTGATCGTAGATGCGCCGCTGCTCGTTCGCTCGGTTGGCGGCTGCGATCAGCGTCTCGTCAGGGTCCGCCGCGATCCGGCGGTTGAACCGCATGGGATCCAGGCCGCCGTGGAGGGTCTGCGCCCGCCAGAGCATTCGCTGCTCCGGGTCCTGCGGCGGCTGGGTGTCCTCCGCCTCCTGCATCTGCATGATGGCGGCTTGCCTCTGGAGCCCAGCCATCAACAGGTTTGCCTGGATGGTGTTGTACTGCTGCCGTGTGTACTGGAGGTAGTTCTCCTCCTCCAGTCTGGTTGCAGTGTCGTGCGGCGAAGCGCCGCTAGATGAAACTCCCGGCAGGTCCTGGGTACTCATGGGTCATCGGCCGACTCCGAACATGGGGTTGAACGGCCCCGGCTGCGGAGTACGGCCTTGGGGGATCATAGGCGATGCCTGGGTTGGCGCCGGCCGACTCTGGGATGCGCGGCTGGCGGCGCGTTCACCAGGGCTTCCTCCCAGTGGGAACTGGCCCTGGAGGTACCCGCCTTGCCCACGGGACCTTCCCGCCTCATCGCGCCCTGCCCCCTGGGGGCCGAACTGCTGCTGGTTGCGCTGCTGGACGCTGGCCATGCTCTGGAGCATCTGGTTCGCCGCCTGCCCCATGCCCGGCTGCGTCTGCTCCATCATCGCGAAGTACTCGGGCTTGAGCTGCGGCACCCCGGTCGCCGCGTCAACCGCCATGTCCAGGGTCGGCGGCATCAGCGGGTAGCCGGCGGTGTGCAACTCCATCCAGTTCGACAGTCGCTGCATCGGGTCCGTGGAGAAAACGCCGGCCAACTGCGAGGCGCGCGCCATGGGGGCGCTCGGTACTTGCCCCTCCATGCCGCCCATCTCTCCACCAAGCAGCGCGCCGACCATCCTGTCGGTCCGGTTGCGAATGAGGTTGCCATCCCGGTTCTGTGCCTCGCGCAACTCGGGCACGCCAGCCGCGGTTGGAACGGGTTGCTCCGCCTGAGACGACTGCGCCACGCCTCGCTGCATCGCATCGTACTCGCGCGCTCTGCGCAACAGCCCACGGAGACGATCCAGACTCATCTCCTTGCCACCGATCCCAAGGCTTTCGATCTTCGGTCGCGTGCGCGCGATCGCGCGATCCAACTCCTCGTTGTCCGCCCTCCAGTCCTGGAGAACATCGGACGTGGCGCGAAGATCCTTTACCCCCTGATGGCTCAAGGTAAGGGTGTCGCCAGAAGGAGTGATGTCCGGCAAACCAAGTGACCTCCGAGTTTTGTTCAGGGTCGCGAGCCTCATCTGAAGGGTCGCATTCCCACCGTAGTCAAAGGTCTGAACGCCAGGCTTGGACACCTTATCGATGATGGCCGCGTCATCAAGGCCGCGCTCCCGGTCTGGGTCCGTCTGATCGATGAACTCCATGTAGGACTGCCGCTCTGGGCCGGACTTGCCCGCGAACTCTGCGCCGAGGATGTATTGCATCCGGCGCATCTTCTCGTCTTCCTTGCGCGCCTTGTCGATCGCTTCCTGCCGCAGTCGCTCCTGTTCCAGGTTGTGCCGGACACGCTCCTGCCGATTCAGTTGGCGCTCCTCCTGCAACCCGCGGAAGTGCTCCTCCTCCATCTGGAGCCGCCGTTCCGCGCGGGCATCATCCGACTCCTGGGCCTGCTTCTGGCGCAGACCGTGGATCCCTTGCGCGATGCCCTGCATCAGCAGCGCGAAGGACTCGGCGGCGGCTGTGCCACGGCGGCCCATCAGAGCGTGGCGCCTCCTGCGCCGAGGTACTGCGGCCCGGATGGCAGCGGCGAGGACGGAGCGATTTCAGGCTGGGGCCGGATACGTGGGCCTCCGAACATCGCCGACGTGCGCTGCACCTTGGCCGCGTTCTGCATCTGGAACGTGTCCGCGATGCCGCCGAGGCCGCCGCCGAGTGCGCCGCCGATCGCGGTCCCCACCCCGGGAGCGAGCGCGGTTCCGACCCCCGCGCCAACCAAGCCGCCGATCTGCTGCGCGCTGATGTGCATGTCAGTAGAGTCCTGGGGAGTTTTGAGTTGGCGCGTTCTTGTAGGCCGGAGGTTTGGGGGTGCTACTGCCCGGGAACAGCGTCGGCAGCGCCGCGCCGATGATCGCACCCGCGCCAGATAGGTAGCCGCTGTAGTCCGTCGGCATGGACTGGGGCCGCGCAGGAGGAGCGAACCCAAGCGCCATCCCCGCCACGTCCTGCGTCAGGTTGTATCGGTTCTGGAGATGGCTCGACATCAGGCTGGAGTAGAGGTTGCCCCGCGCCGCGCCCGCCTGCAACCGCGTGTTCATCGCCAGCGCCGGGGACACGCCGGACGCCGACAGCCCAGACATCGCCAACCCGCCCGCCGCCGCCTGCTGACCCTGGAGAAGACCCGCCTCGATGTTGCCGGCGCCGGGGGCGTAGGTCAGCCCCATGAAGCGGCCGGTGTCCATCAGGTCCTTGGCCGCGTCCGTCTTCAGCAGGCCGGAGGCCAAGAACGCCTTGTTCTGCTCCAGGAAGTCGGGCAGCTCGCGCGGGTCTCCGGTGTACCCCTTGCGGATGCGATCCAGGATCTGGTCGAAGCTGCCGCCCTGGTCGATGGAGTCGTTGAGCAGCGCGAAGTTGGTCTTGCGCCGCTCGTCCTCCGACATCTGCTTGCGCTGGCCCCTCTCGCGTTGCTGCTTGTAGAGGTCCATCCCGGCGCCAATAACAAACCCGGCAGGTCCCGCGATGGCGGTCCCGCCGATGGTGTTCTTGGCCTTGTTCTTCGCCTTGGACAGCCAGGACATGGCTACTGCACCACGGCCACGTCGCCGGGCTTGAAGTGGATGATGCGCGCGGAGTCAGGCGACGGGTTCGGCGACGCCGAAGTCCCCATCGCAAGCTGGCCGCCGCCGAGGCGGGCCACGATGTTGCGCGCCACCTCGTCCACATCGGTGACCCGCAGGCGCACGTCGATGTAGTCGCCCTCGCTGATGTTCCGTCCGAACTTGTCCTGCAACATGCTCATGTGTCACACCTTGGATTGGAGCCCTGATCCTACCACTAGAAAGCCGCCACTTCAGCCCACGAGAAGTCGATGTACCAAGTGATCCCGTAGCTGGTGACGTTGAGGACCCGGTTTTCGATCCACAGGCCCTCGTTCTGGACCAGCACGAACGGATGCGTGCCGTTCACGTCGTCAAGGCAGTCCATCGGCCCCCACATGAAGGTCGTCGAGATAGCCGCCGCGACGTTGTACGGGAGGGTCGCAAAGAACTGCGCGTCCTTGGTGCGCGTCCCCCCCGTCATGCCAGCGGCTGCTCCAGCAAGCGTCAGGTGCCGAACCGCGGCGCCGCCAGGATACGCCGCCATGGTTGCACCACGCCTCACCGAGCTTACCGGCGTCACCGTGTTGGTGGTGGAACTGGCGGTGAACCCGGTACACTTGTACACATCGAGCGAGTTTTCCTGGGCGGTGCCTGCGGCGGTCTGCAACGCCCTCAGAATGAGTCGAGTTGGGATGATGAGGTTGGTTGCGTGGGTGTTGCGGATCTCGAAGATCCCAGAGTTTGCCGCCTGTGCCGCGGTCGAGTTGATGCGGACCGAAGTTCGGTAGTGCCCGAGGGCTCCGTATTCGAGTGGTTTGATGTGCGTGTGAGCCGCACGGAAGACGGTTCCTCCAACCTCAGCGATCGTGCCGCCATTGCCCTGGATCTGAATGCCCATGCTCTAGCTCCATCTCCACTGAACAGACCACTTGCCGTAGATCCGAGTACCGGAACCTCCACCGAATGCCGACGCCACGTTTGCCGCCGGGTTCATTTTCCGACCGGCCGGCATAGCAACCGTTGGCAGTAGCACACCAGATGCGGTCCTGGGGCCGACCACCGGCTCGTTTAGTTGCGACGTGTTCATTCCGTAGATGGTGAACCCGACGCCCGCGACGATGTTCCCGACTTCGATCCGCAGCGTCTCTACTCGGTGCTCGTCCGCGGTGTGATCCGCAGTGGCATCTGGACGAAGCCACGCCTGCACCACACTTGTGGCAAGAATGGCGGCCTGACCGACTACCGCGACCGACGTGTCTGATGCCCCTGGGAATGCCCCAAAGTCCAGCGTCGCCGTCCCAACCGCACCGGACGCTGCCGGTCCGGCCGCGGCGATTTCCGTGCTGATGCTGGTTGTGATCTTCTCCAACCGCTTCGTGTCCACATAGAGCGTGGTCCCGTCCGGCAGCGCCAGATACGCACGGTTGTCCGTGGACGTGTCGATCTTGGCCACCGTCCCGTAGAGGACCAGAACGGAGTCGCCGTCCACCAGCGTTGCGCCGTTGATGTCAACCGCAGTCATCCGATGTCCACCTCGAAGACAGTCCCCGCAGGGGCATTGCTGTTCAGGTAGACCTCACGGTTGGTCCAGGGCGAGTTCGGCCACGGCAGCGGCGAGGCTCGTCCGGCCGGGACACCCACCACGCGGTGGTTCGGGTCCGCGGTGCGAAAGAACGTGATCGCCGACGGAGTCCGGAAGAGCGTGTGCGGCACACGGACCTGCACGCCGGAGCCGGCGCTGGTGTAGGTCACGGTCTGCGCGGCGGCAGAGGCCCGCACGGCGTCGCGGCCATCGCCCGAGTTGCTGCGCTCGTTGAGAAAGTCCTGGATGCGCTGGTCGTTCCGCTGCTGCACCCAGTCCTGCGTGGAGCGCCCGTACGGCGACGCCTCCTGCCCAGTCTCCTGGCCGACGATGCCGGCCTGCCGGAACGCTGGGCGCCGCGCCGGGGTCAGGGGGACGGTTACCTGGTCGCGGGTCATGCGATCAACCCCTTGCGGTTGCCGTCGTCCTCGAACCCGGTGGACCATCCGAAGACCTCGAACGGCACGTTGATGCCACGGGTCCCGAAGAACGCCCGCCAGTAGAGGGCGCGCGACACCTCAAACCGCACCGTCTCCGGATGGTACCCATAGGTCATCGCCGGGATCGTCTTGCGGTTCTGCGTCAACACCGCGCTGTAGTTGAACGCATCGGTCAGCGACACCCCAGCGCCCTGCACGCCAATGACCGCCGCCAGCGCCCGGACTTCCAACGATCCGCTCTGGGGGAGGAAGTCCAGGTCCAGCCAGCGGACCACCTTCGTGTTCGTGATCGAAGTCAGGGCGAGCCACGGCGTCGTATAGTACGCCCAGTAGCCGCCGATGACGAAGGTTGCCCCGGCCGCCACCGCGGTGCCAGACGGCGTCCCCGACTCGAAGGTCAGGCTGGTGGCCGTATTGCTGGCGATCCGCACCTCGTCCACGCTGCCGTTCGCGTGGGTGATCGTGACCCACAGGCCGCGCAAGCCTGCTCCGCTACCCAGGGTGTCGAAGTTCGCCGACACCATGGTCAACGTGGTCAGGCTGCCGCCGGTCGCCGTCCCGGACAGCGTGAAGGACGCGCCGGACGACGGGTTCACCAGTGCTCGGGATCCATCCACACCCCCCGTCTGCATCTGGAAGATCCGGCCGTCCGGCGTCCCAAGGTAGATATACGGAAGATCCGTCACCTCGTCCTCGATGCGGGCGAGGAAGCTGTGCCGAAGCGTCGAGTGCAACGTCCACGGGTTCCGGCCGGTCTGCGGGTCGGACACCACCTTGTCGAACACCACGATTTCCCGACCGTACTCCTCGCCTGACCGCTTCACGGACAGCCAGTACTGGTTCGTCGGTTCGTGGTAGATGCCGTGCTGGAGCAGCGCCGCGTCCTCGCTCCGGTCCAAGTTCGCCCACAGCCCCTCCAGGTCCTCGGCGATGTAGTCGATGCCGGAGCCGTCGAAGATGTGGACGCCCTTCTCCATGGCCCCGAACACGTGGTTGTCGAAGGCCGCGAGGGAGTGCCCGGCGCAGAACCCCTTGCCGGCAAGTAGTCGGTCCTTGCGGCTGGTCTCGAAGGTCTGCCCGAGAGACAGGGCGTAGACGCCATCGCGATCGCCGACATACAGGGACCCCAGGTGCTCCTGGAGGAAAGCACCCGGGACCCCCGTAGTTTCGTTCACCCGGATGATGTTCAGCACCGGGAAGTTCTCCAGCGACAACGGGGAGACCGCTGGCGAGGAGACGTAGAGTTCGGTTGGGGCCACGGCCGGCTGGTTGAACAGCCATGCGCGACCCTTGTGGATCTCGATGAAGCGCGCGGGCGGAGGAGCGCCGTTCACGGTGGAGATGGCAGGCCCACCGCCAATGGTGCCGTCGGTGGTCGCGGTCAACTCCACGTCGTCGGTGAGATTGTCGTCTGTGGCGCTGGTCCTGGACAGCCGCGTCGGCGTGGTGGTGCCGTAGTAGATCCGGCGCGCAACGACGTGTGGCTCCAGCGACCGCGGCAGGGCGTTCAGGCGGATCGTCTGCCATCCGTCGCCGCCAGCGTTGTTTGGGATCGTGAGCACCCACGACACCGGATCGCTCTCGATGCCGTCCTCTGTCACGAACGTGACCGCGAACGCGTACTGCACGTTCTCGGCGAACCCCGTTGCCGGAGAAACCACCGACACCTCGCCCGTCAGGCTCGGCGGGTCGTACCCCGGAGTCGTCACGCCCATGCGCCCGACAGAGAAACCGAACGGCCTGGGAGCACCCCTCCCGCGAGGGTCGGCGTAGCGTGGTCCATGGACACCGCGCCAACGCACCGCCAGTGGCGGCCCCAGGCCGTTCGTGAGGAACAGCGTGTCCAGGTACACCCGCGCCGAGTAGGGGTAGACCTGCGACGAGTTGTTGCACAGCAACGACCCGTCCAGGATCGGCAGCAGTTCCCGGCATCGGACCTCCCCCCGCGCGATCGTGCTTCCAGACGCCGTCGCAACCGCGTCAGAACCGTCGTTGAGCGGAAGGAGGGTGATCGTCGTCCCGTCCGAAGTCAGTGGCGTCCGTGGCTTCTGGAACGTCGCCGTGTAGCGCAGGCCAGTGGAGACCCGGAAGTCGCGCAGCCATCCAAGGAACGGCGCCACGAAGGTGTCGTTGGTCTGGTCCGGAGAGCCGAACTCCAAAGGGTGGCCGGCGATGAACTTCTTGCCTCCGCCTCCGTTCCACGCCGCCGCGTGCCCGCCGACCGGGGCGGCCATGGTCTGCGCCACTCCGTCGATCCACACCACGTCGTTGGCGATGGCGGACACGTCGATCGTGATGGCCACGTGATGCCACACGCCGGGCACCAGGGGCCTGTTGCCGCCGGTGGTCGCCGTCGCCGTGCCCGCGCGCCACGGGGCGCCGCCGGCGATCCCCGCCACGTAGATGCCGCCAGCCTCGTCGATCACCACGCGCCAGTTGTACTGACCGACAGTTCCGGCCCAGTTGAGCGCCACCTCCCGCTTGGTCCCCAGCTCCGGCACCATGACCCAGAACTCGATCGTCAGGTCCGACGCGCTGAGGTCCCACGTCGTGTTTGCACCGATCTGGATGTGGTTGCGGATGTGGCCGCTACCGAAGAACGAGGTCTGCCCGCTGTCGTTCGCCTTTGGGTACGGACTCACGTTGGTGGCCCACGGCGGGCGCAGCCAGTAGAGCGACGACGCCGCGGCGGCCACTGTCAGGCGCTGCCCTGAGGAATGCTTGAGTTGCGCGAGTCCGGTGATCGGCGTCTTGCCGGGCAGGTCCGGGACAAGACCCATGGCGATGCGCGGCACCAGTTCCTGAGGCGCCACTTCGCCCCAGTTGAACTGGGTGGTGAGCACGCCTCCGGTCAGCGCCTCAATGTCCATCTCGCGGGAGCGCAGCGTCAGCGGCAGCGCGAACCCCAGCTTGTCTGGGATCGCCAGGTCCTGGGAGTAGAAGTACCTGTCCACTGGAGTCGGCGCCCCACCAAGGCTCGACGCTTCGATACTCTTGCGGTAGCGACTCTCCAGCTTGGTCGAAAGGCTTGACGCATCGAAGTTCCACCACGCGGCGTACATCGACGCCTTGGTCTGCGCGTTGTTGACCTGGTCCACACCCGCCGATGCCGTTCCTGGAGGCGCCGCCGCGAGGACGTAGGTGGTGTCCGTGACCGATACGGGGACGAGCAACCGGCCCAGCGCAGTGCTGAAGAACGGTGTCTTCGTCATCGTCTGCTGGAGCGCCTGCGTGTGCAGGAAGAACGGAGCCGACGGCACGTTGATCGACCGCCGCACGGTGACCGCGGTGGTACTGTCATCCAGGCCGGCCAGTTGCTGCGAGTTGAGATAGAGTTCCGCCGCGGTGAGGTCGCGGTTCAGGGCGTTCGACGGATTGGCAACGCCGCCGCCACCAAGCACGCGGACGTTCCCGAGGCGGATGTCTTCGATGCGGCCAACAAAGTGGGTCGTCGGATCCGTGGCGCCCACGTATTCCCGCGTCGCGCCACCGAGCACCGCGTCCTCGGCCACGCCAATCAGCATCGCGGACAAGGCCACGTTCGGTCGGTTGGCAATGCCCGCGATGGTACCGACGGACGCACCGTTCACGTACATCGTGACGCCCGCGATCGTGTCGCGCGCATACATCACCGTGTAGCGGTTGCCCGGGACGAACGTGAACGCGAAGAAGGTCGCCGGGTCAAAGGCCCCCGCGTTCTGCGGCATCGCGTAGAGGCGGCCGATCGTGGAGATGCCGAACTCGCAGACTCCGGGCCACGAGATGAGAGCCTGCGCCCGCGCCTCCGCCCCGCCCGCGTCGGCCACCTTCTCGATGCTGTCCGGGATGAACGTCACCTCGATGGTGTTCGACGGCTCGCCGATGTTGGCGCCGCCGACGATGGCTTCGTAAGTGTTGGCGTTCCGAGAACCACCGTTCGTGAAGCTCTCGTTGTTGGTGCCGCCAGCGCCGCCAGGGAACGTGCTACCCAGCGCCGTCGGCATGAAGGCGTAACTGGTGCGGCCGTCGAAGTAGAGCCCCGGCTTCCCATTGGACCGCTGCCACATCGGAACTTGTGGCCCCAGCATCAGCGGCGCATCCAGCCCGCGCGACTCCGGGATCAGGACCTTGTCCTCGGTCCACGTGCGGCTGCGGTCGTAGAACGACTGCGTCTCCGGAGCCCAGTGCCCAAGCAGGCCGGTCTGGGCCACGCTGGTGTTGACCGGCGCCATCGACCCAACCCAGGACGTGTCCGTCCCGTTGGCGGTCTTGTCCACCGACCACACCGACAGATCCTGGATGCGTCCTTCCCCGCGCAACACATCACGGAAGTACCCCGTCGCCGAGGCCAGCCCGCCGTTGGCCACCGGCGCTTCGATCAGCGGCCGAGGCATGTCGAACACCTGGATCGGGCACGTGTTCGTCAGCAGGTTTGCCGCCAGCGCGGACGTGTACTGCAACAGGAGCGCGGTCCCGTCGCTCTGGAGTTCCGCCACGGACAGGATGGCGTTGCCGGCGCCTCCCGTCTGCGTCGCCGTGAACGTGACGCGGTAGGTGTGCAGCGGCTTCGGGTTGTTCACGTCGTTGGCGTTGGACGTGAGCAGGACCGGGGACGCCGCCGCATTGGTGGCGATGTAGCACCCCCAGCGGTAGTCGTTGGCCCCTGCGCGGTAGACGAAGATCGCCCAGCCAAGGCCCTCCCCACTGTTCCAGCGCGTCCCCCGCAACGGCCCCTTCGAGCACAGCGGGCGGTACGTGTACGTGTTCGCCAGAGGGCCAGCGCGCTCGTTGAACACGAACCAGTTCGCCGCCTCGTCCGGGTTGTCCCCGTCCGGCTCCGGCGTGTAGAGGAACGACACGGTCAGCGCGGTTGCTCCGCCACTGACGTAGTTGTTGAAGT
>CAYZBB010000089.1:0-15694 GCA_964476495.1 uncultured Actinomycetes bacterium | reverse complement strand
TAGAGGAACGACACGGTCAGCGCGGTTGCTCCGCCACTGACGTAGTTGTTGAAGTGGGGGCGGTGACCGATGAAGCCGTAGCCGGGCACCACCTTGTAGGTGTTGTCGGTCAGCATGCCCGTCATGCGCCCGACGTAACTGCGTCCGGCGTTCCGGAGGCTGTTGCGCGGCGCCACCACGCGGTTCACCGGGACGCACCCGTCGCGCCTGCGGATGGAGCGCCGCTCGAACGACACGTTGAGCAGGTCCGGGCTCTGGCTCGCGATGACGATGGGAGCCGGGTACTTGGTCTGGATGCCGCCGATGCAGGGGCGGACCTCCAGGGTCTGGTTGTCCTGCTCGCGGCGTGGCATCAGCGGCGCGCGATGAAGTTGCTGGCGTTGAAGGGAGAGGACATGCCCTTGGGCTGGTAGACCACGGTAAGCGCCGCGGCCTGCGTCAAGAGCCGGACGATGAGCCCCTTGCGGATGTGGATGTTGAGCGGGATGTGCCAACTCTTTCCGGTCAGAGCCGCGCCCGGATACTCACGCGGCAGCACCCGCGCCACGAACCCAGCCGTCGGAGGGGCAGCCGAGTCGTACGAGAACTCGTCGTAGATTTCGATGACCGCGCCCGCGGCCCCCGTGTCATCCGGGTCCTCCACCACGATGCCGGCCAAGAACGCGGGACGCAACTGGGTCACGCCAGCCGGCAACGCGGTCAGACTCGCGGTGCGACCGGGGGCGTAGTAGCCGGTCGCAGTGATCCGGTAGGTGGTGCAACCCGGGTAGTTGGCGATGGTCATGGCGGGTCATTCCTGGTCGTAGTAGCGGACCTGGTCAAACGTCTGATACTGCCTGTCGGAGCACGCCTGCTGGAACTGCGTGATGCCGACCTCGTGCTGCTCGCGCAGAGACTCCACCATCCGCTTGCTGCCGGACTCCTGCGCGAGAAGCATCGCCGCGACGACCTCCACCAGCGGGTGGTGCTCCGGTTCGATCTGCGGGATGAGCGAGTAGCTGAACTGGGCGCAGGTGAGCAGCGCGCCATCGGACGGGCGCTGCAACGGCTCGTCGAACAGCCACTGCCAGTCCAGGGTGTCTGGCGCCGGAACGTCATCGACGGTTCCGTACACCGACGACGTGAACCGCCGGATCTGGTCGGTGACGCCCTCCACGAACGTCCCCGAGTTGCTGTTGCCGAACTCCACCTGCGCGCCGATGTAGACCTCGTTGCGGGTCACCGTGCTGGCACCGGTCCCGTAGGTGATCCCGCGACTGAGGATGCGCCCGGCCGTGGTTGCCAGCCCCGGGTCGGCAAACCAGATGCGCGTGCCGGTCGATCCCGCTGGGACACCGAGCACCGTGCCCACCCGCGCGACGCCGAAGTGCAGCGGCGCAACCCGGCGCTCGTACCACACCCGCATCGTGCTCACCCCGGTCAGCGAACCCGTGAACCCAACACGGCCACGGTGCTCGTTCCCCTGCATGTAGATCCAGTACTTCCGCAGGCGCCCCACGTTGGGGTTGCGGTACTGGTCCTTCTCCTCCAGCTTCAGGTGGGGGATCTCGATGGGGAACGAACCGTTGCTCGTGTCCTCGATGCGGCGCACCTTGCGGATGAACTCCGGGATGCGCCACACCATCAGGTCGCCAACCAGAACCATCCCGCCGGACAGCGTCGTCTCGGTCGTGACGTTCACGTCCAGATAGTCCAGTTCCTGATCGCGGAACGACTGCGACTGAAGCAGCACCAGCCTCTCCACCGCCTTGTCGATGGCCGCCAGGACCTCGGTGTCGGTCCACGTCTGCTTGGCCTTGTTTTCGACCTTGGCGTTGATCCGGGCCACCATCCGCTGGGCAGAGATGGGCTCCATGCTGGCCTACCCTCCCGCCAGGTGGCGCCGCTTGCGCGCGGGTGTCATGGGCGGGATCCAACCCTTGTCCATGCCGGCGCGGAGGCTCTTCATCATGTCCTTGGCGTCGGTCTGGATCATGTCCCGGATGACCTGGAGCTTGGCGCGGTCGTACCGCTCCTTGTGGTCGTCCAGCGACTTGAGGAAGGCTTCGCGCTTCCAGGCCGTGTCCATCTCGCGGTGGTCGTGCTCGGTCAGCCAGCCGATCGTGTTGCAGAAGTTCGGGTAGATGAACGCGCCGCGGTTGAATGGGCAGTCCATGACCCGGACGCCGCGCGGGGTGCGCTGCACCAGGAAAAACTTCTGCCGCGCCAGCGAGTAGATCAGTTCGACGCCAGGGTAGAGCGCGCCCAGGGCTTCGGTGATGTCCTTGGGGACCTCCATCACGATCCCTCCAGACCGATCGGCCACATCACGCCGGAGACGGACATTGACAGGGCCACCGACTGCGTGGTGTCGCTCGTGTAGTTCTCGACTCGCAGGACGCTCAGCTCCCCTGGCTCCAGGAAGATCGGCGGCATGGATGCCTGCGGGTAGAAATACAACTGCTGGTAGGTGAGGTCGGTCCCGCCCAGCGACTTCGTTCCATACAGCGTCCGTGACTGGCATGGCCTCCCGGCCGCTCCCGGAACGACAGCGTACGCCGGAGTGGGGTTCGCAGGGGTGGCCACCGGCTTCTTCTTCCAAAACCAGCGGGTGTAGTCACCAGGATCCCACACCGCCGCCAGAGAGGACACGTAACCGACCTCGACGCTCACCTTCGTCACGTATGCCCGGTATCCCGCTGGGACCGGCTGGGCATTCGGCTGGGACGGACCCTTCTGGAACACCTTCAGGATCGGCCAACTGAAGTAGCTGCCAGTCGGGGCTCCGAAGGTTGGCGGCGGAAACTGCTGGACCCACACCCCGTCGAAGGTGATCGGGAACTCCATGACCGTCGGCACCGCCGTGCCTCCGCCGAGTGGCGCATTGGCCGGATCGGCACCGTCGTAGATCATGAACTGGTCGCTGACCGTGCAGTGCCAGCCGATGACCTCCGGCAGCCATCCCTCGACGATGGCCTGCATGTTCATCGCCCGCCCGATCGCCGTGGTGTACGGGACCGGACGGGCCGCTGCGCGAGCGTAGGCTTGCGGGTTGTCAGCCACCCGTCACCACTGCTTCTGGAGCTTGTCGCCGGAACGCGCGCCCTGATCCATGCCGAGGGACGTTCGGCATTCGATGGTCATGAACGTGCTGAAGCCAGCATCCGCCAAGGCAACGATGCCCGACAGGTTGATCGTCTGGTTGGCGACATCCACGATGATCGGGCCAGTGGCCCCCGCCAGAACGTCTGCTCCGCCAACGCCGATGGTGTGCCACGTCAGCCCGACGACATCCGAAGCGTCCCTGCACCGCACCGGGAGCCCCATGACCGGGTTGCTAGCCACGGAGTAGAACAGGTCCAGCGTGTCCGAAGCGCTCGCGTTGTTGTCGGCGATGACGTTCACCCCGGCGATGGACTTGAACGGCTTGGTCCCGTTGACCGCCGTGCCGGCACCACCACCACCGGTCGCGGTGACGATGAAGTCCTCGGAGATGGGTTCTCCGAACTGGTTGGACCCGCTCACGCGGATCGTGACCGTGTGCGTTCCAGCGGGTGTCGCTGCGGGGGTCAGTTGTGCGATCAGACACATCGCATACGGGATCGTTGCTCGGCGCTGCGTCGTCGCCGAGGAGTTCCCTGTTCGCAGCGCCGGCACCAGGATCTTGTTGAGAGGGCGCGGGAACGAACCAAGGGTCCCGATGGCCTGCGCATTGACCACGCGGTTGATCTTCTCGCCCTGGGAATTGAGGGTGGCATCGGTGATCCCGCCCGTGAACACCCACGAGTAGGTCTCGATGCGCAGCCCAGTGTACCCACCCAGCGCCTCCTCCATCACGCCGGGCCGACCGAGCTGCGGTCGCGCGCTCGGTCGCTTGCCCAGGGAGTCATAGGTTCCGACCATGGTTCACCTCACTCCCCGCGGTTGGTCTGGACGTGGAGCAGGAAGCCGACCACGGCGTCGTCCGCAGGCGCGGCCGAGCCGTCCGTCGCGACCGCCACCGGGTCTTCGTCCGGGACCATGATCCCGTACTGGGCGTCGATCAGGAAGTCGCCGGCCCTGGACAGCGGGGTGGCGTACACCCAGTCCGCAGTGCCGTTGAAGCCATGCTTGATCGCCACGCCGCGCACTTCGCACGCAGCGGTGGTCGTAATCGTGGCCGCGGACAGTTGCGTCTTCGGCTGGATCGGAAGCCCGAACCCCTTGAAGTGGGTCGCGCTCGCGCCGTTGGCCTGGGTGCCCGCGGTCTTCGCTCCGATCACGAGATAGATGCCTGCCGAGATGGTGTCCGCCACGTTGCCCGCAGTGATTGAGTTGACCACGATGCTGGTCACTGCGATGAAGGCGTTGCGGGTGAAGTACAGACGCTCGGCGCCAGCCGCTTGGGTCCACGTCACCACCTCGTTGATGGTCTGGCCGTACTGGCCGAGTCCGTTCACCGTGACGCTCACGTTGCGCGAGGCCGCAGAGTTCGGGATGAAACTCAGCGTCACGATGCGACCGCAGGGGTCGTCGTGGAAGATGGTCGTGGTCGCGATCGTCTGCGTTGCCGTCCCCGCCACGACGGCCGCCGAGAGGGCGGTCGCCGCGACAAAGGTGGTCACGCTGTTGTGGACGAAGCGCAGGTAGGTACTGGCCGCCACCAGAAGGGGGCTGTTGACCAGCGCCCAGTTGGACGGGACCGAGGGAGTGTTTGCCATGTGAGTGTTCTCCTTCTCCGATCAGGTCGGATCGAGCAGGTCGGTGACCAGCACGTTGCGGTTGCGGGCGGTCGTGGCGACCTCCCAGAAGCTGCGCAGCGCCGCCTGGAACGCATCGCGGTTGCTGTCGCGGAAGAGGATGTGGCCGTCGTCGTCGATCCAGTGGGTCGGCGCCTCCTGGTACATCGCCCACGTCGCCTCATCGAGCGGGTAGAGGCGGCCCCAGGTCGCGTCCTTGTCCGGCACGAACGCCTTGCCGTTGTACTCCAGCGCCTTGAACCCGCCCTCCAGCTCCAGCGTGTTGAAGAACCGCTTGTTGGCCTGGAGCAGGTTCAGCAGCGACCGGCGCAGGCCGTAGCTGGTGATGAACAGCGAGATCATGCCGTCGCCGGCCTGGTCCGCCGCATCCTCCGCCTGCTGGAGCACGTCCAGGTCCAGGGGGATCGAGATGCCGCCGTTGTCGATGACCGGAGACTGCCACACCGGGGTGGCGGTGGCGTCGATGGTCAGGTAGTTGGCCGTGGTGCCGCCGGGGCCGGGGATGCCGGTGTTGCTCACCGCGCCCGCCAGACCGACCGGCTCGTTGAACCGCGCCCAGGAACCGTCCGGCAGCGAGCCGGGGACGCCCGCGGTGTCGTCGGACACGCGGTAGAAGTAGAAGGTCCCGACCGCCGGGTTCACACCCAGGATCTCACTGGACAGCGTCACGGTGCCGGTCGGCACGTCCACGCTGTTGATGGTCGCGCTGCCGAGGAACTGGTCGGTCACCTCGTTGAAGCAGCCCACGATCATGTTCGGTCGCAGGTACTGGACGCCTGGGCCGACGTTGCTGAAGCCGCCCGGGTTGGTCACGGTGTAGACCAGGGTGCCGCCGGTGTGGGCGCTGATCTGCGCGAGGCGGCCGGTGCCGTTGCCGAACAGCACGCGGTTCCACTCGTTCGCGAGGTCGATGGTCGCGCCGGTGATCTCCGTGTCGGCCACACGCGCGAACGCGCCCGCGTCGTTCTTCGACGCCGCCACCGCGGTGCCATCGAAGAAGATGCGCATG
Source organism: uncultured Actinomycetes bacterium (assembly GCA_964476495.1). Classification (GTDB taxonomy): domain Bacteria; phylum Actinomycetota; class Actinomycetes; order Mycobacteriales; family Nakamurellaceae; genus Nakamurella. Next base: position 9,967 of record CAYZBB010000089.1, on the reverse strand, counting down.
TAGCTGTACTTCATCGGGATGACGATCGGCTCGAAGCGCTGCCGACCAGGCATCGGCAGGCGCGAACCAGCCGAGATGAAGCCCTGACCCTCGTTGCGGCCCACCCGGATGGGGATGCGCGTGTTGCGGCCGGAGACGTTGATCTCGTCTCGCTGGAACCGCTTCAGGAGGATCGTCTTGGAGTTGAGAACGTCACGGATCGGTCCGAGGTAGAACTCCTTCAGGAGCTTGTCGAACAGAGCCGGCGTGATGGGGGTTGCGAACTCGATTGCCACGGTCTCGGTCCTCGCCCCCTAGACGGAGGCGTGAGAACCGCTACCGAGCAGCGGACGACCGGAGGTACCCCAGAACGGCGTTCAGCACGTTCTTGTTGGAGAGGTCCTTCCCGGTCAACGCCGGTCGGCTGGCGGCTCCTGGATCCTGGGGTCCCGGAGTCGCCGCGCTCTGTGAGCCGGCCGCGGTGTTCGAAGACTGGCGAGCACGGTGGAAGTTCCCGTAGGCCGAGGCGTGTTCCGCCACGAGCTGGGTGACATCCTGATCCGGCTTCGCTGCGAGCGCGTTCTGGATGGAACGCAGTGCCAGTCCGGCCATGCCAGGGTCCTTGAAGACCTCGAACCTGGCCATGATGGACTGGACGCTCGCTTCGCGATCCGCCTCCGCCTTCTGGGCTGAACGCTGGTTCTCCCGTGCGATCAACTGTTCGATCGCGTGGAGCGCCGGGCGCAGTTCTTCCTTCAGGCGGGCAACTGCGGGCGTCTCATCCGGCTGGGCGGCGTTCAGGTCCTCATCCATCTCGGCCAACGGATCGGCCGTGGGGGTGGGAACCCGCTCGCCGCGCATCACCGCTTGAAGCGCGCGCATCTGCTCGGGGGTCGCGGTCTTCGCCCAGGAGGCGACGGAGATGGCAACGGCATCGTCGGTGACCTTGACCCTCTTCAGGTCCTCGGCCTCCTTGATGGCCTGCTCCGCGCGCTGGGCCTTCTCGATGTACGAACCGAGCAAGTCCACCGGCATCTCCAGGTCCTTGTCGCCCACTTTGACGCGGACGGTGGAAGGGGATGCGGCGGCCTTGTCGTTCGACACCGGCGTGGTGGAGGACGTTCCCCCACCAGACGGGGCCGGCTCACTCGCTGCCGGCGATGGCGTCGGGGGCACACCCCCCGAAGAATCTCGTTCCTTGCCGTCCACCACGCGGGAGGACGCGGCCCGCTGCGGCTCATGCACCGCGTTCGGGTCCTTGCCAGCCTGAGTGCGCGCCTGCCGGATGAACGCGGATCGCTGCGCCATCGCGGTCGCGGCGGCGGTCAGGTCCATCTCCTCCGGAGGTGCGCTGCTCATCGGCTAGCCTACTTCTTCTTGCCGTAGGTGTCGCCCGAGCGGGTGTCCTCGGTGCCAGTGGGGCCGCGGCCGGACTTGCCGGCGAACGTGTGCTCGCCGCCGTCCTTGTTCTTCGCGTCCGCGCCATACGGGCGGACTCGGCCCTCGTTGCACACCTTCCCGACCACGTTGTCCTTCGGGATGTCCTGCGCGACCTGGTAGTCCTTGCTCATCGTACTGCGCCTTTCACTTCCTTGGCTCGCTGTGCTCGGCAGTGCGCTTCGTAGTCGTGTTCGTACTCGGCGTACTGGGGATGCTTGATTGACACCGATCCGTCGGGCTGTGTCAAGGGCTTGGGTCCATACGGGTGGTAGATGACCTTCTGGTCCCGGGGTCCAGGTTGGGTCGCCCGTGCTGCCTCGGCTGCCGCCTCCCGCGCCTGCTGCTTGAGGTTCAGGTCGATGAGGTGGGCCTTCACCTCGGCCGGAAGCTCATCCCACTGGAGGTCGTCGATCTTGAGAATCACGGCTTGATCCCGGCGGTGGTGCCGACCGTGGGTTGGCCGGCGGCTTCGTGGAGGCGGCCGGACGGGCGGACGTTGTGGGCGAACAGTTGCGGGTTTTCCCGCTCGAAGTTGCGGAGGCGGACGAAGCGGGAGGACAGTTCGCGCTGCATGGCCATTTCCCACGGTTCGCGGATGACCACGTAGCCCTTGCCGTTTCGGCCCGGCACGATGCCGCCGTTGGGACCGAGGGCCAGTTCGTGCGCGCAGTAGCGGCAGATCGGCTTGCGGGGGTGCCTGGTTCGGTGCGTGGCGCCCGGGTCGCCGTTCTCCTGGGTCGTGGCGAGCCGGTCAAATGGCACATGTGTCGGCGGTTCGTCCAGGATCACCTTCGTGCCGTCCGGACCGGGGATCTCCCACTTGGTGCCAAGGAAGTCGAGGCCAAGGCGACCGCAGTTCCGGCACAGGTAGGAGTACTTCCGCGTGGTCGGATCCGATCCTTCGGCGAACTGCGGGATCGGCATACCCATCGTCCGCAGTTTGTCCTGCTCACGAGTGGGCAGCGACTTGAGCAGGGACAGCACGTCGGCTGCGGTCTGCGGCGTCTTGGTCGGGGGGATGGGCTTGGGTCCCGCGGTCTGCTGCTGGTCGGTCACGCTACTTGCTCCTCACGCTGGCCGGGGGCTTTCTGTTTGGGGTTGCCTTGGTTGTTCATGCCAGCGCCGCTCCCGCCCCGACTGGGCTGCGACGCCTCACCCTTCTCGCCCGGCGCCCCGCGCATGGCCGCCTGCATGGCCATTTGCTGCTGGAGCTTCGCGGCGACCATCTGTTCGTGAATCGTGCAGTGCGCGTCCACCGCCTCCTGGACGGCGGGCGGCAGCATCTCGTAGGTGTCCGAGTTCCGGAACCTGTTGTGGATCGCGAGGTGCGCTTCGTGGTCATCGAAGTCGCGCACCACTGGGAACGGCTCGTTCGCGCCCTTGAGGCGGAACCGCTCGTTCTCGATTTCCGCCCGCCGCTCGCTCGCCTCCAGTTCCGTGAACAGGGACGCCGCGTCGCCAAGGTCCAGCGCCTTGGTAATCATACGTAGGTGCTGCCGGTCCATCGGGTTGAGGACCTGGAGCTGCACCAACTCCAGCACCTTCTCGGCTTCGCTGGCCCGCGACTTCGGCATGAGGCTGCCGGGGCGGATGAGCACGCGGTCGTTGTTGCGGAGGTCGTCGCCGCGGAAGTACTGGACATCCTGCGCGCGCTCCGTCCCGTGGAGGGAGACGAGCCGGTAGTCCTTGTAGTACTTCGACGCGAACTTGAGGACGAGCGACCCCAGGTTCTCGATGGCGGTCTCTAGCGAGCGCGCCGCCGGGGCAAGGACCGAGTCGTCCTTCTCCTGGAGCATCTGGATCGCGACGCCGGAGCGCACACCCTGTGGCACCTTCGCCTGCGTGACATCCTGCTGCGACGCGATCGTGTTGAGGTCGTCAATGAGGTGCTGGGTGACGAGTTCATGGAGGCTGTCCACGCCGGAGAGGTTGGGCGTCATCGACTGCGGAGCTTGATAGCCGCGATTGCCCCAGACGTTCTGGCCAGGCTCAGAGGTGATGACCGAGACGCCGCAGCCCTTCTCAAGGTACCACTTGGGGGAACCCATGAGGTCGCGGATCTGGTGGACGATGGTGCGCGAGCGGTTGAGTTCGGACTGGATCGGGGTCAGGTCGGACACCATGCCCTTGCTCCAGAAGCGCGTGGAGACGGGGGCGTAGTCGGCCTTGACGAACGGGTACTTGATCCGCAGGTCCTTGAGGGGGTGCTTGCCGTTGTCCAGCATCACGTCCTGGGAGCACACCACGAGGCGGCCGTCTGGGTTCTGGCGCGTGGGCGGCTCCCACATCTCCCGGATGGTGGCCATCTCCTCGCCGTGCTTCTCCTCCACCGCCGAGAAGTAGCCGAAGGTGGGCACCACGGTCTTGATGCGGCGCATGAAGTAGTGGCGCCAGCCGGGCTCCCGGTCGGGCCGCACCTGCTTCGCAAGGCTGGCTGGGTAGCGGTTCCAGACCTCGCTCATCGTCATCTGGCGCACGTGCATGACCCACTCGCAGGAGTCGAGCGTGCTGCCGGCGGAGAGCGTGGGGACGATCAACTCGAACGGCGAGACGGAGCGCACCCGGATGTCACCGGACGGGCTCTCCACGTAGTAGCGGCCGTCGTCCAGGAACTGCTTCACCTCGGGGGAGAGTTCTGACGGCGGGATCGGACTCTTGAGGACCGGATCGTAGTAGATCCTGGTAGAGCCGTCGGCCCACTCGTCCCATTCGACCTTGGCAAGCCCGACGCCGGCCACCGGCATCCACCACGCCATTTCGTTGCGCGCGGTGTCGATCCCGAGCGCCTTCTGGTTGCCGAACAGGAACGACGCGGCGACCTTGGCTGCCTGCTGGTCGCTGATGTCCGGCGACTTCGGCAGCACGTCCCACTGGACCGGCGCGGAAGTCAGGCGCGACTGCTGGCGCATGATGAGCGGCAGGAGCCGGTTGCCGGTGTACTTCCGCCGCCACGTCGGGCTTGGCGTGTCCTGCTGCTCGATCTGGAACATCGAGCCGATCGAGGGCGTCCGCTGGAGCCCGATCGCATACATCACGTTGATGAACCACTCGCGCTCGAACTGGTACTTCGAGAGCGACGTAGTGTCGCCTCCGAAGCGTGAGTCGCAAAGGGCGAGGGCTTCCGGGTCCGTCAGCCGGCGCTTGACGTACCACGACGCAGGGGCCGTCTGCGGCTGCGGTACACCACGGATGGTGATGGAAGCCATCCCCGGTAGTGGACCACGGGGGTGGCCGCGTTGTCAATCCGACAACTATCCGACCTTCCCGCGCTGCATCTCGGCGACCTCCACGGCGATCCTCTCGTCCGGGATACCCTGCGCGCGCCTCTGCTCGATGTACGCCTCGGCCGCGTCGTCCAGGTGGAATTGCGGGGACGCGGGCTGCTCCGGCTCCTGGGGCGGCGGAGGCGCCTGCCGGCCGCGGCGTGGCATCGGTGCTGGGGACGGGATCGGGACGGCGACGGGGATGCGGCCATCCACCACTTCCCGCAGCGCCTTCATCACCGCCATCTCGCGCTTGTGCGCCTCCTCGGTGATGTCGGCGACCTCGTCCTGGAGCTGGCGCCGCTCGCGGTAGGACAGGATGCGCTCGGAGATGGCCCAGATGGCGAACGGGATCCACAACCAGGATGCGTCCATCATGCGTCCTTCACGGTGAACTCTACCGAGATGCGATCCTGGGCTGCCTTCGCGGCGCGCTCCTGGACCGCCTTGACTACCGTGGTCCGGATTGATTCCGGGAGCGCCGCGATTGCGTCCCGGACAGCGGCATCGACCGCCCTGTGTACCCTGTCCTGGATCAGCGCGTCCAGGTCCCCGCTGATGGCCGGGTGCTGCGCGATCCTCGCATCCACGTAGTTCTGTAGCGCCAAGGCACCAAGGTACCTAGCTGCCCTCGGCTCCAGCAGCAGAACATCCATCTCCTCTAGTTGATCTGCCTTGGATCGACGCATGAGGAACTCAATCTTCGGCAGTTGCTCGTGCATCTCCCTCAACGTGCGTGCCTCATCCGGTGTGCAGGCCAGTAGCGTCCGTCCACCGGAAATCTCTTGCCCAAGAAGTTGCTCGTTGAACTTCGCGATCTTGTCCTTCTCACGCATGGCATCCTCCACTAGTCAACGTAGTCCTCCTGCGCCCGTTCCTGCTCGCGTGCTTCCTCGGCCTTGTCGTTGAGCGCCCAGAACCTGGCCGACATCTCATCGAGGTGTGCGTACTTCTGCGACTCCGTGGGCGGCGCGCTGCTCAGCAGTTCCTCCATGCGGACGCGGCAGGCGATGCCGTAGGCCATGACGCGATCGTCCTTGTTGGCCCCGATCCCGCGCTCCACACCCTGGGAATCGAACTGCATCGTGCGCATCTCGGCCAGCAACTCCTCGCACGGGATGTCGCACGAGTCCTCGGCCAGCATCTCGTGGATGGCGGCGATGACGAACGGGCGGGTCTGCTGGGTGGTCTTGTGTCCGAAGAACGTCTGGAACTTGGCGTCCAGCTTGTTGACCTGGGGGGCGACGTAGAAGTTCGGGTAGCCCCAGTCGAACAGGTTGGCTTGCACGGCGTTGCCAGGTCCGGTCACTTCCACGGCGATGATGGCGTGGTTGTAGAACATCCCCAGGTTCATGCAGATGTGGGAAAGCTGGGTGGTGTCCACGTAGCCGTGCCAGATGCCCATGAACTGGGCGCTGCGGCGGTCGATGACGATGGCGCAGGAGAAGTCGCGGGACTCGCGTGCGGACGTGCGCGACTTGCCGAAGCGGTGGGCTGGCGCCTTGCCCTCGGCCACGTCCACGCCCATGACGTAGTTGCGGCCGTGGATCGGGGGCGCCCACAGCTTGAGGTTGCCGCCCTGGGACGGGATCAGGTCAAGGGGCATCGGCCTTCACGAACTTGGAGCACGCCTTGATGTCGCGCAGTTCGCCGCGGAAGAGGGTGCAGATGGCGCGCTGGCCGCGGACGTTGTCCTGGGTGACCACGAGCGCGTGGTTGCAGCGGTGGCAGAGTGTGACCTGTCCCTTCTCGTGGGCGTCGAGGACGGCGCGTTCGCTGGCGGAGTAGCCGAGGTCGTCGGGGGCGACAGACCGCTGCTGACTCGGCGGGAGGTGGGCGAACAGGTCTTCTTTCTGGTCAGGCATTGGTCTGGTCCTTGGGGGCTTCGGCTTCGCGCATCTGCTGCTCCAGGTACGCATGGTACTGGAACCGCTCCAGTTCGTCCGCAGGCGGCAGCTTGTCCTTCCACTTCTGGTGGCGCCACTGCGCGAAGGTGAGGATGGTGACGCCTTGGTTCTTGCGGCGTTCGTAGAGCGCGACGAACCTCTGGATGAAGCCGGCGATTCGGGCGAACGGACCGTGGTGGTAGTCGGGCTTGCGCCGCTGTTCGCGCGTGGTGCGTGTCACTGGGTCGCCGTGCTTGTGTTGCGGTTCGGGAACTGGCGGCCGTTCTGCGACCACACCAGGTGCCCCTGGAAGTAGGGCAACGTACACTTACGCCGCAGTTCTTCAATCCGGCGCTGGTCGAACACTGGCCGTCCGGACGACAGGAACGCCTCCATGCTGAAGCTGGGGTACTCCTGCTTGCGGATGTCGGCGTTGTTCCGGCAGTTGTTCCTCCGGACCCAAAGCAACCACGCCATCTGGTCGATGCCCAGCTTGTACTGCTTCATCGCGTACCGCTCGTCTTCGTCCAGTGCCTGGAGCACGCGGTCGGCCAAGTCCTCGGGGACATCCATGCGGTTCTCGGCGCCCTGCCACCACGGGACGAACAGCGGGAACCAGTCGTTCTCGCCGCGCTCCGCCTTGGCCCACAGCTCGTAGAACAGGTTGTCCATGCCGTTGGCCGTGGACTCGATGATGATGCCGGTGCCGGACTTGCGGGAGACGGTCTGCATCACGGCGTCGTGGACCACCTCCGCGTTCTCGTAGAAGGCGAACTCCGAGAGGTGCAGCCAGTTCACGCCGAGGCCGCGGGTCACTTGGTCGTTGTTGGCGGTGACGACGGTGTACTTGCCGCCCTTGGTGGTCTGGATCTCATCGCGGCGGTCGGTCTTCATCGCCGGCTTGAACGGGAGCATGTCCACCACGCGGGAGGACATGCCGAACAGTTCCATGGCCGGCGCCTTGTCGTGGGCGATGACGGCGCAACGGAACATGGCCTGCGTGAGCACTCGCTTCGTGAGGTACATCTGCACGAAGGTCGAGAATCCCAAACGCCTGGCCTTCAGCACGAGGATGCGCACCGGCTTCTTCTCGCGCTCCATGCGCTGGATGTGCTGGTGCAGGACGCGCTGCCCGTAGTTGAACTTGATGGTGACGAGCGGGTTGCCTTCGTCTTCGACGCGAATCTTGAACCAGGACTGGATGAACTCCTCCTCGGTCTTGGACTGTTGGAGGAGGGCGTCCCAGCCGAAGTTGGCGACGCGCTCTTCGATCTCCTCCTTGGGGCGCCCCTTGAGGGATGCGCGCAGTTGGTCGGACGCCTTGTCGATGGCGCGGATGATGCCGATTTGCTCCGGCGTCCAGAGGCGGGAGAGTTCGGCTTCGTCGATCACGTGGCCTGAGGCTCTCCACGCATCATGGCCCACCGACTCTCCGTGATTACACGGTACCCATGATCCAGGAAGTCGAACGCCATCGACGCTGTGCCGCGTCCAGACTTCATTATGGCTGCGAACACGCGCTCATGGAACTCGTTCAGAGCATCCTTGTCCAGCGAGACCGCATAGTAGGCGTCCAGCAGCCTCTTACTCAGGATTACGGCTTCGCCGGGTAGCGCATCGTGGATGAGGTACAGACGTTCGTTAGCCACCTAGTGTCTCCCGGAACTTCCTGGCGAGGGCCACGTGCTTCTCGTGGTCGCTCTTGCCGACCACGTTGACCTGGACCTGGGACAGCTTGAACCTGAAGCCAGGCCACTCGTTCTCGCTATCCCATGAATACGGCTTCTTGAGAATGCACAGCGGCACATCCGTCTCAATCTCCAGGGTCACGATCACTTTGCGCATCTTCATTGCTGCGCCTCCCGGACCTTCACCAGTTCGCGCTCCAGGGCCGGGTCGATCGGCTTCTCGTCTGGGTTCATCAGAGCGTCGGCTTGGGCGCGGGTGCAACGCCACGAACCGCGGAGCGCCTGCTTGTGCAGCACCACAAGGCCGTCTTCCTCGTCCCAGGATCCGTCTTCGCGCGCCATGCGGATCGGTTCCATGGGGAACGACCGCGAGTACCACACGATGAGCGCATCGAACTCATTCGATTTCGTCTTGCCGTACTCATCGACGATCAGTTCACCGTGCCACGGCTTCCCCGCGCTCACCTGGGGCAGCGCGATCGACCCCTCCTTCGTCTTCGGCTTCGCTGGGCGCACCACCACGAAGTCCTTCGCCGGGTAGAACGGGATCTGGCGCGCTGCGGCCGGGGGTGTCTTCTGCGGGTACGGATGGATCGTTACGTCGGTCATCGGGGTTCTCCAGGTTGTCCAGTAGGGCGTGGGTCTCGCGCACGTGCTCGGCCGGAAACGGGGTGTGAAGCAGCAACTCGCTGAACGTCTGTGCGGTCATCGTCACCAGGATCGGCGTCTGGCGCCCCTTGCCGGCGCGGAGCTTGGTGAACACCACGCCGAACTTCTCCGGGTCCTGGGCCATCTCCTCGGCCAGCGCGGTGAGTTCGGCCAGGGACAGCCGCTGGACCAGCTTGCACTGGCCGCGGAAGGTGTCGGACTCCACGTCCAGCCGCTCGCCAGCGTTCGCCCAGAACCGCTTGCCGCCGATCAGGGCCGCGCAGTCGCGCTCGAACTTCTTCCAGGGCTTGTCACTCACGTGGCGCGCCTCCCGGGACACCGCGCGGCATCCACTTCTCGATGAACGCTTGCACGTCCGACACCCGCATGAACAGCCGCGCGCCCTTGCGGGTTGACTTCAGCTTCTTGCCGCACAACCCGAACCGCCTCCAGTTGTCGATCCGGTCGCGGTCAATGCCCATCCGCTTGGCGACGATGGGGAGGGGAAGGAGTTCACTCATGTATCCCTACCTACCACGGGACGCCACCCTGCCGCTACAGATTTCCTCCGCCCGTAGAAATGCGGTAGCCGTCCTGGTAGGCTCCGCCCGCATGAAGTCAAACAACCCGAAGGGCCGCCCCAAGGTCGTGGGCGGCGTTGCAGACCAGCGGCGTGAGCGGCGGGCGTGGGTGCAGTCGCTCCCGGTGATGATCCCGACCGGGCGCCGCAAGCCGATCGGCAGCCGCCACTGGTGCGTCCTCTACAAGCTCAACGCGGAGGGCGCAACCTACCACTACGTTCGCCCGGTCAGCATCGGCTTCAAGCCGGCGTTCGGCGAGGTGATCGCCCGGCTGCACGCCGACGGCGACAACGCTGCGCTGTTCCGGCTGCTCCCCACGTGAAAAGCAACGGCCGGCGTTGTGGGCGGGCCGGCCGTCGCAGGGAGATCGCGCCATGCGGTTCGTGGCGTCGCCTGCATCCTTGCATCCGCCCGGTGTGATGGCAAGATGAAAGCATCAGGGCCGGCTGCCCGTCGCGGTGATGTGCAGCACGGCCCTGAAG
>CAYZBB010000088.1:22389-26772 GCA_964476495.1 uncultured Actinomycetes bacterium | reverse complement strand
CGAGACGCTGGACGCCGTCACGCTGGCGCACAACGCCGGCTACCGCTGCATGATGAGCCACCGGTCCGGCGAGACCGAGGACGTCACCATCTCGGACTTGGCCGTCGCCACCGGCTGCGGGCAGATCAAGACCGGCGCCCCCGCCCGTTCCGAACGGGTGGCCAAGTACAACCAGTTGCTGCGGATCGAGGAGAATCTCGGCGATGCCGCCCGCTACCTGGGCGAGCTGGCCTTCCCCCGGTACTCGGCCGGTTCCTGATCGGGCGGGCCGCGCAGCGAATGAGCGAAACACCGCAGCGGCGGGCGGGTTCCGGGTCGCGGAGCTCGGCGGGGACCCGGTCGGCCGCCGTGGGCAACAAGACCGTGGGCGTTAAGAGCGTGGGCGTTAAGAGCGGACGGAGCCGGTCCGGGCGCCGGACCGGCTCGTCCCGGCCCGCGACGTCCCGGCCCGGTACCGCGCCCACCGCCGCCGCGCCGGGCACGGCCCGCCGGTTCGCCCGTGGCCGTCGGACGCCGGCACTGCCGGTGACGAGTCTGATGCCGCAGTCGACGCTCGCGCGCCACGTGGCGATTCTCGGCCTGGTGCTGTGCGCGGTGGCGCTCTCGGTGGCCTTCCCGCTGCGCAACTACCTGGAGCAGCGCGAGGCGTTGGCCGCCGCCGTCTCCTCGCAGCAGGAGTTGGAGCAGCAACGCGACGAGCTCCAGGCCCGCAAGGACGCATTGCTCGACAACGACTACGTGGCCGCCGAGGCTCGTCGCCGGCTGCAGTACGTCACCCCCGGTGAGGTCGTCTTCGTGGTCCACGCCCCGCCCCTTCCCGATTCGGGCGACGGTTCCGCGAGTGTCCCGGCGGCGACAGGTCCCTGGTACGGCGGGTTGTGGAACACCCTGTCCGAGGGGGCCGGCCAGTAGCGCTGCATCTGGAACCGGTCAGCGACAACGACATTGCCTTGCTGACCCGTGAGCTGGGCCGGCCGCCGCGGGGCGTGCTTGGGGTGGCTCACCGGTGCGATCACGGGGTGCCGGCCGTCGTCCAGACGGCACCCCGGCTGCCCGACGGCACCCCGTTCCCGACCCTGTTCTACCTGTGCTGCTCGGTGCTCAATTCGACGGTGGGCCGAATGGAGGCCGCCGGGTTGATGCGGGAGATGACGGTGGAGCTGGCCAGGGACTCCGAGCTCGCCGGCCGGTACCGGGCAGCGCACGAGTCCTACCTGGCCATGCGCAACACCGTCGACGACCTGGGCATCACGGTGACCGCCGGCGGGATGCCCGATCGGGTCAAGTGCCTGCACGTGCTGGTTGCCCACTCATTGGCCGTCGGTCGCGGGGTGAACCCGCTGGGGGACCGGGCCGTGGACGCGTTGGACGACTACACCCGTGGCGGTGTGCCGTGCGTGCGTCTGCCCCCGTGAGCCCGCGGGAGTCAGCCCGGCTGCGGCGTGACGCTCCGCACGATCCGGTGCACCGCGTCCCCCGGGCGGCCGCCGGGGAGCTCGCCGAACACGCGATCACCGCTCCAGCCCAGCCGGGTCGCGCAGTACAGATCGGCGATGTCGGTGGGCGCGTGCCGGATGAGCAGGCTCGCCGCGAGCGTCCGCGCGGTGAGCGAGCACAACTGTCGGGCCGTGCCCTGGGCGGGCTGCCCATGCACCAGCGACGCCAGACTCCGCACCCCGGCCTCGAAGGCCGGATGCCCGCCCGCGGCCGTGGACAGTTCGGTCAGCAGCGCATCGGCGCACCCGGGCGTTCGGTCCAGCGCCCGCAGCGCGTCAAGCGCGGTCACTGTGCCCGAGCCCTCCCAGATGCCGTTCAGCGGAGACTCCCGCAGCAGCCGGGCCATCGGGAAGGTCTCCACGTACCCGTTGCCGCCCAGGCACTCCAACGCCTCGGCCAGGGCCGGCACGGCGCGTTTGCAGGTCCAGAACTTGGCCGCCGGTAGGGCGATCCGCAGCAACGCCGCCCGCTGTGACGAACCGGCGTGCGCGTCGACCAGGTCGGCCAGCCACAACGCGGTGAGCGTCGCACCCCACGATTCGACCGCCAGGTCGGCCAGCACCGCGGCCATCGCGTCGTGCTCGGCGAGGGTCCGTCCGAACGCGGACCGGTGCGCCGCGTAGAAGCTCGCCTGGGAGAGACCGGCGCGTAGCTGACCGGCCGACCCGAGGACGCAGTCCAGCCGGGTCATCGTGACCATCTCCAGGATGGTGGCCACGCCCCTGCCCTCGTCGCCGAGCCGCCAGGCGAACGCGTTGTCGTACTCGAGCTCGCTGGACGCGTTCGAACGGTTGCCGAGCTTGTCCTTCAGTCGCATGAAATGGACGGCGTTCCGGGTGCCGTCGGGTAGCACACGGGGCACCAGAAAGCAGGTCAGCCCGCCCGGCGCCCGGGCCAGGGTCAGGAACAGATCGTTCATCGGCGCCGACGTGAACCACTTGTGACCCGTCAGCCGGTACCCCTCGTCGCACGGCACGGCCCGCGTGCTGATCGCCCGCACGTCGGATCCGCCCTGTTTCTCGGTCATCGACATCCCGGCCAGCAGGCCATGCTTGCGGTCGGTGGGGCGTAGGCCGAAGTCGTACCGGCGGGATCGCAGTCCGGGTTCGAACCGCCTGGCCAGGTCGGGGTCATTCCGCAGCGCGGGGATCGACGCGTAGCTCATCGAGATCGGGCACATGTGGCCGGACTCGGTCTGCGTCCACAGATAGAAACCGGCCGCCCGGTGCAGGTGGGCGTGCGGCCCCGCGGCCGGTTCCCACGGGGCCGCCTGCAGGCCGGCCCCGACCGCCCGGGTCATCAGCGCATGCCAGGACGGGTGGTACTGCACCTCGTCGATCCGGCGGCCAACGGCGTCATGGGTGTGCAGGATGGGAGCGTTCCGGTCCGCCATCCTGGCGTGTTCGGCCCATTCCGACGATCCGGCATCGACGGCCAGCTGCCGCAGGTCCCCGGTGAGCCCGGTGCCGGCGGACGCGAGCCCGGCGACCAGGGCGGGGTCGGCGGCGGCGACGTCGAAGCCGGTCAACGGTTCGACCGTGTTGACGATGTCGTGGGTGGGTGGCACGACGCCGGGCCTCCTCCGATGGCTGGGGTGAGGCCAGTGTGCCGTGCGGACCCGTCGGCCCGGGCGGGTAGCGTCCGATCCATGACAGCGGGCGGACGGCGGGCCGCATGACGGTGGCGCGCGGTATCCGGGTGGCGGGGATCGACTGCGGGACCAACTCGATCCGGCTCCTGGTCGCCGACGTGGCCCGGGAACCGGACGGCGGCCACCGGTTGGCCGACGTACACCGGGAGATGCGGGTGGTTCGCCTGGGCGAAGGCGTGGACGCCACCGGCCGGCTGTCCGAGCACGCCCTCGACCGCACCTGGCGCGCGCTTGCCGACTACGCCGCGATCATCGCCGCATCCGGCGCCGTACGGACGCGGATGGTCGCCACGTCGGCGACCAGGGACGCGGAGAACCGGGCGGCGTTCGTCGAGATGGTCCGCGCCACGTTGGGTCAGAATCCGGAGGTGATCTCCGGCGACGAGGAGGCCGAGCTGTCCTTCGCCGGCGCGGTCGGGGACCTCGACCCGGCGACCGGCCCGTTCCTGGTCGTGGATATCGGTGGCGGATCCACCGAGCTGGTGATCGGCGAGCGGGACGGCGCGACGAACCGGCTGGCCGGCGCCATCAGCCTCGACATCGGCTGCGTACGCATCACCGAACGGATCCTGCGGTCCGACCCACCGACGACGGACGAGCGGGTGCGGGCGCAGCGGTGGGCGCGCGACGTGCTGAGATCCGGTCTGGACCGGCTGCCGGTTCGCGCCGTCCGGCGCCTGGTCCCGGTCTCGGGCACCGCGACCACCCTGGCCGCGGCCGCCCTGCGGTTGCCGACCTACGACCCGGCCCGCATCCACCTGGCCACGATCCCGGTGGACCGTATCCACGCGGTCACCGACCTGCTGCTGGGGGCAACCCGCGCGCACCGGGCCGCCCTCGGCTACATGCATCCGGGCCGGGTCGACGTCATCGGTGGCGGTGCGCTGATCCTGTCGACCATGGTGTCCCTCGTCGCCGAGCGTGTGCCGGTCCGCGAGGTCACGGTGTCCGAGCACGACATCCTGGATGGCATCGCGCTGTCCCTGGGCTGATCGGCCACGGCCGGTCCTACGCTGATCGCGCACGCCCCCGTAGCCCAATCGGCAGAGGCAGGCCACTTAAAATGGTCACAGTGTGGGTTCGAGTCCCACCGGGGGCACTCTGCGCGAGGCTGCGAACGTTGCTCAACAGCTGTACCCCGCACTCGTGCTGCAGTCTGAGCGCGGCGCACCAACCATGAGCACCGCGCCAGCGCCATGACCGTGAACACCAGCCCGAGAATCAGGGCGAAAGCG
>CAYZBB010000088.1:0-22289 GCA_964476495.1 uncultured Actinomycetes bacterium | reverse complement strand
CGTCGATCGGCGGCACACGGTCATCTCTCGCTGCTGTCAGCAACCTGTGCGAGGCGCCGAGCCGAGCGCGCGGCCGTTCGACCGTGGTGCCGGCCCACCTGCCGAGCACCCGGGGAACCAATGGACGTCCGCGTGCGTTGCACCTGACGGAACGCCCGGGTTGTCACCCCACGGTGATCTTCGTCGGTTAGGTTCTCGGCAACAAGATTCGGTCCACTCGCCTCATCGGAGGGCAGCGTGCAGAGCTCCAGCAATCCGGCCTTCAGGAACATGGAGAAGGTGATCGGCTCGCAACAGCAGGCGGCACCCAGTGCCCAGTACCTCGACGAGATGTACAACCAGCCTGCCTACCAGGCGCCTGCCCGTGAGCGGTTCCTCACCGTCGACGACGTGGTCACCAAGACCGCCGTCATCCTCGTGCTGGCCGTCGTGGCCGGCTTCGTCACCGCCTGGTTCCAGGTCTACTGGTTGGCCTGGCCGGCGGCGCTGATCGGCTTCGTCCTGTCGCTGGTCATCATCTTCAAGCGGATGATCAGCCCGCCGCTGATCATCGCCTACGCGGTCGTCGAAGGCGTCTTCCTCGGCGCTATCACCGGTGTGTTCAACCAGTGGTATCCGGGAATCGCCGCGCAGGCGATCGTCGGGACCCTCGGTGTGTTCGGCGGCATGCTGGTGATCTACAAGACCGGCGCCATCCGGGTCACGCCACGGTTCACCAAGATGATCATCGGGGGCATCGTCGGCGTTGCCGTGCTGATGCTGTTCAACATCGTGATGGGCTTCTTCGGGTTCGACATGGGGCTGCGCAGTGGCGGCACCCTGGCCGTCGTCTTCTCGATCATTTGCATCGCGCTGGCGGCGTTCAGCTTCCTGATCGATTTCGACGCCATCGATCAGGCGATCAAGCAGGGTGCCCCGGCGAACACGGCGTGGTACTTCGCCTTCGGCTTGATGATCACCCTGGTTTGGCTCTACCTGGAGATCCTGCGCCTGCTGGGATACGCAAGGCAGTAGTGCGGCAGCGGTAGTCGGCGGCCCCGCCCGAGTTCGCTCGGTGCGGGGCCGTTCTGCATCCGGCCGCCGGGCGCGGGATGTCTGGAACGAACGGTCAGGCAGACAGGGGTTCAGGGGGCTGCTCGGCGCCCCTACTCTCCGGCCATGCCGGATCATCCGCGTTCCCGGGCAGTGGCTCGGCGAACTCCACGGCGGCGATCGCCGCCGGCAACAGCACCTGCATCGCGCGTCCGTACCCGGCCCCGGACGGGTGGAAGCGGTCGGCCGCGAACAGATCTGGATTGCCGACGAACTGGGGGCTGACCAGTCGTGCCAGCGCCACCGGGCGACCGCCGGCGGCGGTCACCGCGCGGTCCTGGGATTCGGCGAGTCGCAGGGACCATGCGCTCAGCAGGCTCCGCAGCGGCTGCGGGATCGCCGTGATCACGCCGAAGTCCGGGCACGTGCCGACCACGGCGGGGATTCCGCGATCGGTCAGCGTGCGCACGGCGTGACCCAGCAGCGCCGCCGAGCGCCATGGCGGCACCTTGTCCCGGAGGTCGTTGGCGCCGATCAGGATCACCACGAGGTCGGGCCGATCCGCCTGGCACAGCTCGAGCTGGCGGGGCAGGTCGGCCGTGCAGGCACCGGTCAGCCCGTGCGAACGCAGGCGGACCGGACGGCCGAGATGCGCGGCGACGCCCCTGGCCAGGATGACCCCTGGCAACTCGTCCGGGGTCCGGGTGCCGTATCCGACCGATGTCGAGTCGCCGAGCATGACCAGGGTCAGCGGGTGCTGTGTGGGGGAGACCACCGGGGCACCGGCCTCAACCTCGGCGTCGGCTTGCAGCAACACACCGTCCGATCCGTACAGGCCGTCACCCTGGGGCAACCGGATGTGCACGAGATGGTCGGCCACGCGCTGCTGGGCGGCGGTCGCGCCGGGGATCGGTGGAGGCACCAGCGTCCCGTCGGCGAGCGCCGCGGCGATGGCGGCCCGCTCGATCGCCCGGGTGGTGCCCCGGGCCTGGCCGATCAGGCCGACCACGGCGCTGCTCACCCCGGCCAGCAACCCGAGGCCGGCGAATGCTGCAACACCGCGTCCGGAGGGCATTCGCGACGCAGTGCTGCCCGCGGCCGATGCCGTGAGCACGGCGGCTCCCGACGCCCTCGTCGGGAAGATGCTCATCACTGCCTCCCTGCTGCGATTCCGATCCGCGTCCGGATGTTCTCCCGGGTTTCACCGTTCCTGCACTTCTTGTCGTTCCAACACGTCGTTGGCCTTCGATGTTTCCCAGAGGCACCGCCTACAGGCGATATTTTGCGCTTGTTAGTCGCTGTTCGCTTTCCCACGAACTGACGAGATGCGGTGTCAATCCGTCATGCGGCTACCGGATCGGCCCGTCGGTGTCGCCCGTCCGGGTGGTGTGGGCGTCATGCTCACGCGTCGTGCGACGCCTGGTTGTCGGAGTTCGCGCCGTCGGCGAGTGATACGCCCGGGCCTCCACGGGCGGCCCCGGCAGGCCGGATAGCCTGGCCGGGCGCGAGTCGAAGCCCGCGCCTGTCGATTGATCCGAGCCTTCCCCCAGCCGAGGGAGTCCGTCGTGCGTTACGCGCAGTCCGTCACCGATCTGATCGGCAACACTCCGCTGGTCCGGCTGGGACCGATCGCCGCGGACGTCGCTCCGCTGGTGCTGGCCAAGGTGGAATACCTCAATCCCGGCGGCTCGGTGAAGGACCGTATCGCGATGAGGATGTTCGATGCCGCCGAGCGATCGGGAGAGCTACGACCGGGTGGCACCATCGTGGAGCCCACGAGCGGCAACACCGGTGTCGGGCTGGCCCTGGTCGCCCAGCAGCGCGGGTACCGGTGCATCTTCGTGTGTCCGGACAAGGTCAGCGAGGACAAGCGCAACGTGCTGCGGGCCTACGGCGCCGAGGTGGTCGTGTGCCCGACCGCCGTGGCCCCCGACGACCCGAACTCGTACTACTCGGTGTCCGATCGGCTGGTCCGCGAGACGCCCGACGCCTGGAAACCCGACCAGTACTCGAACCCGAACAACCCCGCCAGCCACTACGTCTCGACCGGCCCGGAAATCTGGCGGGACACCGACGGCAAGATCACCCACTTCGTCGCTGGGGTGGGGACCGGAGGCACCATCTCCGGCGTCGGGCGCTACCTCAAGGACGTGTCCGGTGGTCGGGTGCGGGTCGTGGGTGCCGACCCGGAGGGCTCGGTGTACTCGGGCGGGTCCGGCCGCCCCTACCTGGTCGAGGGGGTGGGCGAGGACTTCTGGCCGACCGCCTACGACCGCGCGGTGACCGACGAGATCATCGCCGTCTCGGACGCCGAGTCGTTCGCCGTCACCCGGCGGCTTGCCCGTGAGGAGGGCCTGCTCGTCGGGGGGTCCTGCGGGATGGCGGTCGCGGCCGCGCTGCGTCTCGCCCGCCGGTTGACCGCGGACGACGTTGTGGTCGTGCTGCTGCCCGACGGCGGGCGCGGCTACCTGTCGAAGATCTTCTCCGACCCGTGGATGGCGTCCTACGGGTTCCTGTCCCGGGACGCCCAGGGCACCGTCGGCCAGGTGCTGCGCGGCAAGAGCGGCCAGCTGCCGGCGCTCGTGCACACCCATCCGAAGGAGACCGTGCGGGACGCTGTGGAGATCATGCACGAGTACGGGGTCTCGCAGATGCCGGTGGTCTCCGCCGAGCCGCCCGTGATGACCGGCGAGGTGGTCGGGTCGGTGTCCGAGCGCGATCTGCTGGATGCGCTGTTCGCCGGTGCTGCGTCGCTGGCCGACGCCGTGTCGGCGCACATGGCCCCTGTGCTGCCCCTCGTCGGTTCGGGCGAGGACATCCCCACCCTCCGCGCGGCCCTGCAGGCACGGGATGCGGTCATGGTGATCGACGACGGCAAACCGGTCGGCGTGCTGACCCGGGCGGACCTGCTGGCCTTCGTGGCCGGCTCGGAACGGTAACGCCCGACCGCACCGGCGGGGGCCGGACGGGCCGGCCGACCGCGGCCTACCATGGCAGCAGAACCACCGGTGCCGGAGGTGTCGTGACCTACCTACCCGCTCCCCTACCCGCTCCGTACGAGACGCCGCCGCAAGACGATCTGGCGGCCACTCTGGCCGCGGTGCTCACCACGACCGTCGCGGCGTTGTCCGCCTGGGTGCTCGGATCATGGGCGTACTCGACGATCCGATTTCTGGTCGACGAGATCGCCCGAGTCGGGTGGTCGGCGCTGTCCTCGGAACAGGAGGACTCCGCGGTGGTGGCAATCGGATGGGCCGTCGCCGCCGTGTTCCTTGGCCTCGGCGCGCTGCTGGTGCTGTTCCGTCGCGGTCGTCGGGCGGCTGTGTTGGGTGGTCTGATCGCCGCCGGTACAACCGCGCTTGCTCGGTACGGGTTCGGGTTCGGCGACTCCGGTTCGGCGGTGCCGGTGGCGAACTGGCCCTTGTACTGGGGCGGAGTCGCGGTCGTGGTCCTGGCGCTGCTGCCGGCGACCGGTCGCTGGGTAGGGCGCCGACGCAGGCGCCGTCCGTCCGAGGCCGTCACCGGTACCACCGCGTCGGGCGCGATCCTGTGGCCCGGCACCTGACCCGGCCACCGAATCCCGCCCCCGGGCAGCCACATCTACCCTGACGCCTATGACCCACCAGTCGGGGCCGAGCGCCCAGGATTCCGCCGGGTTCGCCACCCGGGCCATCCATGCCGGCCAAGAACCAGACCCGCTCACCGGTGCTGTGGCGGTGCCGATCTACCAGACGTCGACCTTCGCCCAGGATGTGGTCGGGCAGACCCGTGCCGGGTACGACTACTCGCGGGCGGGCAATCCCACCCGGACCGCGTTGGAGCGGGCGCTGGCCTCGCTGGAATCGGCCGAGTCCGGGTTCGCCTTCGCGTCCGGGATGGCCGCCGCGGACACCTACATTCGCGCGGTGTTGCGACCAGGCGATCATCTGATACTGCCCGACGACGCCTACGGTGGAACCTTCCGGCTGATCGACAAGATCTGTGCGCCTTGGGGTTTGACGTACAGCACGGTCCCGTTGAGCGATCTGGACGCGGTGCGTGCGGCGATCCGACCGCAGACCGGGGTGATCTGGTGCGAGACGCCGACCAACCCGTTGCTCGGGATCGCGGACATCGCCGGACTGGTCGAGATCGCGCACGCAGGTGACGCGCAACTGTTGGTGGACAACACGTTTGCCACCCCGTACCTGCAGCAACCGCTCGCGCTCGGGGCGGACGCGGTCCTGCATTCGACCACCAAGTACCTCGGCGGGCATTCGGACGTCGTCGGCGGCGCCCTGCTGACCAGCCGCCCGGATCTGGCCGAAGCCCTTGCGTTCCACAACAAGTCGATGGGCGCGGTGGCCGGCCCGTTCGACTCCTGGCTGACCCTGCGGGGAGTCAGGACACTCGCGGTGCGGATGGATCGGCACTGCGACAACGCTGAACGTGTCGCCGGGATGCTCGTCGGGCACCCGAGGGTGGGTCGAGTGTTCTATCCGGGTCTGCCCGATCATCCGGGTCACCGGATCGCCGCTCGCCAAATGCGGCGGTTCGGCGGCATGGTGTCGTTCACCGTCGTCGGCGGCCAGGAGGAGGCGCTGAAGGTCTGCCGGCGCACCCACCTGTTCACGCTGGGCGAGTCGCTCGGCGGCGTCGAATCGCTGATCGAGCACCCCGGATTGATGACGCACGCCAGCGTTGCCGGCTCGGTGTTGCAGGTGCCGGACGACCTGATCCGGCTATCGGTCGGGATCGAGGATGTCGACGATCTGCTCGCCGACCTGCGGGACGCGCTGGACTGATCTCGCCCCGCGCAGCGGTCCGCCGCCTGGGGCAGGATGCCAGGCATGGACCGGGTGAGCGTTGCGCAGGTCAGGTCGGCGGCGCGGGTGTTGGCCGGCGTCGTCCGTTACACGCCGATGGAGTCGTCCCGACCGCTGCAGGAGGCGGTCGGCGGGCCGGTTCATCTCAAGTGCGAGAACCTGCAGCGCACCGGATCCTTCAAGATCCGTGGCGCCTACCTGCGGATCAGTCGACTGTCGGAACCCGAGAAGGCCGCGGGGGTGGTCGCGGCCTCGGCGGGCAACCACGCTCAGGGGGTCGCGCTGGCGGCGGCGCTGGTCGGCGCGACCGCGACCGTGTTCATGCCCGTCGGGGCGTCCATCGCCAAGCTGGCCGCGACCCGCGCCTACGGCGCCCGGGTCGAGCAGATCGGCCAGACCCTGGACGAATCACTCGATGCCGCGCTCGATTTCGCGGAGCGGACGGGCGCGGTGTTGGTGCACCCGTTCGACCATCTCGACGTGCTGTTGGGGCAGGGCACGGTGGGGCTGGAGATCGCCGAGCAGGTGCCGGACGTGGCGACCGTGGTGGTGGCGGCCGGCGGCGGCGGGCTGATCTCGGGCATCTCCGCGGTGCTCAAGGAGCTCAAGCCAGGTGTGCGGGTTGTCGGGGTTCAGGCAGAGCAGGCCGCCGCCTGGCCCGGTTCGCTGGCCGCCGGCCGGCCGGTGCGGTTGCGGGAGATGTCCACCCTGGCCGACGGGATCGCAGTGGGTCAGCCGTCCGCGCTGACCTTCGCGCACGTATCGGATCTGGTCGACGAGATCGTCACGGTGTCCGAGGACCAGCTGTCGCGGGCGATGCTGCTGTGCCTGGAACGGGCGAAGTTGGTGGTGGAGGCGGCGGGGTGCGCCACGGTCGCGGCGATCATGGCGCACCCGGCCGCCTTCGATCCGCCGGTGGTCGCGGTGCTGTCCGGCGGCAACATCGACCCCCTGGTGCTGTTGCACGTCGCCCAGCACGGGCTGGTCGCGGCGGGCCGGTTCCTGTCGCTGCGGGTGGAGATCCTCGACCGGCCCGGGTCGCTGGCCGCCCTGCTCGCCCTGATCGGGGAGCTGGGCGGCAACATCATCGACGTCGAGCACTCGCGGGTGGGGTCATCGTTGTCGCTCGGGGATGTGGAGGTTGCCCTGAGCCTGGAGACCCGGGGCGCAGCGCACTGCGACGCGATCGTCGATGCGCTTGGCGGGGCCGGGTTCCGGGTGATCGAACGGCGCTGACCGGATCTGATCCCGGTGATCAGCCGGTGAAGGGCTTGGCCTCCACCACGCTGACCTTCTGGGTGCGACCGTTGGGCAGGATGTACTCGCGGGACTCGCCGCGGCTCGCACCGACGATGGCCTGGCCGAGGGGCGACTGCGGCGAGTACACGGGAAGAGCTCCGTGCACGCCCTCCTCGCGTGAGCCGAGCAGGAAGGTCTCCTTGTCGTCATCGTCGCCGTCGTAGGCGACGGTGACGACCATGCCCGGCTCGACCACGCCGTCGTCAGCAGGGGAGACGCCGACCTGGGCGTTGCGCAGCAACTCCTGCAGGTGGCGGATCCGACCCTCCTGCTTGGCCTGCTCGTCCCGCGCGGCGTGATAGCCCCCGTTCTCCTTCAGGTCCCCCTCCTCGCGCCGGGCGTTGATCTCGGCGGCGATCACCGGGCGGTGCGCGACGAGCTCGTCGAGCTCGTGCTTGAGACGGTCGTGGGCCTCCTGGGTCAGCCAGGTCACGCCGGAGCCGGTCATGGCAACTCCTCTACTACGGGCATCCATCTAGCTGTGCGTCACCACCGTTCGCGGTGGCGCATGCGGGCAAGCACGGTGTGCCGCGAGTCGGTCGCGACCCGCGTGGCCCGCACTCGAACAGGCACAGAAACACATGACGGCCCCCTCGGGGGCCGCTCCAATGGCTCCAATGTAACACGACGTCGACGGCGGCTGTCCGATTCGCGGTGGTCCGATCGGCCCGATCGGAACCGACCGGCCGGCCCGGTGTCGCCGGGACGCGCTCCCCACCTGCGGCGATGCCCGATCCACGGGTGTGAGGTCGGGACGTCGGTCGTGGTGTCGGCGGGGCAGTGGACAATGGTGTGCGTCCCGCCAGGCGTCGAGCGGGACGGGAAGGTGAGGGCGGATCGTGAGCGACGCATTTGCCGCGGAAGCGGTGGACGAGGAGCATCCGGCAGCACACACGGACTCGGAGGAGCTGATCGCCACCGGGGCCGAAGTGGAGATGATCGATGCCGCGGAGGCCCGGGACCGGGCGGCCCTGGCCGCCGACCTGCGGCTGATGGCGGTGCACGCGCACCCCGACGATGAGTCCAGCAAGGGCGCAGCCACCCTTGCCAAGTACTCCGCCGACGGTGCCGGTGTGGTGGTGGTGTCCTGCACCGGCGGCGAACGCGGGGACGTGCTGAACAAGAAGCTGTCCGTGGACGGGTCGCTGATCCCGGCGCTGCGGATCCGGGAAATGGCCAGGGCCGCGGAGATCCTGGGCGTGGCCCACGTCTGGTTGGGCTTCCACGACAGCGGCTACCACGAGGGGCCACCCGAGAACTGGGATCTGCCGGCCGGGTCGTTCGGCGTGCTCGACCCGGAGGCGGAGATCGAGGCGCTGGTCCGGGTGGTCCGTAGATACCGGCCGCATGTGATGACCACATACGACGAGACCGGCGGCTACCCCCATCCCGACCACATCCGATGCCACGTCGTCTCGGTCGGTGCATTCGAGGCCGCCGGCGATCCCGACGCCTATCCCGATGCGGGCGAGCCGTGGCAGCCGCTCAAGCTGTACTACAACGTGGGCTTCTCGCGGTCCCGGATCACCGCCATCAACGAGGCGATGCGCAGCCGGACCGGTGAGGGCCCGTACGACGAATGGATCAAGCGGTTCGCCGATCACCCGCGTCCGGATCCCGGCAGCCGGATCACCACCCGGGTGCCGGTGGCCGAGTACTTCCACGTGCGGGACGCGGCCTTGCGCGCGCACGAGACCCAGATCGACCCCGATTCCACCTGGTTCGCGGTGCCCCGAGACATCGAGGCGCAGGTGTGGGCGACGGAGGACTATGAACTCGCCAGGGCGCTGGTCGACACCACCCTCCCCGAGGACGACCTGTTCGCCGGCGTGCGGGAGAAGGTGACGCGATGAGTCGAGTGTTGGCGGCGGCTATCCTGGCCGCGCCGCAGCCCGGTGACTACGACCCCAGCACGGGGCAGGGACCCGAATGGGGCAAGGCGGCGCCCATCGGTCTGCTGGTGATCCTGCTGCTGGGCGTCGCGGTGTTCTTCCTGCTCAGGTCCTTTACCCACCAGCTGAAGAAGGTGCCGGACAGCTTCCCCGAGCCGGAGGGTGAGCCGAGCGGGCGCTCGCCGACCGGTCGGGTCGTTGTGCCGACCGACCCGGCCGCGGGTGGCACTCGCGGCGGACCGGCACCGAGGGGCGACGGGCGCTCCGGCTGACCGACTGCCGCCGGAGTGTGACACTCGGGGTTCGGCCGGCACGAGTTGGTGGGCCGGGGCAGCGGACGAGCTGCAGTCCTCGGAGGGGACGTGGGTCCGGATGTGTCGAGATTCCCGACACGTTCTGAGGATGTGTTAGGTTTTTCTAGGATTCCTAACATGTCATCCGCAGGAGTCGAAAGAGCTAACACGTGCCCTGGCGCCCTGATGTCCCTTACAACGAGTTGCCACCGTTGCCGCCGGCCGGCCTCGACCTTGAGCCGAGGTCGGTGCTCAAGGCCACCGTCAAGGCCAGAACCGCCCTGGCCACACTCGCCCAGGCCGGTCAGCTACTGCCGAACCCGCACATCCTGATTCACGCTGTCCCGTTGCTTGAAGCGCAGGCAAGTTCGGCGATCGAGAACATCGTGACCACGGCCGACGAGTTGTTCAAGCACGTTGACTCAGGTGGAGGAGACCACGCCACCAAGGAGGCCCTGCGCTACCGGAGTGCGATCTTCGCCGGGGTCGAATCGATCAGGAGCAGGCCGCTTACCGCGACGACTGCTGCTCGAATCTGCTCCGTACTGCAGGGTCGGGACATGGCTGTCCGTGCGGTGCCTGGCACTCGGATAGCAAACCCGGCCACGCGGGAAATCGTCTACGCGCCACCGGAGGGAGCCGATCTCATTCGCGGGAAGCTCTCCGAGTGGGAGCGCTTCGTCCACGCCGAGGACGATCTTGACCCGCTGGTGCGTATGGCGGTGGCGCACTACCAGTTCGAGGCAATCCATCCGTTCCACGATGGAAACGGGCGCGCCGGCCGCGTCGTCAACATCCTGATGCTGATCGAGGCGGGCCTTCTGCAGGATCCGATCCTCTATCTCTCGCGGGCCATCATCGCCCGGAAGAACGACTACTACCGACTCTTGCGAGCGGTGACGGCCGAGGATGCCTGGATCGAATGGATCCTCTACATGCTCGATGTCGTCCGTGAGTCCGCCACGTCAACGATACGGAAGATCGGGGCCATTCGTTCGTGTCAGGAGGACATTGCCGAGCGAGCCCGCGCTGCAACGCCGGGCGGGCGCGACGCCCAGTTCTTGGGAGTTCTCTTCGAGCAGCCGTATTGCCGCATCGGCACGGTCGTCGGACGGTGCGACGTCTCGCGTCAAACCGCGTCGTCGTGGCTGCACGCGCTGGTGGAAGCAGGACTTCTCAGCGAGGTCAAGGTTGGCAGAGAGCTCCTCTTCGTCAACCATGAGCTGCTGGATGTGCTGACGCGACCCGAATGAGCCAGTCCGAGCGGACGTCGGCATCCAGCTGTTGAGGTCGGCGTGCGAGCCACTCGTCAGGAGCCACAGGAATGGCCAACCAGCTCGCCTCGGCAACGAGCGTCCATCCGCAGCACCATGCGGGGAACCCGTGGATTGGTGGGAGTGTCGGGACCCGAACCATTCGCCGCGGCGCGGTGCCGACTATGCAGCGGAGCGCTTGATGGGCGAGGAGTACCTGAGCCGCACCCGCGCTCGTCGGCTGGTCTGCGCGGGGACCATGGCGCGGGTTCGCAGGCCGCGGACGTGGCGAGCAATGCCGGCCCGGTCGGCGCCGCGCCCAGCCACGAGAGGCTCGGCGACTGGCGTCCGGCCCTCGTCGGCGAGACTCTGATGCAAACATCACTGGCTGGAGTGACAGGACATGGCCAATCGACTGGCGACGGCAACGAGCCAATACCTGCTTCAACATGCGGAAAACCCGGTGGATTGGTGGGAGTGGGAACCCGAAGCATTCGCCGAGGCCACGCGCCGTGATGCACCGGTGTTCCTCTCCGTCGGATACGCCTCCTGCCACTGGTGTCATGTGATGGCCCGGGAGTCGTTCTCGGACCCGGACACTGCGCGGCAGCTCAACGAGGGCTTCGTGTCGATCAAGGTCGACCGGGAGGAGCGGCCGGACGTCGACGCCGTCTACATGACCGCCACCCAGGCGCTGACCGGTTCCGGCGGCTGGCCGATGACCTGCTTCCTCACCCCGAACGGAGAACCGTTCTACGCCGGCACCTACTTCCCGCCCGTGCCCAGGGCCGGCGCGCCATCGTTCCGCCAGGTACTCACCGCCATCTCACAGGCCTGGTCCGGCGACCGGGACGCGGTCCTGGGTGGGGCGGCCAGGATCCGGCGGTCGCTGAGCGAGATGTCCGGCGCGCTGGCGTCGGGCACCCTCGGTCCCGCCGAACTCGACGAGGCCGCCGGTGCCGTGCTCAGTCAGATCGATCCTGTGCACGGCGGATTCGGTGGTGCGCCGAAGTTCCCGCCGGCCATGGCGCTGGAGTTCCTGCTGCGACATCACGAACGGACGGGCTCGCGCCCGGCGCTGGCCGCCGTCGACCTCACCCTGGACCGGATGGCCCGCGGCGGCATCTACGACCAGCTCGGTGGCGGATTCTGCCGGTACAGCGTGGACCGCACCTGGCACGTCCCGCACTTCGAGAAGATGCTTGACGACAACGCCCAGCTGCTGCGGCTGTATGCGCACCATCACCGACTCACCGGATCGGCGCAGTCGGCCAGGGTGGTCGTGATGGTGTCCGAATTCCTGCTCCGGGAACTGTGGGTGGAACGCGGGGCATTCGCCGCCTCCCTGGATGCGGACACCGACCACGAGGAGGGCGCCACCTACCGTTGGACCGGCGGCGCGCTGATCGATCTGCTCGGCGCCGAGCGCGCGTCGGCGGCTGCCGAGATCTTCGCGTTGCCCGCTCCGGCCGCGGACGCGCATCCGGAGATAGGCGCGCATCCGCATCCGGACGACTTGGCGTCGGAGATTCTCCGGCTGCCGGCGGACCCGCCCGACCTGGACGATCCGGAAGGCTCGTTCGCCGCTATCCGTCGCGCGATGTTCGCCGCCCGATGTCGGCGTCCGCAGCCCGCCCGCGACGACATCGTTGTTCTGCGGTCCAACGGCCTGCTCATCGCCGCGCTCGCCGAGGCCGGCGCGCACCTCGGCCGGCCCGACTGGATCGCGGCAGCCCGGGCGGCGGTCGACCACCTGGTCGCGGTCCACCGGGTGGGCGGGCGTTGGTACCGGAGCTCGCGTGCCGGGCGGGTGGGCCCCGGCCGGGCGGTGCTGGCCGACTTGGGCGATCTGGCATGCGGGCTGCTGGCGCTCTACCAGGCGACCGCGGATGCCTCGATGCTGCGACTGTCGGTGGAGGTGGTCGAGGCGGCCCTGGCCGAGTACGCCGACCGGGACCCCACGTCCGGCGAGATCACCGGCTTCTTCGACACCGCGGCCGACGCGGCCGCGCTGATCCTGCGACCACGCGACCCCACGGACGGCGCGGCGCCCAGCGGGCTGTCCGCGATCACGCACGCCCTGATCACGCTCGCGGCGCTGACCGGGGACGACCGGTTTCAGGCGGTCGCCCGGACGTTGATCGCGTCGGTGGCTGAACTCGCCGGGCGGTTCCCGCGATCCGCGGGCTGGCACCTGGCCGCGGCCGCGACGTTGGCCGCGGGGCCGCTGCAGATCGCGGTCTCCGGACCGGCCGGCGCGGCCCGGGATGAGCTGGCGGCGGCGGCCCGTCGCCTGGCTCCCGGCGGCGCCGTCATCGAGGTCGGGCTGCCGGACGAACCCGATCGTCCGCTGCTGGCGCACCGGCCGGCCGTCGGGGGTGCACCGACCGCCTACGTGTGCCGCGGGTTCGTCTGCGACCGTCCGGTCACTTCGGCCGTGGACCTGGCCGGGCTGCTCGCCCGCTGATCCGTCCCGCTCGGTTCGCTGCGCTCCGTCCCGGTTCGTTGCGCTCCGCGTCGGGCCGCGCTCCGTTTGATTCGCTGATCAAGCCCACGATCGAGGGACGAAAACTATTGTCTTGCCGCGGGTTTGGTCAGCGAACCGCGGCGCACGCCCGACGTGGGCTGATCAAATCAGCGTCTGTGGGGGCGGTGACGCCCCGATCGCACCGAAAAGATCAGCGAAGTGGCCCTGTGCGCCTGGGTCGCACGAAGAAGATCAGCGCAGGGCCCGGATCGGCGGCGGGCGGCCGGATCCGCGCCGCAGTGCGCTCGACCGACACCAGCGGCTCGCGGTCGCCCTCGGTGTACAGGCGCTGCCGCATGTCCGGGAATAACTCTTCCTTGCGAAACGTCGTAAGACATGTAACGTTGTAATCAACAACGTCGAACAACGAAGGAGGAGTCCCATGAGAGGGAACTTCGCAGCGTGGGCCGAGGGCGAGATGCCCGGCGGCCCCGAGCATGCAGGCCCGCGCGGACGCGGGCGAGGCGGGCGCGGCGGCGCGAGTGGTCGTGGCCGTGGGTTCGGCCCTGGTTTCGGGCCGGGCCGCGGCATGGGTCCGCGGGGACGCGGACGTGGCGGCTACCCGGAGGCGCCTGACCCGTCCGATGCCCCGGGTTGGTTCGCCGGCCGGTTGCCCAGCGACTGGTTCGTCGGCGCGCCCGAGGTACGGACCGACCGGGACGAGATCATCGTGGTGGGGCAGCTGCCCGACCTGACCGAGGAGTTCGCCGACGACGCGGCCAGGGCGGCCGCCGAGGCCGGCCGGATCTCCCGATTCCGGGAGGAAACCCGCGAGCAGCGGATGGAGATCGCCCGGCAGGCACAGCACCGGTACGGCCGGGAGATCTCCTGGGGGGCCCGGTTGGGCACCACCGAGGAACTGTTCACCACTCTGTCCGCTCCGGTGATGACCCGGCTCCGCCAGCCCGAGCGTCAGGTGCTGGACACCCTGGTCGACGCTGGAGTGGCACGCAGCCGGTCGGATGCGCTGGCCTGGGCGGTCCGGCTGGTCGGGCAGAATGCCGACGCCTGGCTCGGTGACCTGCGCCGCGCGATGGAGGAGGTCAACCGACTCCGGGAGGCCGGCCCCGACCTGGGTTGACCCGCCGGGTTGGGTGGCGCCGCCCGTCCGGGGCATTCATCGTCCGAGTCGCTGACGGCGCCGGTCTGTTCGGCCTGAGCGGCGCGGCAGCCGCCCGTCAGCGACGTTCATCGTCCGAGTCCTCCCGAACGACCCAGCGCCACCGCCTCGTCGCGCGTGCGCACGCCCAACTTGCCGAGCAACTCGGACATCCGATTGCGGATCGTCTTGGGCGCCAGGTAGAGCCTTCCGGCGATCTGCGACACGGGGAGCCCTGCCACCATCAATTCGAGGATCTCCAGGTCCCGCGCATCAAGGGCGGCCAGGGCGCCGGTCCGTGGGGCGCTGGACGCGGCGGCGACGACGGCCGCGCTGGCGCCTCGTCCGATCACCATCGATCCGCCGGCCACCGAATGGACCGCGGCGAGCACGTCTTCCGGGTCGGCGTCCTTGAGCAGGTAACCGTCCATCCCGCCGGCCAGGCTCCGGACGATGGTGGTCTCGTCCGCGTGCATGGTCAGGATCAGCACCCGCACCCGCGGCCAGCGCCGCTTGAGCTCCGCCCCGAGGCTGATCCCGTCCCCGTCCGGCAGCTGCAGGTCCAGGACGGCGACGTCCGGTTCGGGCTCGGCAGTCAGCGCCCGCGCGTCGGCGGCCGAACGCGCCGAGCCGACGACCGCGAGTTGCGGATCCGACCCGATGAGCGCGGTCAGTCCGGTCAGCACCACGGGGTGGTCGTCGACCACGACGACGCCGATCATGTGACCGCCTCCCCGGCCGTCGACCGGTCGACCGGCATCCACATCCGCAGCCGGGTGCCCCCGTCCGGCACGGGCTCCACCGCCAGGTCACCGCTGCACGACCGGGCCCGGTGGGCCAGCGAGGACAGACCGACGCCCGGGACGACGGGACCGCCGGCGCCGTCGTCGGTGAGCTCGACGGTGAGCCGACCGCCCCCGCACCGAACCCGGACGTCGATCACGGTTGGCGCGGCATGCCGCAACGCGTTGGTGAGGCCCTCGGCGACGCACCGGTACACCGTGACCTCGACGTCGCGCGGGATCGTGCCGTCCAGGTGGGTGATCTCCAGGCCGACCGTGACCGAGGCGGACGCGCGGAAGGTGTCGACGAGCCGGCGCAGCGCGGTGGACAGGTCGTCGCGGTCCAGGGCCGATGGGGTCAGGCCGGCCACCACACCGCGCAACTCGGCGCGCACCGCCGCGAGTTCCCCGGCCAGGTCATCGAGCAGCTGCCGGTATTCCGGGGGAGGCCCGGTGCGCAGTGCCGCCCGGACTCGCATGCTCATTCCGGCAAGCGACGGACCGAGCCCGTCATGCAGATCGCGCAGGATCCGGCGCTGCTCGTCCGCGCGTTCCCGGGCGACGTCGCGGCGGGCGAGTTCGGTCTCCACGGCCAGGGCTACCGCCCTGGCCACCAGCCCGACGGTCGGCAGCAGCTCGGCAATCGCCCGCCGCTGCCGGTCCTCCGGACCGTCGACGCCGCGGAAGGCCACGACGAGGGAGCCGACTCGGTCGGTCCCGACCGACAGCGGGTAGAGCGACCAGCCTGCGGGCAGGTCGGGTTCGTCGGGGCCCAGGACGATCCTGGCCTGCCGGCTGCGACTCGCGGATGCGACGATGCCGGCGGCCTTGTCCAGCAGGTCGCGTGGGTCGCTTTGGGCATGCAGGTCGGCGGTGATCTCGGCGAGCGCGGTCGGGGTGATGACCCCGCTGCCGTATCGCGCCGCCAGCAGGTTGCGCCGCAGGGCGATCGCGGCGGGCGCGGCGACGGCCACCGCGACGACGGCCCCGTACGCTGTCCAGGTCGTGGGGCTCAGCAGCCCGGTCCACCTGGAGGCGAACCCCACCAGCAGACCGACGCCGACGGCCACGACCACCACCCCGAGCACCAGCACGAGATCGAGCGCGAACTCGTCGAACGGTCGCAGGCTCGTCACGAATTCCAATCGGGTGAGCAGCACCACTACGGCGATCATGGCCAGTCCGGTCAGGGTCGCCGCGGTCTCGGCGCCGAACCAGGTCAAGGACAGCCCGAGGACTGCCACCACCGCCCCGGTCAGCGCGAGCACCCAGCCGATCCGACGTCGCTCGGTGCGCGGCGCCCGCCGCCCGCTCCGGGCGACTGCCGTCCAGACGATCACCGAACCGACCGCGCACAGCGCCCAGCCGGCCGCGGCGCCGGTCGTCGACGCCACCCCCGCCCAGGTCACGAGGAGCGCGCCGGCCGTCGCGACGCCGACCCCGGCCCACGCGATCCGGGCCGGGACCGGCGGTCGGGCGGAGAGCGGCACCGCGACGACGAACGCGACCAGGCCCAGCGCGGCGAGGTCGCCGGTTGCCACGGGAGGACCCTCGCCGGGCGACCGCCCGGACCGGACGAACGTCCAGATCGCATCGAGAACCACGAACGACGACAGCGCGACGAACGTGCGACCGACGCCACTGCCCGGGCGGTGATCCAGCACGACGCCGCCCGCCATCGCGAGCACCGCACACGTGGCCAGCCCGACCATCGCCCCGGCGGCGGGTGCCGTCACGAGCTCGGCCACCACCACCGTGACGGCCACGATGAGCGCAAAGAGGCAACCGGCCACCACGACCCCGAGGGTGATGCCCGGACCTCGATCCCCGACGGGGCCCACGGTCACATGATCAGGATGGCCCAGCCGGCGGCAAACCGTACAGGCCGGACCCGACTCGGGACGATCCGGGACGATCCGGGACCCGGCGGGACGGCGCCCGGACGTTCCGCGGGACAGGCTGGGACGGTCGGCCCCTGCCGGACCTGGTGGGCGGGACACCGGCCGGGCGACCGTGGTTGCCGGGCAGGGACTGTCCGGCCCGCGTCATCATCGGAGGAACCATGTCCACCACGTCCACTCCCCGAACAGTGTCGTTGCCGTCGGCCCGGGTGCTGATCGGCGCGGTGTACGCGCTCTGCGTCCTGTGCCCCATCGCCTGGTTCCTCGTGCTGATCCTGGTGACCGATATCGATCCGAGCGAGCCGGACGGCGCCTACGCATCGATTCTGTCCATCGGGCTGGTGGGCACCGCGGCACTGCTGATCGGTGTGGGCGCGGGCAGCTGGCTGGTCAGGGAGGCAGGCAGGGCCAAGGTCGGCGCGATCGTTTTCGCCGCGCTCGCCCTGCTGACCGTGCTGTTCTTCTGGTCCGGGGCACCCGGCATCTTCGGCGCGTGCGCGGCCTGGATCGCCGGCCTGACCCGGGGCGGCCGGCCGCTCGGCGGGCCCGCTCGGATCGCCGGCCTCGTCGGCGCCTTCGTGGCGCTGGCCAACGTCGTGGCCGACGTCGTCGGCTTCGCCACGGCCTGACAACCCGAGACTTGACCGCGGTGTGGTCGACCGACCACACCGCGGCGGCGTCAGCTGACTCGGAAGAGCACCAGCCAGATCGCCACGCAATGACACAGGGCTGCCAGCGACACACAGGCGTGGAAGTACTCGTGGTAGCCGAAGGTGGTCGGCCAGGTGTTCGGGCGCCGGGTTGCGTAGCAGAACGCGCCCACCGAATAGAGGGCCCCGCCGACCAGGAGCAACACCAGTACGACGACGCCGCCGCTGGACAACAGGTCGGGCAGCACGAATACGGCCACCCAGCCCAGGGCGAGATAGAACGGCACCCCGACCCAGGCGGGGGCGTGTGGCCAGAACATCTTCAGCGCGACCCCGCCGGCGGCTCCGACCCACACCGTGGTCAGCACGACGGTGCTGGTCGGGGGGTGCAATGCCAACACGGTCATCGGCGTGTAGGTGCCCGCGATGAACAAGAAGATCATCGAGTGATCCGCCCGCTTCATCCAGGTGCGCGCCCGGGCCGATCGCCAGGTGTGCCGGTGATAGGTCGCGCTGACCGTGAACATGCCGATCAACGTGACCGCGTACACCGAGCAGGCCAAGGCCGGACCGGGGCCGGCGAACACCGCGGCCAGCGGGATCAGCGCCAGGCTCATGATGGTGGCGATGACGGCCGAGTAAAGGTGGATCCAGCCCCGGGCACGCGGTCGTGTCGGTGCGGGCACAGCGGCGTGCGCGGTCACGGACATGCCTCCTATCCTCGCCGAATCACCCGTTGTCCGGCCCGTCGAAGACAGTGATCCTTGCCCCGCAAAAGATCCGGTCCGCCGCGCAACCTCCTTGCCGGACCGGCATCCGGCCCTGCCGGTCGGCGGACCGCTAGTGTCAGGTCGTGAAGCTCCCGTCCCTGGTCTACCGCGTCTACGAGCGAAAGCTGACCCGGGAACTGGTGGGGGCGCAGACGCCGCACCACGTCGGCGTCATGCTCGACGGCAACCGCAGGTGGGCTCGCAAGGCCGGCTTTTCAAACCCTACGGAGGGACACCGTGCCGGGGCCGCGCACATCGTCGACCTGCTCGAATGGTGCCAGGACGCGGGCATCGGCATGGTCACCCTGTGGCTGCTGTCCACCGACAACCTGCGCCGGTCCGACGACGAGCTGCAGCCGCTGCTGGAGATCATCACCGATGTCGTGGACGACCTGGCCGCCCCGGAGCGACCGTGGAAGCTGCGGATCGTGGGCGCGCTGGACCTGCTGCCGGAGCAGATGACCACCCGGCTGCGGGCGGCCGAGATGCGCACCGCGTACCGCCACGGCCTACAGGTCAACATCGCCGTCGGGTACGGCGGCCGCCAGGAGATCGTCGATGCGGTCAAGTCGATGCTCGAGGCCGGGATCGAACAGGGGCACGGCGTCCAGGAGGTCATCGACTCGCTGGACGTCGAGACGATCGGCGAGCACCTCTACACCTCCGGCCAGCCGGATCCCGACCTGGTCATCCGGACGTCCGGCGAGCAGCGGCTGTCTGGGTTCCTGCTGTGGCAGAGCGCCCACTCGGAGTTCTGGTTCTGCGAGGCCTACTGGCCGGACTTCCGCCGGGTGGACTTCCTGCGTGCGCTGCGGGACTATGCCGCCCGGCATCGGCGGTATGGCGAATAGGCCTCGGTCCGGCGAGGAGGCCAGGGGCCGGCGGGCGATCACCAAACGGTGGGCCGATCACCAACGGTGGTCGGCCAGGCCGAGACCACCCTGCGCGCCATCGCTCGTGCGTGCCCGGGCGGCGGGAACCAGCTCGCTGGTGACCAGGCCGCGCTCACTGGTGAGCTCGTCGATGATCGGGAACACCGCGGCGATCCGATCCGGGGTGTCGACGACGACCGTCAGCGTCGGCACATGCCGGCCGACCTGGAACGGGCGGTCGCCGTGCGGTGGGGTGTTCCCGTGAAAACCCCAGATCCCTCGAAGGGTCGTCGATCCGCTGGCTCCGGCTTGCCGCAGCCAGCGGGTGACCTGCCGGTGGATCGGGTGACCCTGGTAGGTGGCGTCCTCCGCGGTGAAGATCATGATCTTCTGGAACAGCGGTCGGCCCTGCTCGTCGGTGCGCGGAAGGTATTGCATCCGATTGAGCATCGTCCCGTCGCGCTTGCAGATGCGCACCCGTTCCAGGGTCAGCAGCGGTTGCAGGAGCATCCGATCGAGCTCGGGCAGCAGGGCGGCGATCCGCTCACCGGTACCCACCGCCAGGATCATCATCGGGACGTCGGCATTCCGGCCGAAGAACTGAGCGCGTTGCCGGCGCCCGCGGACGGTGCCGTCGACCCCCAGCAGGACGGTCGCCCCGTCGATGCCACGCTCGTGCAGCAGGTTGCACACGGCGACGAACGCCGGGCTCCGCCCGACCCGCTGTTGCCGACCCAGATAGATGGTCAGCCGGGTGGCCTCGGCCAGATCGTCGGGCAGGCTGACGCCGTCGGCACCGTCCGTCAGCAGCCGGGCCCGCTCGAGCGTGATCAGTCCGATGGACGGGATCGCCGCCACCTCGTCCACCACAGCCTCGATCCGGGGTCGGACGTCGACCGCGATGGCGACGGCCGGCAGGTCCTCGGACAGGGTCAGCGAGGTGTCGCTGCGCAGCCGGTGCTTGAGTCCGAAGCCCTCGACGCCGCGCATCATGATGCTGGTCGCGAGTTCGCCTCGGCCGAACACATCCAGCAGTTGATCGGCGACGAATCCCGAGGGCGCGCGGTGCCGCTCGCCGAAGTAGCAGGTGAGCTTGCGGCAGTCGAGGTTCATCGGATCGCCACCCCGATCGCCTGGCCGATCGCGGCGGCGGCCACGCCCAGGACCAGGCTGACCGCGATGTTCAG
The DNA here is from genome assembly GCA_964476495.1 of uncultured Actinomycetes bacterium. GTDB lineage: Bacteria > Actinomycetota > Actinomycetes > Mycobacteriales > Nakamurellaceae > Nakamurella. The sequence continues at coordinate 1,927 of CAYZBB010000088.1, read as the reverse complement.
GAACGCACTGCGCAACTGCCGTTCCTCGGTGAGCCGCTGGGACTCCAGCATCCAGGTGGAGAACGTGGTGTAGGAACCGACGGCCGCGGTCCCGGCGAGCAGGGCGACGTCCCCGGACAGCGCGAGCCCGGTGAGCAGACCGAGAACGACGGCGCCGCTGATGTTCACCACCAGGGTGCCGTACGGGAACGCGCGGCCGGTGCGGGCGGACACCATGCCGTCCACCAGGAATCGGAGCACCGACCCCGCGCCGCCGATCAGCACCACGCCGGCCCAGATCGCCAGCCCTCCCGCCCACCCTGCGTTCATGCGCGGATCCGCACCCGTCGTACCAGCGCGGTGGTCAGGTGGATGCCGGCGTACCCGACCACGATGCTGACCACCGCGTACGTGGTCGCGAGCACGAACGCCTGCGCCTGCATCATCCTCAGGATCTCCACCTGCATCGTGGAGAACGTGGAAAGCCCACCGCACACGCCGGTGCCCAACAGCGGGCGGCGGTAGCTGGACAGCGGCAATCGCTCCTGCAGCCGGGTCACGAAGTAGCCCAGCATCACCACGGCGACAACGTTGACGACGAACGTCGCCCACGGCCACTGCGTGGGCGCGTGCGGCAGGGCCTCGGACAGGCCGGCCCGGGCCAGGGTGCCGATCGCACCCCCGACGAAGATCGCGGCCAACTCGCGCCGGTCCAGCTTGGGAAGCCAGTTCGCCCTCGGTCGGGCAGCCACAGTGACCGTGCCTTCGCTGGGCCGAGCGGGTCCGCCCGGTGGGGGCTGCCCGGCATCGGTCATCTCGGCAGCCTCCGTCCTGGTCGGCCGTCCCGTGACCGCACGGCCCGACGTCGGTCCGATTGTGCTCCGCCGTGCCGATGCCTCCGATCCCGGGTCGCCACCGGGCCGCCGGGGCGCGGTCACCCGTCACCATGCGGGAGACGCAGGCCCATCTCGACCGAATTCCTTACGGGTAACGGCGATCTCGACGACCGACTGCTGCCGTCGGTGGGCGTCGGCGAAGACCCGGTCGTACATGTCTGGGCCGTTGCTGGTGGGTTCGGGATCACCGGGCACGAGGCGGAACGTCCGCCGGCCGCCCGGCCGACGATCCGCACGGAGGAACACCACGTCGTCGGACCGGCTATGTCTCAGGTCGCCCGCCAGTCGTAGAGGTGGGTCACCAGGAACACCCGGATACTCCGATCCAGCATGGCTCGCACGATGTCGCTGCCGATCTCGGCGCCCTCCCGCGCGTTCGTGGCGGCGAACGGCTCGTTGAACAGGATGCATGCTCCCGGTTGCAGATGATCGACGATCTCGCTCATCCGGCGCAGTTCCTCATCGAACTTGCCGCCGCTCGTGGAGCGGTCCTCGCCGCGTCCGAAGTGGGTGAACACGGCTGCGGGAGCGGTTGCCTGCAGGCGTTCGGCAGTGACGAACATGCCCGCTCGCAACAGCACCGTGGCCTGCCCGACAGCACGCAGGAAGGTCGACTTTCCGCCCTGGCTGGCGCGCCGGTGACCACGACCAGCGCGCGACCACGTCCTTGAACCTGCTGGCGGTCGATGATGACGGTCTCGTCGCGCGGGGCGCAGGTGAGATCGCCTCGGAGTCGATAACTTTCGCGGCCCCCCGTGACGCCGGCGAGGACCTGGTCCAGGTTCAGGTCGACCAGGCACTCGGGTGGCGCAGCGACCGCGGCCGTCGCCGGAACCGGGGCGCCGGCGAACAGCACGCTCGGAAAACTCATGACCCGTCGGCCTCGATGGCGAGTTGGCGCAGGATCCGGGCCGGCTCGCCCGGCCCGTCGCCGAATCCGACAGCAAGGCCCGTCCAGTGCTCGTCGTGGGGTCGGAACGCCAGCATCGATGCCTGCGCCGTGAGACACCCTTTGTCAACCCCGGCGACCAAGGTCCTTCTGCCGCTGTTGA